>JANNHP010000348.1:0-42227 GCA_031404455.1 Planctomycetia bacterium | reverse complement strand
GGTCCGCCCCTACCGAGAACTCTACATCTGTTGCCGCTGGATGCCCCCCTCGCGCCCTCTACCTCATCAGCGACTCGACGAACGGCGCGATCGCCTCTGCTGCGATCTCGTGCGCGCGGGAGTCGGGGTGGTGGTCCGCCGGATGGACCCAGAGCGCGTGGTCGGGTTCGCGGGCGAGTGCCGCGGTGAGGTCGAGCACCGGCACCCCCATCTCGGCGCACGCGGCGGCGACCGCGTCGTGGATCTTCGCGAACGGCCGGTCGGCGAGACGGTGGAGGAGCGGGAAGACGACGACGCCGAACTTCGCGTTCGCGGCGAGCGTCCGCCTGCGCATGTCGTCGAGCGCGGCGCGCGCCGACCGCCAGCGCGCGCGCCGTTCGCCGAAGTAGTACGACTCGTACCAGGCCTCCACCTCGCGGTCGCGGGCGCCACGGCCGAGCGCGTCGGCGATGAGCCGCGTCACGCGGAGCCCCGACATCGTCTCGCCGCGCGCGAGAAGGTCGTCCCGGCCGACCGTCTCCTCCAGCGGGATCGGGTCGTTCGGCACGTAGACGACCACGACGGCGCGCGGCGCGAACTCCTCGAGCCATCCCGGAAGACGCCCGGCTTCGGCGTCGCTCCCGTAGCCCGGCACGCCGCCGTTCAGGACCTGCGGCGGCGGATCGAACCGCGTCGCGAGCGCCGCCTCCACGCGCGCCGCGAACGTGTCCCCGACCGCGACGCCCTCGCCGAACGTGAACGAGTCCCCGACGAAGAGCACCTTCGGCCGCGCCGGGTCCGGCTCGGGCCCGCGGAGCCCCTTCGAGTTGATCGGATACGTCATCCGCGCGCCGGGCGGAAGACGTCCGTACGGGTCGCCGTCCCACTCGTGCTCCGGCGGGTTCGCGACGTCGAAGATCCAGTACGGGTCGCCCGCGCGGCGCAGGAAGTGGTAGTCGGCCTTGCGCGGCGCGTGGACGCCCCAGTTCGCGGCGCGAAGGACGAGTTCCGCGGCCCCGCCCGCGGCGATCACGCCCGCAAGGACGGCGGCGGCGCGAAGTCCGCGGCGTGGCGGTGTGTCCACCATGGGCGGGGGATCGTACACTCGGCCCCATGAGAAAGAGCCGAGCGGGAATGCTGGTCTTCGTCGTCCTCGCCTTCGCCGCGGCGTGCGGACGCGAAGAGCCCTCGGCCGCGCCGCCCGCTGCGCCGCCCGCCGCCGTCGCTCCGGCGCCGGCACCCGTGCCGCTCGCCGCGCCGGCGGCGCCCACGGCGAAGAACGCGACGCAGGCGCCCGCGACGAAGGCCGCGCCTCGCGTCCTCTCCGACCAGTGGTACCGCCGCCTCCAGGATGGCCAGCCGGCCGGCTGGAGCCACGTGAAGTGGACGCCCTCGACGTACGAGGGGACATCGACGATCCACGACCGCACCGAGTTCTTCTCCTCGACGACGCGTCGCATGGGCGGCTCCGAGGACACCTTCGAGTCGCGGAGCTACAGCGACCTCGAGCGCACCGACGACGGGCTCGTCCTGAAGATGGAGGTCCGCGCCGTGCAGGGCGACCGGATCACCGAGTCGATCCAGGTCTGGAACGGCAAGGGCTACGACCTGACGACGAGAGTCGCCGGTCTCGAGGAGAAGCACTCGGTCGAGTGCGACGCCCCGTGTCCGGCCGACAGCGAGGCCTTCCTCTCGAAGAAGCTCCAGGCGGGCGCGGTCACGGTCGGCGCGACGTTCGAGTACAAGGCGCCGAACTTCGAGGGCAAGCGCCTCGACACCGTGACGCTCCGCGTCGAGGCGAAAGAGACGCTGCGGCTCCTCTGCGGCGAATTCGAGTGCTTTCGCGTCGTCGAGTCCGTCGCGGGCGTCCCCGCCACGTCCACGTGGTGGCTCGACACCGCGGGCGTCGTCCGCAAGATCCACTCGGGCCGCTCGCAGACGATCTCGACCACGCAGTCGCAGGCCCGCGACATGCGCGAGGGCGGCGCCGTCTACTCCATCACGGTCGCCGCCGACCCGGAGATGAAGCGGTGCACGTCGCTCGACCGCGCCGTCATCGACGTGACGCTGGCCCCCGCCGAGGGCGTGGAGATGCCGGACATCCCGGCGACGCCGTACTCCCGCGAGGTCTCGCGCAAGGGGAACGTGATCCGGGTCGAACTCCTGTCGCACGACGAACCCGGCGCGGCGATCCCCCTGCCCGTGAAGGACCCGGCGTTCGCGAAGCACCTCTTGCGCACGAACCTCTTCTGCTGGGACGCGCCGCGCGTGCAGTCCGCGCTGAAGTCCGCCGTCGGCGACGAGAAGGACTCGCGCGAGGTCGTCCGCAAGATCCTCCGCTACGTGTTCCTCACGCTGCGCAAGGCGTCGGGTCCGATCCCCGAGCCGACCGCGGTCGAGATCCTCGAGGACGGCGGCGGCGACTGCTCCGAGCACTGCGTCCTCTTCGTCACTCTCTGCCGCGCGGCGGGCATCCCGGCGCGGCGCTACTCCGGCTACGCGCAGGTCGGCGACATGTGGGGCGCGCACAGCTTCGCCGAGGTGTGGCTCGGCGGCTGGGTCGGCTGCGACCCGACGACGAACGAGTACGGCACGAAGGCCCGCTACTTCTGCTTCGGACCGGACGACGACCCCGACTCCTTCCCCGGCATCGTCTCGTCGCGCGTCTCGGGCCGCGTCTCGATCCGCACGGTGGAGTTCACCGAGGGCGACCGCACCTGGAAGACGGACGGCCTCGAGAACTCGTCGGAGCGCGAGGACGTGCTCTCGGGCGTCTCGCTCGCCGAACCGCCGAAGGGCTGGAACGCGACCGTCACGTCGTCCGGCGAGGCGCACTTCGTCGGTCCCGGCGTGAACGGCAGCCTCTCGGTCATCGCGGGCTACGGCGACCTGACGTGCGAGATGCTCGCGCGGCAGATGATGCGCGGTGCCAAGAAGGTGAAGTTCGGCGGGAAAGACGTGCTCCGCGACGACATGACCGTCCGCGGCCACGTCACCGTGCAGATGACGATCCCGACCCGCCGCCGGATGCTGAGCATCCGCGTGCGCGTGGACGACGCGAAGAAGGTGGATGCGGCCATGGCGGCGGTGGAGAAGCTGCTCGCGCCGTCGCTGTGACCCGGAACTTCGCGAACAGCGCTCCTTCCCCGAACACCCCCTTGACACGGGTTGCTAGTCTTGTCGCACCCCCTCTCTCGCGACCGCGCCGAAAGCATGGAGCGCATCCACGAGCCGAGAACGCAGGCCGAGCGCCTGCTCGCCCGGTACTTCGGAACGCGGGGATGGCTCCGCGGGTCCGACTGGCAGTACGAGCCCGCGTTCGAGGGACGCCGCCGGCGCCCGGACTTCCGGCTCCGTCTCGGCGGCTGGAAGCTGATGCTCGAGGTGAAGGAGTTCGGACGCGCGGAGTCGTCGCCCGAGGGGCCGCGCCGCGGACTCCACGCGCGCATCGCCGCGAAGATCCACCTCGCGCAGCGTCAGATGCGCGAGTTCCGGCGCGATCATCTCTGCGCCGCGGTGCTGCTCTCCGGCGAGGACGACGACGCGGACGTCTCCGATCCGGCCGTCACGATGGGAGCGCTCGTGGGCGACCCGTCGTTCCCCGAGCACCTCGGCATGGACGGCGTGCCGCCGAGCCGTCACCGCCGGGACGACCCGCCGGTCACGGCGGTGCTGATCCTCTCCGAGATCCAGGGCGCAGTCGCGGTGACGGTGGTGGAGCACCCCCTCGCGCTGCCGAGCTTTCCGTCCCACCTCTTCCAGGCACCGTGGGACGCGCACTGGGCACTCCGCGACGACGTATTGGCGCGCGTGTTCGCGGGCGCCGCGTGGAAGGCGGCCGAGGCGCCGCAACCGGCGCAGTCCGCGGCGTAGGCGGCATCCCGTTCCAGGAACGGAATGTCGCGACTAGAATCCGAACCGCGACGGGAGGTTCGGATTGACGGTGACGGGTGACCGCGGCGACATGGACGTGCGCCGGAACGCGTTCCTGACCGCGAAGTCGTGCGTGATCCCGGCGCGACGACTCCCGGAGCAGGTGTTCCGCCCCGGATGGGGAGAGTTCCTCGTGTTCGACGGTGACTGGGTGTTCGAGCCCACGTTCCTCGCTGCGGCGCAAGCGATGCTGATGGCCGAGGGCTCGGAGTGCATCTGCATCACGGACCTCGGATCGGAGCACGATGCACGTGAGCCGCGGTCGATCTGGATCGATCGCTCCACCAGCCCGGAGGCCTACCGCGCCGCGGTGTTGGGGCGGTCCGGAGTCGACGATTGGAGGATCCCATTCTCCGTCATGACGATGGCGTCGGATCGCGGGACGTGGGCCGGGTACTTCGAGCAGTGCGAGGAGTTCATCCTGCTCGCGTCTCGTTCCGCCGACGGCGGGGCGACTCTCAGAACGTCCCTCGCCGGAGTCGGAGCAGTCACCGTCTCCGAGGCCGTCGCACATCCGACGATCTACAACTTCGAGCACATGCAGCCTGCGTTTCGGGACACTCTGCTGAGGAACTACGGTTCGTCGTAGCGACACGCCGTGCCAGCAGCGCGTCGTCGGGCACACGACCGAGGTTGCACCCACGAAGCCGGCGACTCGTTCCTGATGGAACCGGACGTCGGCTACTCCCCCACCGCAAACCCGAGACGGACCGCGCGGAGCGCCTTCGCGCGGTACGCCTCCGGCGTGTGCCGATGGACGACGTCCTCGATCGCCGCCGCGGACGGCGCGCCGACGCGAGCCGCGGCGCGGGCGAGCGCCCAGAGCGCGACGTTCTCGGCGCCGATCTCACGCGCCGCCTCGCGACACGGGAGACGCAACACCGGCGCCCGGAGCTCGGGCAGTTCGAGGCCCTCGTCCGCGAGGACGACGCCCGTCCCGTCCATCGCCGAGAGGAGCGACCGTGCGCGCTTCACTCCCTCCGGAGCGATGAGGATCGCGACGTCCGGCGCCTCGATCCCGGTGAAGCGGATCGCGCGCGGCGACACGATCACCTCCGCGACGCTGTGCCCGGTGCGCACCGTGATCGGGTAGTCGTCCTTCTGCGTGGCGTGGAGTCCCGCGCGGACGGCGGCGCGCGCGAACGTCAGCGCCGCCGTGCGGATGCGCTGGCCCGCGGCACCCGCGACGACGATGCGGACGGGCCGTTCGAGCGCCGACGCGAACGCGGGCGTGAGGTCGACGCGCGGCGGCGCGGGGAGCGGGACGTGCGCAGCACGCGGCGGCGGCGGATCGTCGCGCAGCACGCCGAACTCGCTGTGCGTGTCCCTCGCCATCTGCAGGAGCGAACTCCGCTTGAAGTCGTTCGACGGCATGAAGTGCGCCGTGCAGATCTCCCACACGTCCACGAGCGCGAACCCGGGGTGCGCGATCGCGCGGGCCAGCACGTCCGTGAGCGACTCGTCGAACGCCGGGACCCGCGCGACGAACGTGGCGCCGCACGCGGCGACGAGCGCGCACGGGTCGAGCGGACGGTCGGTGCTGCCATCGGGCGACGTCGAGGTGACGTATCCCTCGGGCGTCGTCGCCGACGACTGCCCGCCGGTCATGCCGTAGGTGAAGTTGTTGAAGACGACGACCGTGAGCGGAAGCCCGCGCCGCGCCGCCGAGATCAAATGGTGGCCGCCGATCCCGAGCGAGCCGTCGCCGAGCGCCACGACGACCCTGAGGTCCGGCCGCGCGAGCGCGAGGCCCGTCCCGTACGTGACGCTCCGCCCGTGGAGACCGTGGAACGTGTGCACCTTGAAGTGACGGTCGAGGAGGCCGACGCAGCCGATGTCGGAGACGAGCACGGTGCGCTGCGGATCGGGCGCGGACCGCGCCATCGCCTCGCCGAGGGCATCCACGACCGTGCCGTGCGAACAGCCCGGACAGAACGGGTGCGGGACGCGGTCGTCGGCGAAGTCCTCGGCGTGACTCACGCGCGCACCGCCTGCGCTATGGCTGACGGCGCGATCATCCCGCCGTCGATCCGCTGCACGGGCACGACGACGCCGTCGCGCACGACGCGTTCGACCTCGCGGGCCACCTGCCCGAAGTTGTGCTCGGGGACGACGATCCGCGCGTGGCCGCGCGCCGCGTCGCGGAGGCGGCGGTCCGGGAACGGCCCGAGCGTGTAGAGCGTGAGGAGACTCGCGCGGCCGCCGCCCGCGCGGACCTCGTCCACGGCCTCGCGGGCCGCCGCGGCGGCGACGCCGTACGCGACGACGAGCGTCGCGGCGCCGGGTTGAAGGTCTTCGTCGGCGAGGACGACGCCGTCGGTGTCCTCGGTGATCTTGCGCTCGAGGTGCGTCAGCTTCGCGGCGATCTTCACGGGGTCGTTCGTGATCTCGCCGCGCTCGTCGTGGATCGACGTCGTGAACCGGACCGCGTGCGCGCCGCCGACCGCGCTGAACGCCGGCACGTCCTCGGGCCGCCCGACGCGGTACGGCACGTACGCGCCCGCGCCGTCGAAGAGCCGGCGCGTCGCGACGGGCAGGCGCGCGCGCTCGGCGTCGAAGTCCACCGTCTGCCGCGTCATCGCGACTTCCTTGGACGAGAGGAGGATCACCGGCGTCCGCAGGCGTTCGGCGAGGTTGAACGCGTGCCGCGCGACGACGTACGCCGTCCGCACGTCCGTCGGCGCGAGGACCGGGATCGGGTAGCCGCCGGGCGCGCACCACCGCGCGAACTGCACGTCGCCGTCGGCGCTCGTCGTGGCACCGCCCGTCGCGGGTCCCATGCGCTGCACGTCCACGATGACGAGCGGCACCTCCCCCATCACGGCGAGGCCGATCGACTCGGACATCAGCGACATGCCCGGGCCGCTCGTCGCGGTCATCGCGCGGCGCCCCGCCATCGACGCGGCGATGGACATGCCGATCGACGCGATCTCGTCCTCGCCCTGCACGACGACGCCGCCGCGCGGCGGGAGTTCGCGCACCGCTTCGAGGAGGATCGACGTCGCGGGCGTGATCGGGTAGCCCGCGAAGAAGTCGCACCCCGCGTCGATCGCGGCGCGGAGCACGGCCGTGTTCCCGTCGATGAACTCGAGCATGCGCCCTCCGCGCTGCCGGTCGTGCGAGGGTGACTTCGCAGCGGCCCGCAATCGGCTGGCATCGCTCTACAGCGCGCAGTCGCCCGGCCCCTGTGACGAGAGTCGCCGAATCAGCGAAGAAGCCGGACGTCGTCCTTCCACGCGGCGTCGAGCGCGTCGAGATCCGCGCCGAACACCCGGCGGAAGTCCTCGAGTCGCGCCGCGGTCGACTCGGCGTCGATCGGCGCGGAGCGGCCCTCGCGGACGAGGCGCGCGAAGCCGTCGGGGTGCTTGCGCGCGAGGAAGTACGCGGCGGACCACGACTCGGCGTAGGCCGCGGAGAGGTTCGCGTCCGGCGCGGTGAACACGGAGTCGGAGACGACGTCGGCGAGACGCGTCGTCCGCCCCTTCGACCACGCGGCCCGCAGTTCGGCCAAGCGCGGTTCGTTCACGGCCTCCGGCACGAACGACGTCCGGTTCGTCACCTCGAACAGCATCGCGAGGCCCTCCAGCAGCCACGCGGGCTGGCCCTCGCGGCAGATGCCCGTCGCGAACGCGATCTGGTGGCAGGCCTCGTGCGTCGTCGATGCGATGTTCTCGCGTCCGATCGCCTCGGCGACGGCGCGGCCCGCGGCGTCCACCTGTCCCCGGAACTCCGCGATGGCGATCTCGAGTTCGACGAGACGCGCCTCGGCATCCTCGATCTGCGATTCGATTCCCCGGGCGGCGTCCTTCTGCTTCGCGTCGATCGCCTTCGCGAGACGATTCCGGAGTTCGAGGATCGCGTCGCGGCGCGGTTCGAGGCGGGCCTCGTGCGCGTCGAGTTCGGCCTTCGCCCTGGCCACGTCCCTGCCCGCCGCGACGACCTCCGGCGCCGAGTTCGTGTCGAAGAGGTGCACGCGCCGCGTCGTCGGCACGAAGGCGCCCGTGACGTTCTCCGTCGCGACGGTGATTCCCGCGAGCGACGCGACCCACCCTGCGTGATCGGCGAAGACGAGGATCTCGAGCTTCGCCTCGATCGGCGCGGGTTCGAGACCGAGCGACTCGGCGAGCGCGTGGACCTTGCGGTACGCGGCCTCGAGCAGTTCGGCGCGCCCGCGGACGGCGTCGTCGGTCGTGTCGTAGGCGATGACGAAGTGCGGCGTGCGGCGGAGGTTCGCGCCCGAACCGAACGCCGCCGTGAGACCGGCCTCGGCGGCTTCGTCGTCGGGGAGCACGCGGACGAGCGACTGCCACCGTCGCAACGCGGCGCGCACGAGAGGGTCGTCGGGCGCCCACCTCGATGCGAAGTCGAGCGCGCGGCGCGCCTCGTCCGCGAAACCGGCCTTCGACGCGTCGGCGGCGATCGCGAGCGCCGCGGCGACGTCGCCCTCGCGCAGTTCGGCGATCCGGTCGCGCACCGGCTTTCCCGAGCCAAGGACCCGCTCGATCCGGACAACGTCCTTCCGCGCGAACGCGAGCTTCCCGCCGTCGATCGAGACGCGCACGACGTCGTCCGATTCCTCGACGACACCGACGACGCGCCGCCCGCCGCGCAGCACGACGACGTCCGCCGTCGCCGTCAGCGCGGCAGCGGCGAGCGCGAGCGAGGCGACGGCGGTGGCGGCGTGGCGAGAGGGCATCCCGTCTCCGGATCGGAACGGGAGGGGGCGGGACTGAACCGCGCGGGTCTGTCGCCGACGGGTCGCGGCCCTGTCCTCGGTAGGGGCGGACCCCCGTGTCCGCCCGACGTCGCAACACGTGCGGGCGCCGTTCCGAATTCAACCGGGGGCGGACACGGGGGTCGCCGCGAGTCCATTCACAGGACGGACTCGTACGGCCCGGCGCCATTGCCCCTAGCGAGAGATGGTGCGTGGTGCGGCCAGCTCGCCCGCTCTTCTCCGCCTCACCGGAACAACCGCAGGAACGCCTCGACCATCAGGTCCTGGTCGTACGTGCCGCAGCACTCGCGGATGGAGTGCATCGAGAGCATGGGGTTCCCGACGTCCACCGTCTTCAGTCCCACGCCCGCCGCGGCGATCGGGCCGATCGTCGTGCCGCACGGCAGATCCGTCCGGCTGACGAAGTGCTGCGGTTCGAAGCCCGCCGCGCGGCAGAGGTTCGTGAACAGCGCCGACGACTCGCCGTCGGTCGCATAGCGCTGGTTCTCGTTGTGCTTCACCGCGGGACCGCGGTTGAGACGCGGCTTGTGCGCGGGCTCGTGGTACTCGGAGTAGTTCGGGTGGACGGCGTGCGCCATGTCCGCGCTGACGAGCAGCGAGCGCGCGAGCGTGCGGCCGATCTCCTCCTGCGCGTTGCGTCCCGCCGCGGGATGCGTGGAGGCGATGCGCGAGAGGACGTCGCGGACGAACGTGCCCTGGGCGCCCTGGAGACTCTGACTGCCGCACTCCTCGTGGTCGTAGAGCGCGATGAGCCACGACGACTCCTGCGCGCCGCCGCGCGCCGTCGCGTCGATGAGCGCGGCGAGCGCCGCGTGCGAACTCCCGAGGTTGTCGAGGCGCGACGCGAAGACGAACTCGCCCGCGAGTCCGCCGAGCGTCGAGGGCGTCACGTCGAAGAGGCCGAGGTCGTACCCGAGGATCTCGTCCTGCTTCGCGCCGATCTCGGCCGCGAGCAGCCTGCGCAGCGACCACTCCTCGCCCGAGGCGTTGTCGTCGAGTCCGAGCATCGGCGGCAGGTGGCGCTGCTTGTCGAGCTTCAGTCCGTCTTCGTTGACGTTTCGGTTCAGGTGGATCGCGAGGTTCGAGACGCGCGCGATCGGACGCCGGATCTCGACCATCGCCTGGCGCACGCCGCCGCGGGGCCCGGCGCCCTTGTCCGAGAGAACGACACGGCCCGCGAGTCCGAGATCGCGGTCGGTCCACGTTGCGAGGATCGGCCCGCCGTACACCTCGACCGCGAGCGTGCGGTATCCCTCGCAGCCCGCCTCGGCGCGCGGCTTCACCCGGAGGTTCGGCGAATCGACGTGCGCGCCGACGAGCGCGACGCCGGTCGCCGACGGCGCCTTCGCCGCGAGCCGGAACGCGAGGATCGTCGACGAGTTCCGAGTGACGTAGTACCCGCGTCCCGCTTCGAGCTTCCACTGCGCGCACTCGAGGAGTTCCTCGTAGCCCGCGGCGACGAGGCGCCGCGCGCACTCGGCCACGGCCTGGTACGGCATCGGGCTCGCGTCGATGAAGGCGCAGAGATCGCGCGCGCGCGCCGTCGCGCGGGCTGCGTCGAGGATCACGGCTCCGGGTTGCTTCATGGCGAGAGGGTAGCCCGGACCTGGGAGAGACGGCACAGCACTCCCGGTCCGCGCTCTACGAGACGACGAGGTCGCCGCGGATCAGCGGTCCAGGGTGGTTCACGCGTTCGCGGCGTCCCTCCACGCAGAGCACGTGCTCGCCGTCCATGCGGTCGCTGACCGCGCGTGCGTGACGGCTCGGGTCCACCTCGAACGGCGCGGCCTCCGGTCTCGCGGCGCACGCCCAGAGCGCGTAGCGGGTCTGGTCGGTCTGATGGCCGAGCTCCCGCGCGAACGACGCGACGCGCAACGGGATCTCGGCCGCGCGGACCGTGAAGCACCAGTCCCGGCGCAGCGCGACGAGCGGGCACGCGGCGCCGTGCGTGCAGGGCGCGATCGTCGTCGTCGTGGCGAGCGCCGTCTCGCGCAGTTCCATCAGCCGCCGCGCGATCGGCGGGATCGCAGGTTCGACGATGATCAGCACGCCGCCGCCCGGCGCCGCGGGGTCGAGGATCGAGAGCACGCGTTCGAGGAGCGGCGCCCACTCGCCGCGGATCTCGTTCAGGAGTCCGCCCATCAGCACGACGTCGTACCGCCAGCCCTCGTGCTGCGCCTTTGCGAGCCACGCGCCGAGCCGCTCGTTCGCAGTGCGCACGCGCGGGGGTTCGGCTCCGGCGACGCGCAGCGTGAGGTCGCGCGCGTCCGTCAGCGCCGACTTCTGGTGATCGACGAGAGTGATCTCCGCGGGCCGCGTGCCCGCGAGCAGCAGCGCCTGCGACATGGCGCCGAGGCCCGCGCCGAGGTCGGCGACGCGCGGACGCCCCGGCGGCCAGAGCCCGCGGCGCTCGGCGCGCGCCTTGACCTCCTCGATCGCGGCGAGACCGCGGAGCACCTGCTGGGGGTGGAAGTACGCGAGATAGGCGCTGCGCCGCGGCGGCTGGTTCAGGTACGAGCCGGGCAGTTCCTCGCGCTCGGCCGTGAACGCGTCCGACATCGCCGCGATCTCGTCGAGAAGGCGGGTTCGCGTCGCCTTGGGGAACCGCTCGCGCAGGTAGGAATCGAACGCGGTGATCGTCTCGGGCGGCAGACGGACGGGCGGGCGCTGGACGACGGTGAGGGGCGACATCGCCGCGGAGGGTAGTGCGGATCGCGCGAAGTACGCCGATCTCGCGCCCGACGAACTGCCGCACGTCCGCGCGCCGGCCGCCGGATCACCTCGCGAAGCCGGCGGGGACTCCCATCGAACTGACGATGCCGACGACGCCGCCCGTCTTCCCGTCCGTGACGAGCACACGGTGGACGTTGCGGCGCACCATCGTCCGGGCGACCTCGGAGAGCGGCGCGTCCGCGCGCACGTGGATCACCTCGGGCGTCATCGCGTCCTCCACGCTGTCCTCGCTCTCCTCGGGCACCGAGAAGGCCTCCACCTCCTCGTCGTCGAGTTCCCCCGACGAGAGGTGGAAGAAGCCGGGGCCGCGGCGGGGCCGCGAGTCCGGGTTCTCGGCGTAGTGGTCGAGGAGGTCTCGGTACGAGATCACGCCGATCGCGCGTCCGGACGAGTCCGTCACCGGCATGCCGCTGATGCGGTTCTCGGTCAGGAGGCGCTCCACCTCCGAGAGCGGCGCGTCCGGCGAGACAGTGACGATCTGCCGCTGCATCACGTCCGCGGCGACGATCCCCGCCTTCGCCCGGGACTTCCTCGTCGTGGTGGCCTTCATGGCGCTCGCTCCTCGGTTCCGGCGCCGCGGACGGTGCCGCGGCTCACGCAAAGGACGGTAGTGCTCCGCGGGGAGCAGCGCCGTGATACGGATCACTCGCGAACGCACCGGGTGCGCGCACGAGCGAGGTCCTCGCGCGCAGAGTGACCTGGCTCGCATGCACGCGCCTGCCGCGCCACTAGCGTGCGCGGCGTCAACGGCGTCAACGGCGTCCATCGCATCCACACGGAGGAACCTCATGAGCATCCTTCGACTCGCCCAGTCTCCCCCGCCTTCGGTCGCGTCGGGAACGACGGCTCAGAAGGCCGTGAAGATGCTGCGCCTCGCGCGCTGCGGAGCGCTGATCGTGCTCGACAAGGGACGCATGGTCGGCGTGCTGTCGGAGCGCGACCTCGTCCACCGCGTCGTCGGCAAGGGACTCGACCCGCGCGCCGTGAAGGTGTCCGACATCATGACCACGGACGTCGCGAAGGTCGGGCCCGACGCCACGTGGGAGGCCGCATTCGACCTGATGACCGACCGTCACATCCGTCACCTGGCGATCGTCGACGCGCGCGGACGCCCGGTGGGCCTCCTCTCCCTGCGCAACCTCGCCGAGGCGCGGATCGAATCCGCGGCGGACCAGATCCGGACGCTGCAGTCCTTCGCCGGCGCCGACTCGGCCGGCGGTTGAGGAGGCTCCCTTGCGAATCCTGATCGCCTACGACGGCTCGCAGTCCGCCGACGCCGCGATCGACGACCTCCTGCGCGCCGGGCTCCCGCTGCGCGCCGAGGCGCTGGTCCTGTCGGTCGCCGACGTGGTCCGGCTGCCCGCTTGCCCGACGGACCGTTCGATGGCCGCGCGTGTCGCGCGGTCCGAGCGCAACGAGGCCCTCGAGGACGCCGTCCATTGCGCGACGCGCGGCCGCGAGCGTCTCGAGAGTCTCGTCCCGTCGTGGGAGACCGACGCGGACGCGTGCGCGGACTCGCCGTCGTGGGCGATCCTCGCGAAGGCGGACTCGTGGAAGGCGGACCTCGTGGTCATGGGGTCGCACGGGCGCTCCTCCGCAGGACGCGCCGTGTTCGGCAGCGTCGCGCAGTCGGTGCTCGGCGAGGCGCCGTGCGCCGTGCGGATCGCGCGAGGGCGGCCGTCGATCGAGCGGCCCGGCGGCGTGCGTCTCGTCGTGGGCGTGGACGCTTCGCGCGGCGCCGAAGCGGCCGTGTCGGCGATCCTCGCGCGCTCCTGGCCGGCGGGCAGCGCCGTCCGCGTCGTCACGGCGGTGAACCCCGCGGTGCTCTCGGCGTTCGCCGGTCTCGGCTCGGGTCACGACGACCCGTGGGCCTGGGTCCGCACGGTGAACGGCGTCGCGGCGCGGAAGTTCGCGGCGGCGGGAGTGGAACCCGCGCAGCTCGTCGTCGAGGGAGATCCGAAGAACGTCCTCGTCGGCGAGGCGTCGGCGTGGGGCGCGGACTCGATCTTCCTCGGCGAGCACGGTCTCCACGGCGCGTACCGCGAACTCCTGGGCAGCGTCTCCGCGGCGGTCGCTGCGCGGGCGCACTGCTCCGTCGAGGTGGTGAAGGTGAGACCCCCGGCGGTCTGAAACCCCGGCGGACTCTCAAAGGGTGTGAAGGAACCCTGCGCGAGCGTCGCTTGGGCCCTGGCGAGCCTGCTGCAAGGCGCTCGCGTGAAGGCAACTCCGCTGAGTTTCCAAGTGCGAGCCACGCCGCAGCAGGCCGCCAGGGCTCAATTCGACGTCGCTCAGACCGCAGCGCACGCGCAACGCCGGCGCCGCGCGGGGTTCCTGCACACCCTTTCAGCCGGCCGGCTTGCCGGCGGCGTGGCAGCAGGTCGGCGCCTCGGCGGGCTTGCCGTCCGGGGAGGCCGGCTTCTCGCCGTGATCGTGACCGTGCTCATGACCTTGGCCGTGGGCCTGCGCCGAATTGACGGCGGCGACCTCCTCGGCGGACACGGCCGCGGGCTCCACGTCGTCCATGATCACGTCGTCGATCTCGCGATGCGATCCGGATGGCTCGACGTCGAGGTCGACGACGAGACGGTCGGCGTTCGCGAGCGCCGCTCCGCCGGCGTCGTGCGTCAGTTCGATGACCGGCTTCGACGGATCCGCGCCGACCCGGAGCACGAACGCGTGCTCGCCGGAACGCAGGCGCACGCGGTTGCCCGGCGGGAAGAATCCGACGGCGCGCACGAAGGCACCGAGCGCCGCGGGGTCGAAGGCGCCCTTGTCGCCCGCCATGATCTCGTACGCCCTGAGCGGCGTGAGACTCGGCTTGTACGGCCGGATCGCGGTGAGGGCCTCGAAGACGTCGCAGACCTGCACGAGCGCCGTCACGCGGCCCGACGCTCCCCACGGCGCGAGGCGCGGATAGCCGCGGCGGTCGTGGCGCAGGTGGTGGCCGAACGCGGCCGCGATGCCGAGCGGCGGCGCGTCGGCGGTCGCGAGGAGGATCTTGGCGCCGATCGTCGTGTGCGTGGAGATGACGCGGCGCTCCTCGTCGTCGAGGCGGCCGGGCTTGAAGAGCACCTCGTGCGGGATCTTGCTCTTGCCCACGTCGTGCAGGAGGCCCGCGGTCCCGATCTCGACGAGCAGGCGCGGATCGAGTCCGAGACTCCGTCCGACGACGAGGGCGAGGAGCGCGACGCGGACCGAGTGGCCCACCGTGTAGCTCGCGTAGTCCGGGTAGCGCGCGAAGTTCAGCACCTCCGCGGAACGGTCCGAGAGGGCGCCGAGGAGCGCCTCGATCGTGGCACGCGATTCGGGCACGTCGACCTCGCGGCTGCGCTCGGCCGACGCGTGCGCGATCTCGACCGCCTCGCGCAGACGCTGGTATGCGGGGATCGCCCCGCCGAAGCTCCGCACGACCTCCGCCGCGACGGCCTCCTCGATCGACACCCGCTCGCCCCCGAGCCATCCCTCGTCGCCGAACTGCGGCGAGAGCTCGATGCCGAGGACGCCGCGCGACTGGATGAGGCTCCGCGCCTCCGCGAGACTCGCGCACGGGGCGCGCGTTCCGGCGCACACGGCGAAGAACGCGATGACCTCCTGCGCCGTGAGTCCGCGCTTGAAGCGGAAGCCGCCGCACCTGAAGCGGTTCGCGGCGTCGATGAGCCGCTTCGCGATCAGTGTGGGACCGAGGAGGAGCTTGCCGACGTAGACGAGGCGTCCTTCCACCACGCCGAGGAACATCGCCGCCTCGGGATCGTCGCCCATGTCCTTGCCGAAGCGCGACGCGAGCACGTGCGCCGTCTGCTGCACGCGCGCGTGTTCGGGGAAGTACATGCCCGCGTCGTGGATGCCGAGGGTCAGGAACCCGACGATCTCGGTGGGATCGACGCTCATCGTCCCGCCCCCGCGGCACCGGAGCGGCGCGCGCCGCCCGCGAGTCCGAGCGCATCCTCGGCCGCGACCCGCGCCGAGGAGGGCCACGCGAACTGCACGATCCGCCTGCGCGCGAAGCGCACCTCGTTGAGCATCTCGATCGATTCCGGACTCGCGAGACGGGAGAGCGAGCGGATCGCCGCGGCGACCCACGGCTCCTCGCGACGGCGCGGCTCGAGCGCGCGCAGCGCCGCCACGATCGTCTGCACCGCGGTCGTGCGCAGCGCGACCGACGGCGCCGACGCCTCGCGGATGAGCCGCGCCACGAACCGCTGCGCCCGCTCGTCGGCGGCCGGCAGCACGATCAGGGCTCCCGCCGCCGGATGGTCGAGGGGGTGCTGCGCGAAGGCACTCGCCACCGCCGCCGCGTATCCCGTGGTCCGGGGCATGTCGAGCAGGATCTCGTAGGCCGAGTAGAGCTCGCTCCGCGGCGGGCTCGCCGTCAGCCGCTCCGCGCGGCCCGGCTCGGCGGCGAGCAGCATGGTGAGGCGCGAGGACTCCTCGCGGACGCGCGTCTCGGGCACGGCGCGCAGGAGGCCGGCGAGCGTGTCGCGGCGGGCTCCGCGCTCCGCGCCGGCGCCGGTGAGCGCCTCGCGCGCGACGTGCGGCCACAGGGCGCCCGCCATCGAGCCTTCCGGCGGCGCGCACGCCTCCACGAACACGTCCACCACCGATCCGCCGCCCGCGCCGCGCAGCGCGTCGAGAACGGGCCCGAGACGCCGGTCGGCCTCCCACGCCGCGCACTTCGAGCAGACGTCGCGCATCCAGCCGGTCAGCACCGCCCGCTCCCGCGGACCGAGCGGACACTTCAGCGCCGCGTCGAGCCGCTGCAGCACTCCGTCGCGCTCGCCGCCCGGCGAGGGCGAGTCGAGCATGTGCAGCAGGATCGAGACGTGCTCCGCGGCGTCGGCGACCGAGAGGGTCCCGAACGGCTCCGCTCCGGCCGTCGCCTCGGCAAGTGCGCGCACGAGGTCCTCCCTCGTCCCCGCGAGCCCCACCGGCTCGACGAAGGGCACCGCGCGCTTCTCGAACTTGACCCCCGTCTCCGCGCGGAAGTTCTCGCGCAGGTGCTGCTCCATGATCGACCGGATCTCCGTGATCACGGGGGCCCAGTCCACGCTGCGTGCGAGTTGCGGGAGCGTCCGCTCCGCGTCGGCGAGGAGTTGGTCGGGAGATCCCGAGGCGCCCCCCGTCGGGACCTGCCGGTCGATCCATGCCTTCAGCGCCTCGGCCACGGCCTCCGTCCTGCGGCGCCCGTCGCTGGGCGTCAGGGCGGCGCTGAGCGTGAGGTCGATGTCCTCCCGACGGCCCGCGAGCGCCGCCAGGATGCACCGCCTGACGAGAGCCACCGTCTCGGGATCGATCTGGACGCGCTCGACCGACTCCACGCCCCGGTCGGTGACGTCGCCCGCGGGCCGGGCAATGGTGATCTCCCCGAACGTCGGCGCGCCGAAGTTCGTCTCCACCACGTGGACGGTCCTCGGCAGCGCGTCGAAGTCGAGGTTCCGGAAGCCGGACTCGATGCCGTGGCTCGCGACGCACTGGCGCAGGAACCGCGCGAAGGAGAAGAGATCCTCCACGGAGACGTTCCGGTCGATCTCGATCCGCGCCACGCCGAGCGCACCGAGGTCCCGCCGGAGCCGGCGTCCCGAGGCCGTGGCGGAGGTCGACGCGTCGTCGCCCGCGATGTTCACCACGAGGCGTCCGGCGTCGCCGACGACGAACCTCACCGCGGTGATCACGGGCTCGACGATCGCGGCGATGCGCGGGTGGGTGGGCGGGTAGATGGCGGCAGCAGCGAGGAGGCGCGCCATCGCCTCGACGACGGCGGACTGCGAGCCGTCGCTGGCCTCTCGGCCGGCGCCGGTCGCGCTCGCGGGGGCTGTGGGGAGGGGGTGATTGTCCAATCGTCGGGACCGACGGAAGGTCCCGGTACCACATCGGCTCCCGCACGCCCGAGGCTAGAGTCGCAAGAGACCGCGGCGTGTGGGCCCCCCGTCGCCACGGCCGCCCCGAGCCCCGCGGGACGAGCCCGCGCCCACCCAGGAACCGAGCCTGCCGCGAAGCCGCTGCCACCACGTGCGCCGGGCAGCGGCGGGGTCCGGCGGAAGCTCGAGCGCGACCGCCGACGAGCGGGGGACGGCGGACGCGGCGCGCCGTGCGGCCCGCCGGGTCAGGTACCGGAGCGCGGAGACGACGTTCAGGAAGCTCCCGGACGCGAGCCCGTCGATGACGTCCGCGACCGCCGGCGAGACGCCGGAATCGGTGAGCCGCGTCACCTCGAGGCGCTCGCCCGGCATCGGCACGAACCCGGTCGCCACCTCGAAGAGCGTCCGCCCCGCCATGGCGGCCTGGACGGCCGCCGTCGGGACGATCGTCTGGCCGAGGACGTGCCTTCGCTTGAAGAGCTCGTACGGCAGGTAGTGCGGGACGTGCGGGAACCTCCCGCTCGTGTCGTCCGTCGCGACGAGGCTCCCGGCGTCGAGCAGGCGGATCCGCCGCTCCGGGCGCCCGAGCACGCGCACGTTGCCCGGCCTCAGGTCCGCGTAGTAGTAGCCCCGTTGCTCGAGATCGTGCAGCGCCTTCAGGAGCACGACGGCGACCCGGTCGAGGTGGGGCCGCAGCATCATCCGCTCGACACCGCTCCTGTGGACGCGCGCGAGCCACACGTCCATGTCGAAGCCGGGCAGGCGCTCCATGAGGAGCACGGGCTCCGGTTCGGCGAAGGGACCGCCCCGGTGACGGTCGAGCAGAGGGTTGACGAACTCGAAGAGGCCCTCTCCCGCCGCCATGTACGGACTCGCCGACTTCGCGAGGTTCATGGCTTCCTCCCGCAGCGCCTCGCGGCGGCTCCTGATCACGCCCGAAGAGAGGTCCGCCGGGCGGTGGTACGGAAGGAGCGGGATCTTCGCCACGCTGCGCGGGGCCCCGGCGTCGCGGAGGTCGGCGGCGAGGAAGACTGCGCCCTCGGCGCCCGCGGCGTAGAGCGATTCGAGCCGCCACCTCCCGGCGATCTCCGTCCCGCGCAGCGTCGCGAGTGCCGCCCCGAGACCCGGAAGCCCGCGAGCCTCGAGGCGACGTGCGACCCGGCGTTCGTGGGCGCCGGCCGCGAACCGGCCCGCCGACATCAGCCCGCCGCGAACTCGCGGCGCGACGGCGACGGCCGAAGGCTGCCGGCCGTGCAGGTGTGCGACCGGAGCGTCGCGCGCTCCGACGACGACAGCGCGTCGAGCGAGCCCTCGCGCTCGAGGACCTCGATGGCCTTGTCGATGACCCCGATGACGTGCGGGTCGCGGCGCTCGGCGACATAGAGCTTGCGGCGCACGCGCAGGGCGCGGAGCTGGGTCTTGGGATCGTTCCCGGTGAGCGCCGCGAGCACGTCGGCCGCGGCGAGCACGTCGCCGTCCGGTGCCGCGACCGCGTCTCCCGTGGTGCGCGCAACGGACATCGCCGTCTCGAAGACGCGCGGAGCGTCGGTCCCCCTGAGGCGGACGGAGATCCGGCCGATCTCGGTGAGACTCGCCGTCGTCTCCGGGAGCCGCAGTTCGAAGAGCAGCGAGTAGGCGCGTCCGGACTCGAACGTGCCGAGGTCGGTGCGGAAGCGCTTCCCGTCGACGAACGCGTCGTCGCCGAACCGGTGGCGGCCGGGCCGGTAGCGATACGCGACGCTCCCGACGACGCCCGGCGACAGCTCCAGCTCGAAGATCGCGCGGTTGGACACGACGCGGCGGGCGACTTCCGCGATGCGGTCGAAGGCCTCGCCCAGCGTGTCGGAGCGGACCTGCTTGACCGTGCCGCCGCGTCCGCCGGAGACGAGCTCCTGCAGGAGGGCGACGTCCGCGTCGGCGCCGAACGCGAGGCCGTCCACGTCGACCGGGAGCTGCGAGATCTTCGCCATCACGTGACGCGTGCGCTCGAGGTCCTGGGGCTTGCCGTCGGTGAGCACGTACACGCGGATCGGCATCGCCTTCTGGGCCCTGAGCTGCTCGACCGAGATGCGTCCGGCTCGCTTCAGCGCACCGGCGACGTCGGTGTAGCGCCCGAACCGGAGCGGAGATGCGTCGATCTTGGCGAGGACGTCGCGCGGCGTCAGCGTGGAGGCGCGCACGTCGCGGAAGAGCGTCTTCGCGCCCTGCGCGAAGACGACGACCGAGAGGAGCACCTCGGGGGATCCCGGGGCCGCGAGGTCGTGCAGCATCCCCGCGAGCGCCTCGGTCAAGACCGGGTACTTGTCGGGGTGGTTCATGCTCGCGGAGATGTCGAGCAGGAGAATCACGTGCGCGACCGGCTCCTTCCTCGGGTCGAGGAACGCCGGGCCGTCGGGGGTGACGTCGACGAGCAGACGGACGATCGGGTCGCTCGCACGGGGCACGGACGGGAACTCGAGCCGGGACCGGATCGTGACGCCGACGGTACCGCCGTTGGGCCCGCCGCTCGTGCCGTCGACCGCGTGCGCAACCCGGGTCTCCTCGTTCTCGAGGAGCTTCAGGAGCTCTCCGGTCGGCGCGTCGAGGGCGTCCGTCGTCTCCGAGAAGTCCTCCTGGGCGGTGGTCGGGATCTCGACGCAGCGCCGGCAGGGCTGGCCGGGCTCCTTCGGGGAGCCGCAGGACCGACAGGTCACCATCGTCGTCACCTCGCTCTGGGGGCGGGAGAGGGAGCCTGTGCGGGCGCTCCCGAACGCCGCCGAAATCGCCGACGCCGGACCCGCGTCGGCGCGCAACCATCTGGAACCCGAGTCATCGAGTCAAGCACATTCTCCGGACTGCGTCGCCCGTCGGCGGGCGTGGTGGGTTGACAGCCGCCGGGAGGGCGAGTACGGTTGCGGCCCGACTCCCCCGCCCCGGCGGCGGGCGTCACAACGAGTTGTGCAGCCTCGACTTGCAGTCCAGGCTCGGGACACGGAGGAGGGCGGGACTTCATGTCGTCGACCACGTCATCGCAGGCGTCATCGCAGACGTCATCGAGCACGGTCCGATGGATCGTGGTGCCGATCGCGGGCACCGTCTGTGTCGTCGCCGCGACTGCGCTCACCTGGGCTCCGTCCTGGCTCGAAGAGTACCGCCTGATCGTCGCCTGCGCGTTCCCGCTGTCGCTCGTGACGTTCCTCGTCGCCTACACCGTCCGCCGCGTGCCGCTGCCCGCCCCGACCCCCCAGGAGCGCGCCGAGGAACGCATGGGCACGGTGCGCGTCGCCCTCGTGACCCGGAAGCTCCAGGAGTTGCAGGGCGCGCACGACACCCTGATCGCCGAGCTCACCCACCTGCGAGCCGCGCCCCCCGCCTTGCCCGCCGCGCCCGCCTCTTCCTCGGAGGATCGGCCCGACCCGAGCCCGGCGCTCCGCGCCGAGCTGGCGGAGGTCCGCGCCGAACTGGATCTCGCCCGCAAGTCGGCCGCGCGGGCGGAGGAGTTCGCCCGGGAGACGTCCGATCTCCGCGCCGCCCTCGCGGCCGCCGAATCGGCGTCCGTCGCTCTGAAGAAACGGGTCGAGGCCTCCCAGGAAGCGGGCGTCCTCGCCAAGGTCGAAGCGGAACGGCTTCGGGCCGACCTCGACGCTGCCCGCGAGCAGGACCAGTCGGCCCGTGTCGCTCCGCTCACCAAGGAGAACGGCGACCTCCGCAGGCGCGCCGCCGAGCTCGATTCGGACGTCGTCGCCTCCCGCGAGCGGGCCGTCGCCGCCGAGTCCGCGTCGGCGGCGCTCCGCACCGGGTTCGACAAGCTCCGCACCGAGCTCGAAGAGGCCCGCACGGACGCTTCCAGGGCCGAGTCGCGGTCCGAGACGGTGTCCGAGGAGTTCTCCTCGCTCCGGACCGCGCTCGCCGCCGCCGAGGAGTCGTCGAGGGCTCTCGCCGAGCGGGCCGCGTCCGCCGAGGGGGCGAACGAACGGCTCCGGGCGGATCTCGAGACCGCGCGGAGCGCCGATCGGTCGGCGCGCGCCGAGTCGCTCGCGGCCGAGAACGACGCGCTGCGCGCGCGGGTGCCGGGTCTCGAAGCGGAGATCGTCGCCGCGCGGGGCCGCATCGAGGCGGCGGAGGCGAACGTGGCGCGCCTCGAGGCCGCGGAGCGCCAAGCCGGGAAGGGGCGCGCGCCGGAGATCGCCCACGTGAAAGCGCGCGGCAGCCGGCTCAACCTGCTCGACAACTACTCGCATTCGGCCCCCGAGCCGAACGCGGAGATCGAGCGACTGCGCGGCCGCATCGAGGAGGCCGAGGAGGCCGTCCGCGCGGCGCTCCACGAACTCGGCGTCCGCGACGCCGCCTCGTGGCCGGCCACGGTGGAGGGCGTCACGCAGGCGGTCGGACCGCTGACCCTCTACGCCATGGGCGAGCCCTCGCCCGGGTGGGATCCGAACCCCGACGACGACACCCTCGCGTCGGCGGTCGTCACGCTGGCGCTCCAGTCGGCGGAGCGGCAACGCCAGTTGGAGCGCATCGGCGCCTCCATCACGCAGAACGGGCGCAAGCACTAGGCCGATGCAGCGCCCGGGTCCGGGGATCGGTCTCGTCGCCGGGGTGCTTCTCGGTCTCCTCGCCGGATGGTGGCTCCGAGGAGAGACGCCGGCGGGCGACGCGCCCCGAGTCCCAGCGGACGCCGAAACCGCGAAGCCGCGCGCGACGCCCGCCGCAACGTCCCCGACCCCCCGCAGGCGATCCTCCGCCGCCGAAGCCAGCGCCGATCCGGCGCCCGTCGAAGGATCGCCGAGTGCTCCTTCCGCGGCGTCCCCGGATTCGGCGGATCCGTCCGCGACTCCGTCAGATGCAACGGACGGGGCCTCTCCGCGCGGCTCGACTCCGGGCGCCACGGACCCGGCGGCGCCGGCGACTCCGTCGTCCGCGCCCGCGGCCGGCGTGCCCGACGAGACGAAGCCGCTCCGCGAGGCGCAAGGCGTGGTCGTCGACGCCGTCGCGCAGACTCCCGTCGCTGGCGCCCGCGTCCTCTTCGCCGTCGCGGACGGGCCGAAGGCGGGGAGCTGGTGGGGCGACACGACCGACGACTCGGGCCGCTTCCACAACAAGGTGGACGACGCCCGCGACCTCGGCGGCAACGGTTTCGAGCTCCGCGTCTCGAAGGAAGGCTTCGAGCCCGTCCGCGTGGCGGCGTCGGGCGGCGAGCAGCGGATCGAGCTCCGGCCGCGCACGTCGCCTGTGATGCCCGGCCGGATCGTCGGCGTCGCCCGCTCGCCGGACGGGAAGCCGGTCGCCGGGGAGATCGAAGTCGAGGCCTACGACGAGAACGGGAGCAACGTCGCGCAGCGCGCAGTCGCCGACGCGGGGGGCAGCTTCGTGCTGGACGGAGTCCCGCCCGGATCGTGGCGCATGCGATGGAATCGCGGCGCCTGGACCGCGGTCACCGTGTCCGAATCCGGCGAGGGCCGCGTCGATCTCGTGGCCGGCGCGCCGGGTGCCTCGCCGGGATTCGTCATCACGGACGTCGATCCGTCGAAGGTGACCTCCGACGATCCCACGACGAAGGCGCGGCTCGCGACCCTCGTCCGCCTCCTCGAGGAGGTCGGCCGCGCGACCGAACTCGACGCGGGCGCCCGCGAACGAGTCCGACGCGCGCTCGCCCTCGAGGTGCAGCAGATCGCCGCGGACGGACAGGCGTCGCTCCCCCGCCGCGACCTCGCGGTCACCGGGCTCCCCGCCGTCGGCCGCGCGTGGCTGCGCCTCGAGACGCATCCCCGCCACTTCCGCCGCGTCGAAGTCGATTCCGGCGTCGCGCGCTTCCCCGGAGTGCCCGTCGGGGCCTACACCGCCGTCCTCGTCGAGCCTGGACGCCCCGACCGCAGCGCGGCGATCACGGTGCCGCCGGGCGACGGTCCGCTCGAGACGGCGTTCAGGTGAGGGTCGGTTCGACGTCTCCCCGCCCTCGGGCGCGAGCGGCGGCGGGGTCCGTGTCTCGCTCCCGCAGAGCCTGACCGTCCCGCTCGGCGCAGCGCACCGGGAAGGATGCGTTCCCGCGTCCCGGCGATTTTCGGGCGAACGAGTGCGTTCTAGGGGCGGATGTCTCACCGCGGTCCAGGGGGAGCGCGGAACGCTGCGTCGCTGACTCCCGGCAAGGAGATGACAGAGATGTCGAGGCAAGCACTGAGCGGGATTGGCCGGGTCATCAAGGCCAACACGATCGAGAAGTCGATCGACGAGCTGAGGGCGGAGGGGAAGAAGCGCGTCCGCGTCGTCTCCAGCGAGCGGGTGATGGCGATCATCCAGGCCATCGTGGACGACACGATCGCCTCGGAGGTCGGTGAGATCACCAAGCGCGACCGCGACCGGATCGTCAGCGACACGCAGGACCGCTTCAGCCGCGTCCTGAAGATGCAGCAGGACCTCGAGCAGGACGTCGACGACCTGCGCACGTCGCTCAGGTCGTCCGAGGTCGAGCGCGAGAGACTGCGCGCCGACAAGGCGCTGCTCGAGACCCAGGTCGAGTCCGCTCGCCGCGCGGGCGGCGGCGACGACGACGCCGTGGCACGGCTCGGCCGCGATCTCGCGCGCGTGCGGGAAGCCGTCGAGCGGGCGCCGCGCGAACCGGCAACGATCGACGAGACGGCTCTCTCGCGCGTCGCCGAGAAGCTGGCGGCGCGGGACTCGCAGACCGTCCGCCGCATCGGCACCGAGTTCGACGATCTGAGGGCGCGCCTCGACGCCGCGAACCGCGACGCGGCGGCGGCGCGCGACGCGGCGATGGAGAAGCTGCTCCAGCGCGTGAAGGAAGAGCAGCGAGAGCCGGACCCCCAGCTCGCCGCGCGCCTCGACCGCGAGTTCCGGACGATGACCGACCAGATCGCGAAGCTGCGCGAGGAGGTCGGCCGACGGCCGGCCGCGCTCGAGGAGGTCTCCCGGCTGCACGACAGCTTCGACGCGCTCGAGAAGCGCATCCACGGCGTCGAACGGTCGTCCTCGGATCTCCCGGAGCGCATCTCGAGCGCGGTGCTCGATCGCATCGGCGAGCGGGCCCCTTCCGCGGCGGCCCGTCACGGCGAGGCGCCGGGCCTCGACTCGACTCAGCTCTCCTCGACCCTTCGCCGCCTGAACCAGGCCGCTGAGGAGGCGCGCCGGAGCGTCGTCGCCGAGATGGAGTCCCTGCGCGCGTCGGTGGACGGTGCGCGAAAGCTCGCCGAGACGAGCCGGGCCGAGCAGCTCCGCGACCTCGAGGAGCGGATCGCGGCCGGCGCAGCACTCGGGACGGACGCGCTCGCCCGCAGCGTGGAGCGCCTCGCGGAACGCACGGCCGCGATCGACGGTTCGCTGAAGGGACTGCGCGGCGAGTTCGCCGTCGCCGCCGAACGCGACGCGTCGGCCGTCGATGCCGCCCAGGTTACGGAGACGCTGCGCCGTCTCGAGCACGCATCGGGACAGGGGCGCGAGCGCGTGCTCCTCGAAGTGGAGTCGCTCCGGACGTCGCTCGAGGGCGCGAGAGCGCTCGCCCTGAGCAACCAGGCCGAGCGGTTGCGCGAACTCGAGACGCGCCTCTCGGAGAGCGCCGCCGCGGGAAGCGGCGTCCTCCTCGGCACGGTGGAGGGTCTCGCGGAGCGGACGACGGCGCTCGACGGATCGCTCCAGGAGCTCCGCGGCGATCTCGCGAGCATCGCCGAACGCACGGCCGCCGAAGGGTCGGCCGCGACGACTGCGGTGACATCTGCGGTGACCGACGCGCTCGCCGGACTGCGTTCGGCGGCCGAGCAGAACTCTGCTGCCGCGGCGCGGACGGCGGAGGCTCAGGCGGTCGTCGCGACGCGGACGGCCGAGGCCCAGGCGGACCTCGCGGCGCGCCTCGACGGCTCCCTCGCGCAGATGCGCGCCGACGTCGCGGCTCTCGCTGCGCACGGCGCCGAATCCGCCGAACGCCAGGATCTGGCCGTCAGGTCCCTTCGCGAGCACCTCGCCCAGAACGCGACCGGCCAGGCCGAGGCGCTCGCGGCGAGCTTCAAGGGCTCGCTCGACCAGGCCCTCGACAAGATCACGAAGACCATGCAGGCCGCCACGGCCCGCCCGATCGAGATCAACGGCGAGGCGACCGATGTCCTGCTCGCGCGGATCTTCGACGGGAAGGACGGCGAGGTGACGAGCAACCTCGACCAGCTCGACGTCGAGGAGCGCCGCTCGAAGCGGGGCATCTCGAAGAGCGTGGGCCGCCTGCGGGAGATGACCCATTCGGCGAAGTCCGCTTCGGAGCAGTCGCGATGACGTGCTCGCCGGGAGAGGTCCCGGCGGGAGCTGGAACAGAAGGAACCCGAGTTGCGCGCCGACGCGCGGACCGGCAAGGAAGGAAGGCAGAACAGTGAGCGGCAACAACAGCGTCGTCCGGTTCGACGACAACGGCACGCAGGCGGGCGCCGGGGCTCCGCCGAAGTCGCGGATCGCCGCGTCCGACGCGTCCGCGGCAGGCCAGGCCCGGACCGCTCCGTCCGCGGTGGCGCAGCGAGTCGTCTTCGAGGAGCCGAAAGCCTCGCACGAGAACGCGACGGCGCTCGGACGCGGCCTCGACGTCGGGACCGCCAACCTGCTCTCCGTGCGCCAGGTCGGCGACGGCGAGCTGCTCGTCATGCGCGAGCGCAACGCCTTCCTCGAGATCCCGAGCCAGTTCGTGGGCAACCACGAGATGCTCACGAAGCTGCGCGTCCCGTACGTGCAGTTCAAGGACCGGCTCTTCGTCCTCGGCGACGCGGCCTTCAACCTCGCCAACATGTTCGGCACCGAGGTCCGCCGCCCGATGCAGCACGGCTTCCTGGCACCGGGTGAGCAGGAAGCGATCCCCATGATCCGCTTCATCATCCAGCGGCTCCTCGGCGAGCCGGCGATCGACGGCGAGGAGGTCTGCTTCTGCATCCCGGCCCCGTCGATCGACCGCGACAACGACACCGTGTACCACGAGGGCATCGTCAGCGGGATCCTGCGCAAGCTCGGCTACACGCCGCGCGCGATGAACGAGGCGCACGCGATCGTCTACAGCTCGCTCGCCGAGCAGGACTTCACCGGCATCGGCATCTCGTGCGGCGCCGGCATGTTCAACGTCTGCGTCGCCTACAAGACGATCCCGGCGCTCACGTTCTCCGTCGCGCGCGGCGGCGACTGGATCGACGAGCACGTCTCGAAGGTCATGGGAATCCCGCGCGTCCGCGCAACGGCGATCAAGGAGAGCGAGATCGACCTGATGTCGCCGAAGTCCCGCGAGGAGGAGGCGATCGTCCTCTACTACCGCAACCTGATCTCGTACGTGCTGCAGAACTTCAAGCAGCGCTTCACGCTCGCGCGCGACGTCCCCCAGTTCACCGAGCCGATCGAGATCGTGATCGGCGGCGGCACGAGCCTCATCGGCGGGTTCGTCGAGGTCTTCGCCGAGGAGATCAAGAAGATCTCCCTGCCCGTCCCGATCGCGGGCGTGCGGCGGGCCGACGACGCGCTGTCGGCGGTCGTGCGCGGCTGCCTCATCGCGGCCAACCTCGACCAGCAGCGCACGAACAACGCCTCGCGGTAGGACGCGTCGAGTCCCAGGGGGAATCGGCCGGCGGGGGTTCACCTCGCCGGCCGTCTTCGTGCCGCGACCGCTCCGCGGGTTCCACCCCATCGCGCGCCGGTCTCGCGGTTCGTACGCTGCGCTCGTGAGCACGCTCCCGAGGGTCCGCGTCGCGGGCCGGAGGCACGTCTCGGTCAAGGAGAGCACCCATGAGTCAACCAACGGTCGGTCACATCATCTCGGCGTCGAAGCTGTCGGGAGGTTCCGTCAAGAACACCGACGGGGAATCGCTCGGCGACATCAAGGAGCTCATGATCGACACCGGCACGGGCCGGGTCGCGTACGCCGTCCTCAGCTTCGGCGGCTTCCTCGGAATGGGCGACAAGCTCTTCGCCATCCCGTGGAGCGCCCTGCGCTCGCACCTCACGGAGCCGAAGTCGTTCGTGCTCAACGTGAACAAGGAGCGCCTCACGGCCGCGCCGGGGTTCGACAAGGACAACTGGCCCGACTTCGCCGATCGCAAGTGGGGCGGCACGATCTACGACTACTACCAGATCAAGCCGTACTGGTAGTGGCCCGCGTCGAAATCGCTCGTTCAGCGGCCGCCGGACATCCGGCGGCCGTTCTCACATCCGGCACCGAAGGGAGAGTCTCCCCATGTCCATGCAAGAACTCCTGAAGTCCGCCGTGCGTCTCGGCGCGAGCGACCTGCACCTCTCGACCGGGCTCGTGCCGATGGTGCGCATCCACGGCGACATCGCCCCGCTCGCCGGCTGGACGGACGGTCCGATGCCCGCCGAGATGACGACGTCGCTCATCCGCTCGATCCTCGACGACCGCCAGCGCGGCGAACTCGACAAGCGCCCGGAGTACGACTTCTCCGCGGGCGTCGAGGGCGTCGGACGCTTCCGCGGCAACGCCTACCGCCAGCACCGCGGCCCGGGCGTGGCGCTCCGCCTGATCCCGACCGAGGTGCGCACGCTCGTGGAACTCGGCGCCCCGCCCGCTCTCGCCGACCTGATGCTCGGACGCCACGGCCTCGTGCTGATCACCGGCCCGACGGGCAGCGGCAAGTCGACGACGGCCGCGGCGCTCATCGACCTCGTCAACCGGACGCGCGCCGGCCACATCGTCTCGATCGAGGACCCGATCGAGTTCGTCCATGCGCCGCAGAAGTGCGTCGTGACGCAGCGAGAGGTCGGACTCGACACCGGCAGCTTCCCCGACGCGCTCCGTGCCGCGCTGCGCGAGGATCCCGACGTGATCTTCATCGGCGAGATGCGCGACCTCGCGACGATCTCGCTCGCCGTCACCGCCGCCGAGACGGGCCACCTCGTCGTCGCGACGCTGCACACCGCGGGCGCGGCGAGATCGGTGGACCGGATCGTCAACGTGTTCCCCGCCGTCGAGCAACAGTTCATCCGCACGCTCGTCGCCGGGTGCCTCATCGGCGTGGCGTCGCAGGCGCTGCTCAAGAGGAAGGACGAGCCGGGCCGGGTCGCCGCGTTCGAGATGCTGGTCGCGACTTCGGGCGTGCGGAACATGATCCGCCAGGGCAAGATCCACCAGCTCCAGAGCGCGATCCAGACCGGCATGAACGAAGGCATGTGCACGTTCCGGCGCTCGGTGCTGCCGCTCGTCGCGGAGGGCCGCGTGGACGCCGCCGAGGCCAACGAGATGCTCGCGCAGTTCGAGGACGACGAGGGCGGCGACGTGGCTGCCCCGACGGCGGGTGCGGTCGCCGCGGCACAGGCCGCCGCCGAGAAGGCCGCGTAGTCGCGTCCCTGAATCGAATGACCCGGTCCTCGTCACAGGAGTGACGAGGACCGGGCCGCGACGCGAGGGAACTACTCTTCGAAGCTGCGGTAGGACGGGATGCCGCTGAAGTTGTTGCCCGTGCGGTTGGAGAGGTCGTCGTTGCCGCCGCCCCCGCCGTTCACCGAGACGTCCTCGCCGAAGTTCGTGTCGCTGAGGATCGCCTGGTCGTCGCCGCCGTTCAGGTCCACCTTCAGGTCGTTGTCGAGCGAGCAGTGGTCCACCTCGAACAGGTCGTTGCCGTCGCCGCAGACGACCTGCAGGAGCGCGCGGCGTTCGAACGTGGCGCCGCGCGCGAGGACGATGTTGTCGCCCGAGCCCGCGTTGACCTGGACGCGCGACTGGAACACCGCGTCGAGGAGTTCGACGTTGTCGTCGTCTCCGTTGCCCGACACGGCGAGCGTTCCGAGGAACACGCTGCCGCCCCGCGCGACGACGTGGTCGTTGCCGGCACCGCAGCGGATCGCCGTGCGGCCGCGGATGCGGACGCCGTTCATGATGAGGGTGTCGGCGCCCTCGCCGAGGCGGACGCGAAGACTGGAGCGGATCGGCGTGCCGGTCAGCGCCACGGTGTCGCTGCCGTCGCCCGTGTCGATGAGGAACGCCTGCGCGCCCGTCACGGCGACCGACGCGAGGAGATTCACGGTCGTGCCGTTCCTGCCCGTCACGGTGTAGGCACCGCCGCCGCCGTCCGAGGTGACCTCGACGTCGTTCGGGGCCGCGTCGCCGGTGATCTTCAGTTCGTGCGTCACGGGGTCGACGACGACGCCGACGTTGCCGTCGGCCAGCGCGACGGCCGCGAAGAGCGGCGCGATCGCGACGGCCAGCCAGAGTTTCGCATTCATGGGGACACCTCCGTGCAGGGAGAGACTGCTGCAGTCAGTCAGACGCCGGGGCCCGGGGCGCCCGGCTTCGTGGACGAGAGCTCGAGGACGGTCAGGCGCGAAGCGCCGCACGCAGGGGCCGCGACGACGACGCGCCGAAGTTCCGTTCCGCGAACTCCCAGTCGGCGACCGCCCAGAAGTGCTCGAGGTAAGCCGCGCGGTCGTTGCGGTAGTCGATGTAGTAGGCGTGCTCCCACACGTCGCAGGTGAGGAGCGGCGCCTTTCCCGAAGTCAGCGGCGTGCCGGCGTCGTGGGTCGTGACGACCTTCAGCGTCCCGTCGTCCTCCTTCACGAGCCAGCCCCAGCCGGCGCCGAAGTGGCCGGCGCACTGCTTCGTGAACTCGGCCTTCAGCGCATCGAGGGAGCCGAACGATGCGTCGATGGCGGCGAGGAAGGCGCCGCCGGGTCCCTGCCGCGACGCCGGGCGCAGCGACTTCCAGTAGAAGGAGTGGTTCCAGTGCTGGGCCGCGTTCTCGAGGACCTTCTGACGGAACGAAACGTCCACGTCGGCGATGCGGCGGATCAGGTCCGCGGCGTCGAGGTCGCGCAGTGCGTGACCTGCGAGGAGCTCGTTCAGCTTGTCCACGTACGCTCTGTGGTGCTTGCCGTGGTGGAAGGCCAGGGTCTCGGCCGTGATGTGCGGCGCGAGCGCGTCGCTCGACCAGGGCAGCTCGGGCAGGGTGTGTGGAATGGCAACCTCCTCGGTTCGTGGGACGGTCCCTCATCGCCGGCCGGCCGACGGCTCGCGCCGCAGCGTCCGCGCGGGCGGGTGCCCCACGGCCCGCGACCCTACGGACCGGCCGCTCGTGCCGCCATGGGGCGGAACCCTAGCCCGGACGATCAGGTCCGTGCGGCGTCGAGGATCTCGCGGACGCGGCGCAGCAGATGGTCCGTCGTGAACGGCTTCGCGAGATAGCCCGTGCCGCGCGGGAGGCGGCCCTGGCGGAAGATCGCCTCGTCGGAGTGACCCGACATGTAGAGCACGCGCGTGTCGGGACGCTTGATCGCGAGCTCCCGGGCCACGTCGGGACCTCCCATCGTCTGCATCACGACGTCGGTGATGAGGAGGTGGATCGCGCCCGGGTGACCCTCGCACGCCGAGAGCGCCTCGCGGCCGTCCCGCGCTTCGAGGACGGTGTACCCGCTCGCGGCGAGCACCCTGCGGACGAGCGCGCGGATCGACGGGTCGTCCTCCGCGAGGAGGATCGTCTCGGATCCGCCCGTGCGCGCGGCGGCGCTCGCGGCGGCCGCCCGCACTTCGACGGGCGCCTCCTCGCGCGGCAGGTACACGGTGAACGTGGCCCCGCGCCCCGGTTCGCTCTCCACCGCAACGAGTCCGCCGTTCTGCGTCACGATGCCGTGCACCGTGGAGAGGCCGAGCCCCGTGCCCTTGCCGACGCCCTTGGTCGTGAAGAACGGCTCGAAGACCTGCGCGATGGTGCCTGCGTCCATCCCGGTGCCGGTGTCGCGCACGGCGATCGTCACGTAGGGGCCGGCGAGGACTCCGGGGTGGTGCCTCGCGTAGTCGCGGTCGAGTTCCACGTTGCGCGTCGAGATCGTGAGGTCGCCGCCGTCGGGCATCGCGTCGCGCGCGTTGACCGCCAGGTTGACGACGACCTGCTCGATCTGTCCGGGATCGACCTTCACGCGGTCGGACGTCGCCTCGAGCACGGTCATGAGTTCGACGTCCTCGCCGAGCAGGCGGCGCAGGAGGCTGCCCATCTCGCGGATGACGTCGTTCAGGCCGACGACCTGCGGGTCCGAGACCCGCTTCCTGCTGAACGCGAGGAGCTGCTCCGTGATGCGGGTGGCACGCTCCGCGGCGCGCAGGATCTCCGTCACCTCGTTGCGGAGCGGGTCGCGCTCGCCGAGCTTGTGGCCGAGCATCTCGCCGTATCCGGTGATGACCGTGAGCACGTTGTTGAAGTCGTGCGCGACTCCGCCCGCGAGCCGCCCCACGGCTTCCATCTTCTGCGCCTGGCGCAGTTGCGCCTCGAGGCTCTTCTGCGCGGTGATGTCCCTGATCACGATCGCCGCGCCCGTGACGGCGCCCTCGGCGTTGCGGATCGGCGAGATCGTCTCCGAGGTCTCGAATCGGGTCCCGTCCTTGCGGAGGCGGACCGTCTGGCGCGCCGGGGAGGGCTCGCCCGCGGCTAGGAGTCGGAGGCTCTCCGCGAGTTCCTCCGCCCGCTCCGCGGGGAAGAGCAGCGCCGCGGGCCTGCCGACGATCTCCGACGGCTCGTAGCCGAACATCCGCGCCGCCGCGGGGTTCCAGCTCATGACCTCGCCCCCGAGCGACCCGGCGAGGATCGCGTCGTCGGAGTGCTGCACGACCGACGCGAGGAGCGCGTTCTCGTTCGCGAGGGCACCCTCCCTGGCGAACCTCTCCACGAGCTCGGGCAGGCGCTCCCAGTAGCTCCCCGTCTTGATGAGGTACGCCGAAGCGCCGCGGTGCAGAGCCTCCGTGGCCACGAGCTCGTCCCCCATCGCCGTGACGACGATCACTGGGATCCGGGGGCTGAGCGCGCGAGCCGCCTCGACGACCGGCCACGCGTCGCCGTCCTCGAGACGGTGGTCGAGGATCGCGAGCCCGAACCGCTCGGACGAGATGAGCCGCAGGGCCTCGTCGACGCGGCGGACCGCGCGCACGACGCGGCGGGCTCGGGTCAGCGCGGTCCGCGCGAGCTCCGCGTGCGCGTCGTCGCCCGCCACGATCAGGATCGGATGGCCGTCGCCGATGTCGGGGGTCATCGCGGGACGGTGTCCCTTGGGCCCTTCGGACCCCCTGGACTCCCGGCGCCCGCCTGCCGGACGCCCGCGACGCAAGTGCAGGGGCGCTCCCGCGCGCGGCGGGCGCCGGGCGAAGCCGAGGGCGCCATCATCTACTCCGATCGAGGGGTGGGAGCCGGACCGCCGCGCACGACGATCGGCCCGCGCCCGCGTCTCGACGGCCCGCCACCGTAGGCGCGGAGCCGTTGCGCGGACATGGGGCACAACCCTACCTCCGAAGCTGCGCCGCCGCGGTGGGGTCATCACCCCATGGAGACCGGTCGCCGGGGCGGTTAGTCATGAGTCACGACGCTGCTCCGTCCTCGGCCGCGCACCGTGCGACCCCGGCGGAGGTGCGCGCGGACGGCTCGGCCGTCGTCAGGGGGAATCCAGCATGTCGCATGAAACGATCCTGCGCCGCGTAGAGGACACCGAGCGCTCGCCCATCACGGACGAGTTCGTCCGCCAGCAAGGCGACGACCACGACGCGCTCCGCGCCTCGGAGCTGCGCTACCGGCGGCTCTTCGAGACGGCGCAGGACGGCATCTTCATCCTCGACGCGGAGAACGGTCGGATCACGGACGTCAACCCCTTCATGGAGGCCATGATCGGGTACTCGCACGACGAGCTGATCGGCAGGGCGCTCTGGGAGATCGGACCTGTGAAGGACATCCTGGCCAGCCAGGAGGCCATGCGCCACCTGCAGGACAAGGAGTACATCCGCTACGACGACCTGCCGCTCGAGACGAAGTCGAGGAAGCGCGTGCAGGTGGAGTTCGTCAGCAACGTGTACCTCGTCGAAGGCGCGCGGGTGATCCAGTGCAACGTCCGCGACATCACCGAGCGCAAGCACGCGGAGGCCGAAGCGAAGAAGCGAAGAAGCTGACTGCGGACCTCGTCGAGATGGTCGCCGGCATGAAGCAGCGCGACGTCGAGATGAGCCGCGTCAACCACATGAGCGACCTGCTCCAGGCCTGCGCCTCGCAGGCCGAGGCCTACCAGGTGATCGCCCTGATGGCGGGCGAGCTCTTCGTCGGGCACAGCGGGTTCCTCGCGGTCCTGAACCCCCGGAACCGGCGGCTCGAGACCGTCGCCCGCTGGGGCGACGAACCCGCGATCATGACGTCGTTCGACCTGAACGACTGCTGGGCGATGCGGCGCGGCCAGCCCCACGAGGTCTTCGATTCCCACGGCGGGCTCGTCTGCCTCCACTTCGTCGACCAGCCCGCGACCGGGTACCTGTGCGTGCCGCTCTCCGTGCAGGGCGAGACGCTCGGCCTCCTGTGCCTCATCGGCGCGCCGGAAGGCGCGTCGCGGGGGGCCGTGAAGCAGCAGCTCGCCGTCACGATGGGCGAAGCGATCAAGCTGTCCCTCTCCAACCTGCGCCTGCGCGAGAAGCTGCGCGAGCAGGCGACGCTCGACGTGCTGACGGGGCTCTACAACCGCCGTTTCCTGGACGAGAGCCTCGCGCGTGAGCTGCACCGATCGCTGCGCCAGAAGTCCCCCCTCTGCGTGGCGATGCTCGACCTCGACCACTTCAAGCGGTTCAACGACGCGTTCGGCCACGAAGCGGGCGATCTCCTCCTGCGCGAGATGGGCCGGGTGCTCCGGGACAACATGCGCAAGAGCGACGTGTCGTGCCGGTACGGCGGCGAGGAGTTCGTGCTCGTCTTCCCGGACTCGTCGCTCGCGGACACGCGTCTCAGGGTGGAGCAGGTCCGCACGCTCGTCCGGCAGCTCGAGCTCCGGCTCGGCGACCAGCGCCTCGGCAAGGTCACGCTCTCCGCCGGCATCGTGCAGGCGGGCGCGGAGGGCTCCACCCCGGGCGAACTTCTCCGCGCCGCCGACGAGGCCCTCTATGCGGCGAAGCAGGCCGGCCGGGACCGCGTGATCGAGTACACGCCGAAGGACTAGCCCGCGCGGCGTCTCACCGGTGCGCGACGAGCGACGCGGCCATCAGGGTGCGCACGCGCCGCGCGAGCACGCGGCGGTCGCTTCCCGGCACGACGCGCGGGAGAACGACGACACCGACGTGCGCCTCGTGGAAGGCGAGCGATCCCCTCGGCACGAGTTCGCCCGTGCCGACGAGGACGACCGGCAGCACGTCCGCCCCCATCTTCACCGCGAGCCGGAAGGCGCCGAGGTGGAAGACGCCGAGGCCGGAGGCGCTGCGCCGCGTGCCCTCGGGGAAGAAGAGGACGGAGTTGCCGCGCGCGAGGAGCCCCTCGGCCCGCGACATCAGCTCCCTGACGCTGCGCGGGCTGCGCGGATCGAAGATGACGTGGCCCGAGAGCCGCATGCACCACCCGAGGAGCGGAAGCCGCCCGGCCCAGGGCTTCGACACGATCTTCGGCCCGCCCGGCACCGCGACGGCGATCGCGACGTCGGCCAGCGAGCGGTGGTTCATCACGATGATCACCGGGCGCCCGGGTCGCCCGGTCTCGATCGACGCGATCCGCCGTGCGACGTCGCGCCACCGCGGCGGCACGCGGAGCGCGCTCCGCGCGAGCCACGAGCCGAGTCGCGCCGGGAACCGCCGATCGCGGTCGAACGCCAGCGTGAACGGCATCACGGCGATCGAGACCGCGGCGTGCAGGACGAGGAGCGACGCCGACGCAGCGTACACGGCGACGCTGAAGAACGGGCGGCGCCGGACGCGCGGGAGCGCTGCGACGAATGCCGTCGTCACGTGGCGACGACCTTCCCCGTCAGCGGCACCCGGCGCGCGCGGCGGCGGGAGATGAGCGCGCCGAACTTCAGCGTCGCGAGACCCGCCGTCACGCCGAGGATCGCCGCGAGCGCGAAGCCGCCGACCAGGTAGTCGGCCGCGTGGGACCACGCGGACGCGATCGTGAACTCCTCCCGGCGGACGTCCAGCCACTCGTGGGAACGCAGGAGGTGCCCGAACTGGACCTCCGCGTAGACGAGCACCGGCGCGATCGCCGGGAAGCTCACGTTGGTGGCGAGGAGCGCAGCCGCCGGGTTCAGCCGCCACCGCGCGGCGACCCAGACCGCGAGCGTCGCGTGGAGCCCCCAGAGCGGCGTCGCGCCGAGGAACACGCCGATCCCGATCGCGAGCGCGAGTTCGCTCGTCCGTGTGCCCGAGGCGGTCAGCTCCCGCAGACGGCGCAGCGTGTCGCGCACGCGCGTGCGCGGCGGCGCCGCGGCGCCGTTCGTCCGCGCCCTGCCGCCCGCCGGCAGGAGCCGCGTGAGCGCGAGACGCACGTACATCACCGTGATCCGCGCGCTGTCCGCCCAGATACGGTAATGGCTCACGCGAGCCGACCGGTCGGCGGGATACCAGACGTCCACGGGGACGGCACGCAGCTCGAGCCCCGCCCAGGCGCCGCGCACGAGTACCTCGCCCTCGTAGTCGTAGCGCCGCGTGCGGACCCCGAGCGCCAGGACCTCGGGCAGCGGATAGACGCGGAAGCCGCACGTCGTGTCGGGCAGACGGATCCCGGTGGACCTGTGCGTCCAGAAGTTGGAGACGCCGCGCCCGACGCGAGCCGCGCCGGGAACCCGGTCGCTCTGCATGTCGCGCTCGCCGACGACGATCGCCAGGGGGTGCGCCGCCGCAGCGGCGACGAGTGCCGGGATGTCGGAGGCGAGGTGCTGTCCGTCGGCGTCGATGGTCACGGCGTGGGTGAAGCCGCGGTCGAGCGCGCGGCGGAACCCGGCGACGAGTGCCGCACCCTTGCCCCGGTTCGAGGGGAGCGTGACGAGCTCGACCCTCCTCCCGTCGGGCGATCCGTCGGTCGCGAACCGCACTGCGGCGCCCGTCCCGTCGCGGCTGCCGTCGTCGACGACGACGACGAAGTCCACGTGGCGCGCGGCGGCGAGCGCCACGTCCATGACCGTGGACTCGTTTTCGAACACGGGGACCACGCAGCAGATCCGCATCGGGGAGGGCGTCATCGGACGGCCCAGAAGTCGTAGAAGTTCGACCAGTGGAGCGGATGCCGCCGCACCACCTCCTCGAGGTGGCCCGCGAACTGCGCCGCGCCCGCGCGGATCGCGTCCGTGCGGCGCGCGCGCTCGACCTTGGGCACGCGGATGGGCCCGTAGAGCTCGAGGCGGTGGCGGCCGTCCGCGAGCCGGACCATGAAGAAGACGACGACCGGAGCGCCCGTCACCATGGCCACGACCCACGGACCGATCGGGAACGCGGCCTCGCCGCCGAGGAACGGGAGGAGGACGACGTCGGCCGAGACCTTGCGGTCCCCGAGCATCGCCACGACGCCGCCTTCGCGCAGCGCGGCGGCGATCTCGGCGCCGACGGCGACCGGGTTGCCGTCGACGTCGATGACGTTGAAGACGTGGGCGCCGCCGTCGCGCCGCACCTGGTGCGGACCGACGCCCATCCCGTGCGCGGCCACGACCGAGATCGGACGGCCCCCGAGGTCGGCGATGCGGCTCGCCGCGATCCAGTCGCCGAGGTGGGCCGACACGAGCAGGCAGCCGTCCTTCGACCGCACGGCGTCGAGGACTCCGTCGCGTCCGGCGACGTCCACTTCGGGAGGCCTCGCTCCGCCGTGGAGGAACGCCATGCGATCGATCATCGTGCGGCCGAAGACGAGGAAGTGCCGGAAGGCCCACGCCGTCTCGCGTGCGAACCCGGCGGGTCCGTGCATGCGCCGCCTGAACTCGATCGACGCGCGCCGCGCGCGGGGATGGGAGAGGACGTACCAGCCCGCGACGAGCGGCGCGACCGCGAGGCAGCCGCGGTGCCCGAAGAGCCGCGCCGTCTTCGCGAAGATCGCCATGCCGAGCCGGCCGCCGCGGCTCCTGCCCGACCACCCGCGCGAGACCGACTCCCGGTACGGGCGCTCCGCGAGGAGGCTCGACACGCGCACCAGGGAGAGCCCTTTCGCCGCGAGCCGTTCGAGGACCTCCGGCAGCGCCGCGACCGTCGCCTCGCGCGGGACCGGGTGGAGCGGTTCCTCGCCGTCGTGGAGCGCGAGGACCTCGCCTCCGCGCGCGCGCGCGGCGAAGCGGCGCGCCAGGTCCGACGCGACGAGTCCGCGGCGCGTGTCGCGTCCTCGCCGCGCCATGCCGACGGTCACGAGGTCGTTGCGCTGCGGCACGCCCGCGTGGCCCGGACTGCGGATCCCGATCGGCGGACGGTAGAGGCGCGGCGTCACGCCCGTCGCGGCGCGGACCGCGTCGAGGCAGCTCCGGATCTCGCGCTCGAGGCGCTTCGGCGGGAAGAACGGAGTCGTCCACGCGTGCGAATCGCCGTGGCAGCCGATCTCGTGGCCCTCCGCGTGGATCCGCCGCAGCACGCCGGGGTGCCGCCGCGCGTTCTCGCCGATCACGAAGAAGGTGGCGACGACGCCGTGCCGGCGCAGCACGTCGAGCACGAGCGGAGTCCAGATCGGGTGCGGACCGTCGTCGAACGTCAAGGCGACGCGCGTCTCGCGCGCGTCGTCCGAACGCCAGTGGGTCTTCTCGAGGAGGCTCGACCGCATCGAGAAGATGCCCCGGCCGAGCAAGCCCACGAAGGCGATCAGCGCGAGGGACGACACCAGGACCGCGTCGCTCCTCGGCAGGAACCACGCCGCGCCCGAGGCCGCGAGCAGCGCCGCCGTCCCGAGGATCCCGATCCACATCAGCCCGCACCCCATCCCGAGAGGGCCACGGTCGCCGCGTTCGCGCCCTGCGGGGCGGCGACGAAGAGCGACGGGACGTCCTCAGCCTCCGAACGCAGGCGGCGGGCCGCTTCCACGGCGATCGCGACCGCGGAGAGCGACGCGAAGGCACCGAAGCGCGCCGCCGGGTACTCGACGGCGGCGCCCTCGATGCCGAGCCCGGCGAGCGCGTTCGAGTGGCGGCGCGCGCTCGCGGCGTCGCCGGTGGACATCAGGTGGACGCGGGTCCTCGGCGCGCGGCCGCGCACGGCGGGCCCGGCGCCGAGACACACGCCGTCGATGCGCACGCCGCCGCACTCGTCGTCGTCCCACTCGAGGACGAGGGCGCCCGCGCCCTCGCCGAGTTGGAGACCGCGCGTGGTGCGGCGCATCTCGGGATCGACGGGCCGCGCGGAGTCCGAGAGGAGGCCGAACTCCGAGAGCGTGCGCGCGTAGAGCGGGTGGAAGGAATCGGCCCCGACGACGATCGCGCGCCTCATCCGTCCGCTCGCGAGTCCCGCGGTCGCGACGAGCAGCGCCGTCTCGAACGAGACGTCGCCGTTCGAGACGACCATCGACGGCCCCCTGATCCCGAGCTCTCTCGCCGCGACCGCCGCCATGGAGTTGTGCAAGGCCGACGAGAAGAGCAGCGGCGAGGCGAACTCCGGGCCGTGGCGCCGCACCCCTGCGACGAACTCCACGGTCTCGTCGATCGGTCCGTGGGCCGTCGCGCCGACGATTCCCGTGTCCGCCGGAGTCTCGGACCACGGCGATCCCGTCCCGACGGCGTCGAGCACCGCCGCGAGGGACATCGCGAGCTGGCGTCCGAGCCTCCGGCCGAGGCCGCGCGGCAGGTCCCGCTGCGAGTCGAACGCCGCCGGATACGCCGCTCGCGCGGGGTCCGGCCCCCGGAACCCCGCGAACTGCGCGCCGCGGGCGACGGCGTCGGCGACGAGCGTCATCCGGGCGCCGAGCGCGCAGACGACACCCGCGCCGCGGACGCGGACCGCGCCCGTCACGGGCACGTCTGCGAGAGGACGAGCGCGCAGTTGGCTCCGCCGAAGCCCAGCGAATTGACGACGGCGTTGCCGATCCGCGTGCTGACGCCGCGCGGCGGGACGACGTCCACGTCGCACGCGCGGTCCGGCGCCGAGATCGGGGCGTTGCCCGGCACGAAGTCCTCGCGCAGCGCGACGACCGCCACGACCGTCGCGATCGAACCGGCCGCGCCGAGCGTGTGCCCGAACACGTGCTTCGTGCTCGAGACCGGGACCCGGTGCGCGCCGAACACGGTGCGGAGCCCCGAGGACTCGACGTCGTCGTTGGTCGGCGTGGCGGTGCCGTGAGCGTGCACCCAGCCGACGTTCTGCGGCCGGATCCCGGCTGCGCCGAGCGCCTCGCGCAGTGCCGCGGCGACGCCGCTGCCGTCGGGACGCGGCGCCGTCATGTGGTGCGCGTCGGTGTTCGAGCCCCAGCCGGCGAGACGCGGGAAGCGCGACGCCTCCGGCACGATCCCGGCGCGCGCGAGGAAGACGAAGCCCGCGCCCTCGCCGAGCGTGAGTCCCGCGCGGGAGGCGTCGAAAGGCGCGCACCGCCGGGGCGACATCACCCCGAGCGCCGCGAACCCGTGGTACGTGAGGCGCGAGAGGCAGTCCACCCCGCCGGCGAGGACCGCGTCGCAGACGCCCGTCGCGATCAGCTCACCGGCCGTGGCGATCGCCTGCGAACCGCTCGTGCACGCCGTCGACACGGCGAACGCCGGCCCGCGGAAGCCGAAACGGGAGGCGAGCGCGTGGGGGATCTCGTGGAGCGGGAGGTGACGCATCGCGGGGCGCGCGGCAACCGGACGCCGGGAGCGCGACGCGGTCTCGGGATCGCAGCACCCTTCGATCCACTCCTCGCTGTGGTTCATCCCTCCGACGGTCGCCCCGACGACCACGCCGATGCGCTCCGGCGACGGCGGGACCACGCCCTCGAACGCGGCCTCGCGGACGGCGTCGCTCGCGGCCACGAGCGCGAGGCGGAGACTCCGCCGCCCGCGCCCGCCGGGCAGGCGCCCCTCGAATCGCGAGAGCACCTCGTCCGAGACCTCGAACACCGGCGCACCGCCCTCGAACCCCGCGCCGAGCCTTCGCGGCGGCTTCGGCTCGTCGCCGCCCGAGCCGAGCGCGAAGAGCGTGTCCGACGCTCCGCGTCCGGCCGTCGTGACGATGCCCGAACCGACGATCGCGATCGGCTGCGGCCCGTCGGCGGATCTGGTGGGCGTTCTCGTAATCGTCCCTTTCACGAGGGGGCTCCGGTCGCGTGCGACGCCGCGTCCCCCATGCGCGGGCTCGTGCTATTCGCGGATCGCGCCCCCCATCGTCGGCCGGGACGTCCGTGCGGTCCATGGGGTGAAACCCTACCGAGCTCACGGTTCGAGCCTGTTCAGCGGACGCGGTGGCGCGCGACGAACTCGGTCAGCGCACCCATGTTCGCGAACACCGCGCGGCCGATCTCCCCGTCGCGCAGCGACACGCCGTACACCCGGTCGATCGCGACGACGATCTCGAGCACGTCGAGGGAATCCGCGAGCAGCGCCCCGCCGATGCACGGCGTCGCGTCGGTGACGGTCGTGGGATCGACGGGATCGCGCCGCGTCGACTCGGCGATCAGCGCGACGAGTTCGCAGCGGAGCGCGTCGCGGCTTGCCGGTGTGCCTGGCGGGGTCATTGCGGGGATGGTAGCCACGGTCCGGCGAGGTCCGGCCGCGCTAATCCAGGGTCGCCGACGCTTCGCCGCCGTCCGCGGAGTCCCATCCGAGGAGGCGCACGCGCAGGCAACGCCGCCCGCGACCGGGGTCCGCGCGAGCCGCGCCTGCGCCGGGCGGGACGTCCGGATCCGCGGTTCCCGCGAGGACGACGCACGGGCCGCGAAGTCCGAACGTCATCGCGATCTCGCCCGCCACCGCACTCGGCAGCGTGGCCGCGAAGAGCGTGGGCGAGGCGTCGGCGCCGCCCCTTCCCCGCGCCGTCGCCCAGTACGCGCGGTCCCGGGCCGCGGAGCCGTCCTCGACCTCGACGACGAGCACCGCGGGCGGCTCGGAGCCGGCGAGCACGAGGTCCGCGACGACGAGCGCGGCGAGCATCGACCTGTCGAGCCGGGGCAGACGCAGGTTGCGCGCGCCGACCAGCGCGGCGGCGCACGCAGCGAGCGGATCGCGCTCGCCGGCGTAGGCTCCCCACCCGGCCTGCGCGCCGCCGACCGAGAAGCCGAGAGGAGTCACGCGCGCGGTCGTCACGACGCGACGCCCTCCGCCACGACGGCCGCGTCGAAGCCGCCGAAGCCGGCGCTCGTCTTCAGGAACCGCGGCTCGTCGAGCCGCCGCGCGTGCGTGACGAGGTCGAGATCGCCCTCGGGCCGGACGAGCCCCGTCACCGGCGGCAGCAGGCGCGCGCGCACCGCTTCGAGGGACGCGATCATCTCGACGAGCCCCGAGGGCCCGAACGTGTGCCCGATGCTCCCCTTCAGCGCGGTGACGGGAACCCGCGGCGCCGCGGGGCCGAGGGATTCCGCGAGCGCGCGGATCTCCATCGCGTCGTTGAAGACCGTGGCGGTGCCGTGCGCGTGGACGTGGCCGAGCTCCCCGGCGGAGATCCCCGCCGCGGCGAGCGCGGCCGCGATCGCGCGCGCCATCCCCCCGCCATCGCGGCTCGGGGCCGTCGGGTGCGTGGCGTCGTTGGCGAGCCCCGCCCCGAGGATGCGTCCGCGGACGTTCGCGCCTCGGGCGAGCGCGGACTCCTCGCGCTCGAGCACCATCACCGCCGCCGCTTCCGACGCCGACATCCCCGCGCGGCCGGCGTCGAACGGACGGCAGGGCGCCGCGTCCACCGCCATCAGCGCGGCGAACCCGCGGTACACGAAGTCCGAGAGGAGGTCGATGCCCGCGCAAACGATTGCATCGGGCGCGTCGGGGGCGCCGGGCGCGTCCTCGCGGTCCATCTCGCCGAGCGCGAGGGCGAGGGCCGTCAGGCCGCTCGCGCAGGCCGTGGAGACCGTGAGCGACGCGACGGGCTCGATGCCGAACCGCGTCCTCAACTCGTCCGCGACGAAGCGCGCCGGCAGTCCCACGTCGTGCGCGGGGTGCCGCTCTTCCACCTGCCGCCCGCTCTCGAGGAACCCTTTCGTCGTGGCGACGAGGACGACGACGCGCGCGCCGCGCGGCAGGCCGCTCGCGGCCATCGCCTCGTCGAGCGCCGTGCGGAGATGCGCCGGTCCTCGCAGTCCGCCGATCTCGCCCACCTCGCCCTGGTCGGGCATCTCGCCGCCGAGGTGGACGGACAGCGACGACGTGTCGAAGCGGCGGATCGTCCGGATCGCGCAGCGCCG
>JANNHP010000347.1:0-15239 GCA_031404455.1 Planctomycetia bacterium | reverse complement strand
CAGCAGGGAACGGTGCCTGCGCCGAGATCGCGTTGGGCGGACACGGGGGTCCGCCCCTACAGAGAGCTTTCCCCTGTTGATGCTCGAAGTCCCGTGGCCGCGCGTCACCGCGCGACGATCTCGACGGGGATCGCCGGCAGGTACCCGAGCGACCGGGAACCGCCGCCGTCCGCGCCGCGGCGGCCGCCGCCGGACGTCGCGAACGCCTCGACGATGAGATTGTCCGCGGTCCCGGGCTTCGCCGTCGCGGCGTCGGCGCGCAGCACGATCGCCAGTCCGACGGGGTCGGCCGACACGCTCGCGATCGTCACGCCCGCGGGCGGTTCGTCGAGCTCGAAGCGCACGTCGTCGGGCGCGACGCGCCGCGCGGTCCGGATGCGGACGGTCGCCGTCCCGCCCGGCACGAGACGCACCGGGCCAGCGCCGGCGACGTCACCGGGCGTGGCACCGCGTCCCGCGAGCGTGACGGCCACGAGCAGTTCGCGCGCGGGGACGAGGTGCCGCCAGAGGAACGCCTGCATCCGGTCGTCGGCGGGCACGACGCCACGGACGACCTCCGCGCCGCCGATCGTCGCGACCGCCTCGACGCGCAGCGCAGCGGGCGCCTCCAGCGCATCGGCGGGGGCGGTGAGCGTCACGCGCGTGGACGTCGAACCCGCGGGGATGCGTCCGCCGGCGAGGACGAACCCCGCCGGGGGTTCGACGAGACGGAGCGAGATGTCGCCGTCGAAGCCGTCGGCCCGCATCGCGTGGACACGGAACGGGACGGTGCGCCCCGCTGCGACGCTGAGGCCCGACGGCGTCGCGAGCACGCGGAACCCCGGACGCGGCGGCCCGATCCGCAGTCGGTAGGCGTGGTCCGGCCCGCCGTGACGCTGCGCGTCGCCGATCCGCACGCGGTGGACGCCGTCCGCGGCGAGGTGCGCGCGCAGGTACGAGTCGGCGCGGTGCGTGAGGAGTCCCGCCGAGCCGTCGGCGTGGTCGTCGTTCCACGCGACGACGCGGCCTTCGGGGTCGACGAGCGTCACCACGGAATCGAGCGGCGAACTCAGCCTCCGCGCCTCGACCTCTGCGACGACTTCGTCGCCCGCTCGGCCCTCGAACGTGAACGTGTCGAAGTCGCCGGGACGGTCGATCCGCCCGTTGACGATCCGCGGAAGCGCGATCCGCTGCGCGCCGCGCGCCTCGTCGCCCGAAGCGGGCTCGACCTCGTCCTCCTCGGGCAGGTCGTCCACCGCGTAGGGGACGCCGTTCGAGAGACGCTCACCGCGCCGTGCCGCCGCGAAGCGCGGAGCGTCGGATCCGGCGCCCGCGCGCGTGTCGAACGGGACGGTCGGGCCGGGGAGGTTCCAGCCGGTCACGGCCGCGTCCGCGACGGATCCGGCGCGGACGCCGAGCGGGAACATCCGCAGGATGAACGGTTCCTCGCCGATGGAGACGCGGTAGACGAAGTCCTCGCGTCCGCGGAAGAGCGCGTCCTCGATCTCGAGCACGTAGTCGCCGTCGGTGGGGATCGCGACGAGGAGCACCGGGTCGGGCTCCCAGCGGTAGTCGTCGGCGAACGCCACCTCGCTGCCCTTCGCGTCGAAGAGCGCCGCCGTGGCCTGGAACCAGCCGGGCACGGCGTCGGCGAGGAACGGGATCAGCCGCCGCGCGCGAACGTCGATGACGAGACGCTGCCCGCGCCGCGCGCGGAAGCGAACGCGGTCCACGTCGCCCGGGAGGATCTGACCGTTGACGACGACGGGCAGCGCGACCGCCGGCGCCGCGGGCGCACGTCGCCCGGCCGGTTCCTCCTCGCGAACCTCGGGGAGTGCCCCGACGTGGAACCGGAGCGGGTTCGTCAGTCCCGCCGGCGTCGCGAAACGGATCTCGCGCTCGCCGGCGGCGGCGCCGGGATCGATCGTCACCTCGAGGTCGACCGTCTCCGCGATCTGCGTGTTCGCCTGCCGCTTCTCGCCGACGCCGAGGAAGCGCGTCGTCAGCTCGCGGATCTCGCGCGGCGTCTTCTTGTCGAGGTCGCGGAGCATCGGGTGGTCGGGCAGTTCGACGCGCTCGAGATCCTCCGGGTCGGCCTTCACACCGCCCGCGCCGAGGAGTCCGCGCGTGCCCGAGTCGGGGTCGCGTCGCGCCGCCGCAGCGTCGGAGTTCGCGCATCTGCATCGGGTTGAGCGGCCGGACCCAGTGCTGCACGGTGACGCGCACGCCGCTGCCGGTGACGTAGGCGTCCGAGATTCCGCGCAGCCCCTGGCCGCCGGCGAGGACGTGGAACGTCGTCCCGCGCTGGCCTCCGGCGGGGAAGACGTAGCCGACCGACGGCTCCGCGCGGTTGCGGCGCTCCTGCGCGACGGCGTCGCGCGGCGTGATCGCGACCGGCGCCGCAGCCGCGAGGGCCGAGACCATCACCAGCGACGCGAGCCGTCGCATCTCAGACGATCTCCGCGAGCGGCCTGGGACGCGCGCCCGTCGCCGGAGCGTCCGTGACGCGCACGTCGAGTCCGCGCGAGTTGGGCAGCGGACCGTCGGGGTCGATCCCGAGCTGCGTGTAGATCGCGGCGTGCAGGTCGCGCGGGTGGACGGGATGATCGGCGACGTCCTCGCCCGTCGCGTTCGTCCGTCCGATCACGTGCCCGCCCTTGAACCCGCCGCCCGCGACGAGCGCCGAGAAGCACTTCCCGAAGTGTCCGCGCCCGCCGTTCCACGGCGCCTCCCACGAGACGCGCGGCGTGCGGCCGAACTCGCCGCTCGACCACACGATCGTCGAATCGAGGAGCCCTCGGTCGGAGAGGTCCGCGATCAGCGTCGCGAGTCCGCGGTCGAGGTCGGGGAGCTTGCGCCGCATCGACTCGAAGTGCTGCTTGTGCGTGTCCCATCCGCCGAGGTGGACGGTGACGTACGGGACGCCCGCTTCGACGAGGCGCCGCGCCGTGAGGCACGACTGGCCGAACGGCGTCCTGCCGTAGCGGTCGCGGAGTTCCGGCTTCTCGTCGGACGGGTCGAACACCCTGCCCGCGTCGCCGAGGATCAGCTCGTAGGCCTCGTCCTCGCAGCGCGAGAGCTGATCGAGCCGCGGACTCGCGGGGAGTGCCGCGCGCAGGGCGTCGAGTTCGTGGAGGAGTTCGCGGCGGCTCTTCTGGCGCTCGTCGGAGATGCCCTCGGCGACGATGCCCTCGACGGCGAAACGCCGTTGGTTCGGGTCGCCGCCGGTGACGAACGGGGCGTAGCGCGGTCCGAGGAACCCGGTCTCGGAGAAGCGCCCCTGCGACGTCGTCAGCACCACGTACGGCGGGACCTTGCCGCGGTAGCCGCCGTCCGTCCCCTTGAACAGTGACGTGACGGCGCCGAGGCACGGGTAGACGGTCCGCAGTTCCGGATCGCGCCCGGTCTGCACGACGTACGCCGCGGTCTCGTGCGCGTTGACGCCGTGCGACATGCTGCGGATCAGCGAGTACTTGTCGGCCTGCTTCGCGAGTTCGGGCATCAGCGAGCCGATCCGGACGCCCGAGACGTTCGTCGCGGCGGTGTCGGTGAGCGGACCGCAGAAGTCGCGGCCCGCCTCCGGCTTCGGGTCGAACGTGTCGAGGTGCGACGGACCGCCCGAGAGCCAGACCTCGATGACCGACTTCGCGCGCGCGCGCCGCGCCGCGGCGACCGCCCGCTCCGGCTCGTCCCCCCACGCGAGACGTCCCGCGATGCCCGCGAGGGGCACGCCCGCCGCGCCGACGGCCAGCCATCGCAGCGCGTCGCGCCGCGTCATCGCACGTCTCGCCTCGCGTTCGTTCATCGCACTCCCCAGGGTCAGTGACGGAACAGGAACTCGGCCGAGTTGACGAGCGCCCAAGCGAGGTCGAACACCGCCTCGCGGTGCGGACGTCCGCCCGCACGGAAGTAGCGCTCCGCCGCGTCCTCCTCCGGCGGGAGCGGCGCGCGCGAGAGGAGCGTGAGATACGTCCCGCGGATCGCCTCGACGTCGCTCCCGGCCGACGCTTCGAGCACGGCGCGGATCCGCGGGCTGCGCTCGATCCGACGCTGCACGTCCGTCGAGTTGAGGAGATACCGCCGCTGCGTGCCGGTGACCTCCGTGCCGCGCTCCGACGCGAGGCCCGTGTCGCGCGCCGGGCGGCCGAACATCTCGAGGAACGGGCTCGTGATGCTCCCGTCCGCGAGCCCGATCGTGCGGTGGTCCTCGGGGACGAACGTGTACGGCTCGGGGACGACGCTCGAGTAGCTCTCGCCGGTTCCGCCGATCCAGTCGAGGGCGTCGATGAGCACCTCGGCGTCGAGACGCCGCACCGGGTAGCACGCGAACATCGGTTCGGCCGCCTCGAGCGGACCGCGCGGGATCGGCGACTGCTGGTACGTGCGCGAGTTGAGGATCAGCCGGAAGAGTTGCCGCATGTCGAAGCGAGCGCCGGCGAACTCCTTCTCGAGGTGGGCGAGGAGTTCCGGGATCGCGGGAGGGTTGTCGGGGCGGATGTCGTCGGGCTCGTGGACGATCCCGCGCCCCAGGAGCCACGCCCACACGCGGTTGACGACGCTTCGCGCGAACCGCGGGTTCTTCGGATCGAGGAGCCAGTCGGCGAACGCGACGCGCGGGTCGTCGTCCTCCCCGACCCGCACGAGCGTGCCGTCGGGGAGGACGGCGTCGATCGGTTCCTTCGGCGCGGGGTCGAGGAGGACGATCTCCTCCTTCCACTCGTTCGTCGGCTTGAACGCGACCTTGGAGAAGAAGACCGCCATCTGGTCGCGCCGCCTCGGCGTCCACGACTCGGTGCGCTCGCCGAGGAAGGTGAGCGCGACGGCCGCCGCGATCGCCTGGGGTTCGCGACCCTGCACGGCGCGGTAGAAGTTCACCGGCGGCACGCGGAAGTTGCTGCCCGAGGACGTCAGGAGGTCGCGGGCGACCTTGTCGAACGGCCGGTTCTCGCGGACGGCGTCCCTGACCCAGCGGTGGTACGCCTGCACGGCGTTCGGCCAGAGGTTGATCGGGAACTCCGACTTCACGCGCAGCACGTCGCACCACTTCTGCGACCAGTAGTCGGCGAACTCCGGCCGCGCGAAGAGCGACTCGACGAGCGCCGCGCGCTTGTCCTTGCGCGTGTCCGAGAGGAACCGAGACACCGCGGCGGGCTCGGGCAGCGTGCCGATCACGTCGAGGTGCACGCGGCGGACGAACACCTCGTCGGAGCAGGGGTTCGCGGGCTCGACGCCCTTCTTCCTCTGCGCCGCCGCAACGATCGCGTCGAGGCGCGTCGCCTGGACTGCGCCGGGCGGCGATTCGAACGGGCGCACGGCCGCGGGTTCCGCGGCGAGGCCGTCACGGAACGCGACGAGGAGCACCAGGAGGAGGACGAGCTTTCTCATGGTTCGGGCGCCGGTCCCTCGCGCCGGCGGGGATCCGAACACAGGCGAGCCCGGCTCGTTCCGGTCGCGGACGGGATCCGGCACATCAGCGCTCGCCGAGTTGACGGATGTCACACGGCGGGGGCGGAATCGCGCGTCAGCCGTGCGGGTGGCGGTGGTGCAGGTCGGGCTCGTGCGGGTGGGTGTGCACGACGCCCGCGTGCTCGTGCGCGTGCGTGTGGCGCAGCGAGGCGGGGAGTCCCGGGTGCGCGTGATCGTGGTGGCCGTCGTCGTGGCGGTGCGAGTGAGTGTGCGACTGCGGATCGTGCGTGTGCGCGTGATCGTGCCGGGCGGTGAGGAGGAGTCCGACCGCGCCCGCGAGCGTCACGCCGCAGGCGACCTCGAGCGCGCCGATCGGCTCGTCGAGCGCGATCCACGAGAGTGCTGCCGCCGCGAACGGCGCCGTCGCGAACGTGAGTTGCGAGCGTGCGGCACCGAGTCGCTGCGCGGCGGACAGATAGAGGATGAGCGACACGCCGTAGCCGAACGCGCCGACGGCGATCGCGACGAGCGCCGTGCGCGCGTCGGGAAGGCTCTCGCCCGCGGCCCAGGCGAAACCGGCGTTCGCGGCGGCGGCGACGATGCCCTTCACGGTCGTCGTCTGCGCAGGTGTCGTCGAGTCGATCGTCGCGCTGAGGTTGTTGTCGAGACCCCAGAGGACGCAGGCGCCTCCGACGAACGCCGCCGCGAGACCGAGGTCGAACCCCGACGGCGCCGCGAGCGCGATGCCCGCGGCCGTCGCGACGGCGACCGCCGTCCACGTGCGCGGTCCGCCGTGCTCGCGGAAGAGGAGCACCGCGAGCGCCGTCGTCGCCACGGGTTCGAGGTTGAGCCAGAGCGAGACCGACCCGGACGGCGCGCGCGCGAGGCCCATCAGCAGCAGTCCCGGCGCGAGCACGCCGCCCGCGAGGACCGCCATCCCGAGGCGCCGCGCCTGCCGCGCGTCGAGACGAGGCCGCGGACTGCGCGCCGCGAACGGTATCGCGGCGAGGGCGGCCCCGGCGTAGAGCAGAGACGCGAGCGTGAGCGGTCCCGCCGACTGGAGCAACGCCTTCGACGCGGGCGTGGCCGCGCCGAAGAGCACCGCGGCGGCGAGGCAGAGGCCGAAGGCGCCGCGGCGGTCGGTCGTCTGCGTCACTCCGTCAGCCACACACGCCTCGTCGCGTCGAAGCGGATCTTGTCCTTCACGCCGTTCCACCACTCGCGGAAGAGCTTCGCGGCGTCGTCCGCGTTGCCGCGGATGCCGCCGCTGGGTTCGAAGGATCCCGTGTAGATCCGTCGGCCCGCGATCTTGTTCAGTTCCTCCCCGGCCTCGTGACGGACGTGGTCGTCGCTGCGACCCGGGCCGGCCGCCGGGGCCTCGAAGATCTCGACGAGCGTCTCGACGCCGGACTTCTCCCCGAATCGCGCGAGCGCGACGGCCGCGCTCGTCCGGGCGTGCGCGTCCCGGCCCGCGCCGAGCAGCTTCGAGAGCGCCGGCACGGCCTCGCGGACGCGGTGCTCCCCGAGGTACCTGGCGACGGGCGAGACTTCCCAGCCCGCGGACTCGCCGTGCGCTTCGAGCCAGCCGATCAGCGCGGGCGCGATCTGCGGATCGTCCCGGAAGTGATCGAACTGTTCGACGAGGTCGTAGCTCACGAAACCGCGCTTGACCGTGTCGAGGAGCGCGTCGAGCGCCGCGGGCGACCGCAGATTCTTGAACGCCCCGGCCGCTGCGAGGTGGCCGTCGGCGAGAAGTTGCGCGAGGAGCGGCACGTCGGCCTCGGTGACGAGGTCGGCGAGGGCGTCCTTCGTCGCGGTCACCAGCATGCCGGCGCCGTGGTCGTCGTTCTCCCTCAGGATCGCCGCGAGCGCCGGGATCGCGTCGCGGCCGAGCGCCACGACCTTCGCAACCGCGGGGTCGCGCGAACTGTAGGAATGCACGCCCCGGAACGGTTCGAGCAGTTCGCGCACCTTCGCTTCGATCTCGGGAGACGCCTTACCGGGCGCGGCGCCCGGACCCGGCACGGGGCCCTTCCGCAGCGCCTCGACGAGCTTGCCGAGGCGCTGCTCCTGTCCCTTCGGCCACTTGTCGCGGGAGAGGTTCACCATGTCGGCGGCGTTCGAGCGGTCCATCACGGAGAGCGCGCGGGCGAGCGCCGCCCAGTCGTCGTCGGTCTTCAGGCGGCCCACGTCGGGCAGGAGCACCGGGATCGCGTCGAGTCCGAGCTTCCCGATCGCGACCTCGGCGCCCTCGCGGACCTTCGCGCTCTTCGAGACGAGCGAATCGAGGCACTGCTTCAGCCACTTCTTCTCGCCCGCGTCGAGTTCCGCGAACGCCGTCGCGCCGAGCGCGACGAGGACCAGAGCCGTCAGACATCCCCTGCGTGCCGCCATCGCCGCACTCTCCGTTTCCGGTGCCGCGCCCCGAACGCCGGGCGTCAGGCTATCCGCGACCGGCGGCGCGGCGCGAGCCTCGGCGCGCGTAGGCGGTCCACCGGGCCGTCGCTAGACTCCTCGGCTTCCCCCAGCCAGGAGACGCCCGTGCTGAACGAATTCCGGAACGAGCCGTTCACCGACTTCAGCCGTCCCGAGCAGAAGGCCGCCTACGAGGCGGCGCTCGCGAAGGCCGCGAAGGACGTCGGGCGTCGTCACGACCTGCTCATCGGCGGCAAACGCGTCGCCACGAAGGCGACGTTCACGTCGACGAACCCCAGCGCCACGTCCGAGGTCCTCGCCACCTTCAGCAAGGGCGGGCTCGCCGAGGCGGACAAGGCGCTCGCCGCCGCGACCGAGGCGTTCGCGACGTGGTCGAGGACCGACGCCCGCGAGCGCGCGGGCTACCTCCTGAAGGCCGCGGCGATCATGCGCCGCCGCAAGCACGAGTTCAGCGCCGTGATGACGCTCGAGGTGGGGAAGACCTGGCCCGAGGCCGACGGTGACACCGCCGAGGCCATCGACTTCCTCGAGTTCTACGCGCGCGTGATGCTGCGGATCGACGCGGGCGAGTACGTGACACCGGTGCCGGGCGAGTGGAACGAACTGAAGTACGTGCCGCTCGGCGTCTGCGCCGTCATCCCGCCGTGGAACTTCCCGCTCGCGATCCTCGTGGGCATGACGACGGCAGCGATCGTCGCGGGCAACACGGTGTGCCTCAAGCCCGCGACCGACTCCGCGTGGATCGCGTCGAAGTTCGTCGAACTGATGGAGGAGGTCTCGCTTCCGGCCGGTGTGCTGAACTTCGTGCCGGGCGGCGGCGGCGACCTCGGCGAGGCGCTCGTCACCGATCCGCGCACGCGTCTGATCGCGTTCACGGGTTCGAAGCCGGTCGGGCTGCACATCAACGAAGTGGCGGCGAAGCCGCATCCGAAGTGCAACTGGATCAAGCGCACCGTGCTCGAGATGGGCGGCAAGGACGCGATCCTCGTCGACGAGGACTACGACCTCGACGAGGCGGCCACGTTCATCGTGCAGTCGGCGTTCGGCTTCCAGGGACAGAAGTGCTCGGCGTGCTCGCGCGCGATCATCCACCGGAAGGTCTACGTTGAGCTCGCCGAGAAGATCGTGGCGAAGACGAAGGCGCTGAAGGTCGGCGACCCGCGCGACCCCGCGATGCACATGGGCGCGGTGATCAACGAGCGCGCGTGCAGCGACATCATGGGCTACGTGGAGGTCGGGAAGAAGGAGGGCACGCTCCTCGCCGGCGGACGGCGCGGTTCGAAGGCCGGTTGGTTCATCGAGCCGACCGTGATCGGCGACGTGAAGCCGAAGGCGCGCATCCACTGCGAGGAGATCTTCGGGCCCGTCCTCGCGCTGCTCAAGTGCCAGAACTTCGACGACGGCGTCCGCATCTTCAACGCGACGGAGTTCGGCCTGACGGGCGCCGTGCTCACGCGGAACCGCAAGCACATCGAGATGGCGCGGCGCGAGGTGCACGTCGGCAACCTCTACTTCAACAGGAAGTGCACGGGCGCCCTCGTCGGCGCCCACCCGTTCGGCGGCTTCAACATGTCGGGCACGGACAGCAAGGCGGGCGGCCGCGACTACGTGGGGCTCTTCCTCCAGGGCAAGCTTCTCTCCGAGAAGCTCTGATGCGAATTCGCGGATGCCGCGAATTCGCCCATCACGCGACCTGCGCGAGCGCGGCGGTGATGATTGGAGTCTGACAGCGTGCTCGTCCGCGGCGCGAAGGCGCTCGGCGTCGCGCTCGACGCGGAGCAGGTCGCGCGACTCGACGGGTACCTCGACGCGATGCTCGAGATCAACAAGTCGCTCAACCTCACGTCGATCCGGGACCGCGGCGACGCGGTCGTCCGCCACCTCCTCGACAGCCTCTCGATCGTGCCGCTCTGGCGCGAGCTCGCGGGCGCGCCGCCGCGGCGCGTCCTCGACGTGGGCACGGGCGGCGGGTTCCCCGGCGCGGTGCTCGCGGTGGCGTGGCCGTCGTCGCGCGTGCTGATGATCGACAGCACGGGGAAGAAGGCGCGTGCCGTCGCGCAGTGCCTCACGACGGCGGGGATCGTCAACGCGACGGCGCTGCAGGCGCGCGGCGAGCAGCTTCCGGCGCTGCGTCCCGACACGCGGCGGTCGTTCGATCTCGGCGTCGCGCGCGCCGTAGGACCGGCCGAGGGTCTCGTCCGTGAGTTCGCGCCGCTCGTCTCGCCCGGCGGACGGATCTTCCTCATGAAGGGGCCGAGCACGTCCGCCGAGGAGATCGCCGCGGGCGAGAGCGAGGCGAAGAAGCACGGCCTCGTCGCCCTCGGCGCGCGGCCCGTCGACGTCCCGGGTCTCGACCGGCGGATGGTGCTCGTCTACTCGCGCGGCGGACGGCGCCCGGCGTGACGCGTTGTAACCGGAATCGAGCCGCCCGCCCCTGCGCGTCGGCCGGAGCGGGCGGGTGGGTGCAGCGAACCTCTACTGGACTTCGACCTTCAGCGAGAAGGTGCCGTCCGACATCGCGAGCGGCGCGGTGTCACCGGCGAGCACGGGGATCGACCCCGAGAACGAGCCCTGCACGAGCGCCAGGTGCTTGCCCTTCTTGATGCCGAGGTCCTTGTAGCTCGAGATCGTGATCGAGACCTCGCTGGTCCCGAGCCAGCTCTTCGTCGTGACCGAGCCGCCGCCGACGATCGGGATGCCCTTCGTATCGACCTCGTTGAAGCTCGCGACGCTGCTCGTGAAGGTCACCGGGAAGTCGCTGCGCGTCTCGAGGTCGGCGACGGTGCCCGAGAGGGCCAGCGCGCGGATCAGCGCGTGGTACTTGTTGCCGACGCCGGACACCTTGCCCGAGCCGCCCGCGATCGAGAAGGCCTCGGTCCCGGGCTGGTAGTTGCCGCCGAGTCCATCTGCCAGCTTGCTCGCGTTGGTCGTGAACTTGCCGACGCGGTCCGTCGTGCACTTCATGGAGCCCTTCTTCTTGCCGGCGAAAGCGTCCGACGGGAAGACCGACGCCACGGCGCCGAGGAGCGCCACGCCAACGACCAGCCAGGACTTCGCGATCATTCTGCCATCTCTCCCGGCCGCGTTGCGCGGCCACCAGGGTCTCTCTGCTGCGAGGCTACTCGTCCCGCGACCCGGCCGCCGGACCGCAGGACGATAGTCCACGCGGCAAGCCCCTCCAGTTCTCGGTCGGTGCTCGTCCCGGACGTCCATCCGGATGGACATCGCGCGCGGAAGGCTAGCCTCTGCCCCATGCCGCCCGCGGCCGACTGGACGCACGACTTCTTCTCCGGGCCCTGGATCGAGGTGCAGCGCCACGCGCGCACCGCGGAGCAGTCGGCGCAGGAGGCCGAGTTCATCGCCCGGACGCTGGCGCTCCCGCCGGGCGCCGAGGTGCTCGACGTCCCGTGCGGGGACTGCCGCATCGCGGTGGAACTCGCGGCGCGCGGACATCGCGTGACGGGCGTGGACATCCAGCCGGAGATGATCGCGGCGGCGCGTGCGAAGGCGGCCGAGCGGCGCGTCGCCGTCGAACTCCTCGAGGGCGACATGCGCGACCTCCCGTGGACCGGGCGCTTCGACGCCGCGTTCTGCTGGTGGGGGAGCTTCGGCTGGTTCGACGCCGCCGAGAACCTCCGCCAGGCGAAGGCGGTGGCGCGCGCGCTCAAGCCGCGCGGGCGGTACCTGGTCGACCTGCCGACGCTCGAGTCGATGCTCCCGCAGTACCGCGGCGCGAGCTGGCACAAGCTGGGCGACGTGCTCGTCGGCGAGGAGCGGGAGTTCGATCCCATCTCCGGCCGCATCGAGACGTACTGGACGTTCCGGCGCGGCGACGAGACGGCCGTGCGGCGCAGTTCGATCCACCTCTACACGTACCGCGAGCTCGTCTCCGTGCTCGAAGCGGCGGGCTTCCGCGAGTTCGAGGCGATGGGCACGCTCGACGGCGAGCCGTTCCGCCAGGGTTCGCGGCGGCTCTACCTCACCGCGCGGCTTGCGGGTTGAGTGGGCCCGGCGGACCGCAGGTCCGGCTAAGCTCGTCCTCCATGGCGAAGCGACTGATCCGGTTCGTCGTCGCGTGCGCGGTGTTCGCCGCGGCGGCGTCGGCCTTGGCGCTCGATCTCGGCGAGGCGGCGCCGGAGCTCGAGGTCTCCGGCTGGGCGCAGGGGACTCCGATCACGATCAAGGACGGCGCGGGGAAGTCCGTGTTCGTCATCGAATTCGTCTCGACGTTCAAGCCGCAGTGCCAGACCGCGCTCGCGGCGGCCGCGAAGCTCTACGACCGGCACAGGGCGAACGGCCTCGAGGTCGTCGCGATCTCGACGGAGAGCGTGGATGAGGTGAAGGCCTACCTCGCCGATCACAAGATGAGCCTGCGCTTCGCCGTCGACGAGGACCGCAACACGAACGCGGCGTTCGTCCCCGAGAAGCAGGAGGTCCCGTACGCGGTGGTCGTGGACCGCACGGGCGCGGTCGTCTACCAGGGCGACCCGTCGGAGGGCATGGAGAAGCTCGTCTCGGACGTGCTCCTCGGGAAGTTCGACCTGAAGAAGGCGGTCGAGGTCAGACGGCTGAAGAACGAGATGTGGTCGGCGCTCCGGGCGAACGAGTACGACAAGTCCGACCCGCTCTGCGACCAGATCCTCGCGATCGACGGCTCCGACACGGCCGCCTTGCGTCAGCGCTGCGAGGCGTTCGAGCGCAAGGACGACCTCGCGGGCTTCCGGAAGTTCGTCAAGGCGCACGTCGACCGGATGAAGGACGACGCGGCGACGCTCTCGTACGTGGCGATCCAACTCGTCGGTCTCGACCGGTACGACTGGCGCGATCCGGAGCTCGCTCTCGGCGCCATCCGTCGCGCGGTCGAGATCGGCAAGTCGGCGGACGCCGAGACCCTCGACACCTACGCGTACGTGCTCGGCGAGATCGGGATGCTCGATGCGGCGGTCGTGGAGGCGAAGAAGGCGGTCGCGCTCGACGCCGCGGACGAGGACAAGAAGAAGCGCCTCGCGTACCTCGAGTCGTGTGTCGCGCTGCGCAACAAGGTCCAGCCGCCGGCGCCGCCGAAGAAGAAGTAGGGCCGCCCGGCCGTCCGGAGAACCAGGTCGTCAGACTCAGGTCGTCGAGGAGTGTCCGATGATGCGAACGAGGAACTGGTGCGGCGCGCTCGCCGCCGCGGCGTTGCTCCTCTCCGGCACGCGCGCTCTGGCACTCGACGTCGGCGAGAAGGCGCCCGAGATCGACGTCTCCGACTGGGTGCAGGGCGAGCCCCTGAAGCTCGCGGATCTCTCGGGGAAGAAGACGCTGCTCGTCGTCCTCTGGGGCACGTTCGAGGCGGACTGCGTGGACGGGCTTCCGCACCTGAACAAGGTGTTCGAGAAGAACAAGGCCGCGGGCTTCGAGATCGTGGCGATCTCGACGGAGCCCGCCGACCATGTGCGCACCTTCCTCGCGACGAACAAGCTCGAGTACCGGGTGGCCGTCGATCAGTTCCACAAGACGTACGACGCGTACACCGGCGGCGAGCGGATGAAGCTCCCGGCGTCGTGGCTCGTCGACAAGACGGGCACCGTGGTGTGGAAGGGCGATCCGACGCAGGGCCTCGAAGGCGTGATCGCGTCGGTGCTCGAGGGGAAGTTCGACGTCACGCGCGCGAAGGACGTGGCGAAGCGCCAGCAGGAGATGTGGGAGGCGCTCTTCCGCAGCGACTGGGACAAGCTCGCGGCCGCCTGCGACAAGATCCTCGAGGTCGAGCCCGGCGACGCGCAGGCGTTCGACCTGCGCATGTGGGCTTTCCGCGGGAAGGACGACGAAGCCGGGTTCAAGGCGTTCATCGCGAAGCACGTGGAGCGCTGCAAGGACGACGCCGGCGCGCTGCGGCGCGCGGCCGCGCAGCTTGCGTTCAACGGCGGCTGGGACTGGCGGGACCTCGAGCTCGCGCACACGTCCGCGAAGCGCGCCGTCGAGATCTCGAAGGCGGGCGACGCGGACGTCCTCGAGACCTACGCGCGCATCCTCTTCACGATCGGGCTCGTCGATCAGGCGATCGCGGAGCAGAAGAAGGCGGTCGCGCTCGAGGACAAGGACCAGGGCAAGAAGCAGATCCTGAAGTGGTTCGAGGCGTGCGCCACCGCGCGGAAGAAGGCCGTTCCGCCGACCGCCAAGGCGCCGCCGAAGAAGAAGTGACGCGCGCCGCCTGCACCGCCGCCGAACCCCCGTTCTGACGAGCGCCGGCTGCGCGTCGTTCGCCGCTAGTATCCGCGTGCAGGTGCCGCCTCGCGGCGCCGCAGGGAGGACGACATGCGTCATCTGAAGATCGCGTTCGCGGCAACGGCCGCGGCGCTGTTCGGCGCCGCGTGCGCATCGGACGACCCCGCGCCCGGGCCGGGCACGGAGGGCGAGGTCGCGGATGCGTGGACGGACCCGGAATACGTCCACGACGACGGCATCGAGCCGCAGGCCGACGAGATCGCGCGCGCGATGTGCGACACGCTGAGAGCCGCGAAGAACTTCACGTTCAAGACGGAGTCGGCGACCGACGTCCGCGTCTCGGACGGCGGGCTGATCACGCTCGAGTCCAACGCGGAGATCGCGGTCCGGCGGCCCAACGGGCTGCGCGTGATGCGCGAGAGCGTGAAGGGCAGGCGCCTCTTCCAGTACGACGGCCAGGGCGTGACGGTACTCGACCTCGGAAAGAACCTCTACGCGGGGTGCGCGGCACCGGCGACGATCGACGCGACGCTCGACGACATCGAGGAGAAGCTCGGGATCGTCCTCCCGCTCGCCGACCTCGTCTGCGACGACCCGTACCCGAGCTTCTCCGATGTCGCGGACACCGGCGCGTGGCTCGGCGTCCACCCCGTCCGCGGCAAGCCGTGCGATCTGCTCCTCTTCGAGAACGAAGTGCTGGAGTGGCAGGTGTGGGTCTCGCAGGCGGAGCCGAGGGTCCCGCTGAAGCTCGCGATCCACTACGTCACGGAAGAGGGCGTGCCGCGCTTCGTGGCGCACATGTACGACTGGAACCTCGCCGCGGACGTCCCCGACTCGGCGTTCGCGTTCAAGCCCCCGGACGGGGCGCATCGCATCGAGTTCGAATCGCCGGCGCAACTCGCCGCCGCGACCGGTCAGGGTCGCTGAACCTCGGAGGGCACGAAGATGCGCAACGGCCTGAGATGGTGGGTCCTCCTCGCAGCGGCGGCGGTGTTCGCCGTCGGCACGGGCGAAGCCTGGGCGCGCGGCGGCGGCGGTGGTGGCGGTGGCGGCGGCGGCGGCGGGGGCGGTTCGCGAGGCGGCAGTTTCTCGGGCGCAGGCGTCAGCTCCTCCCGGGCCGGCCCGAGCCCTTCATCCAGCCGGGGCAGCATCCGTCAGGCGCGGCCCGCGACGCAGCCGGCCACGCGTCCCGCGGCCCAGCCGGCAAGACC
>JANNHP010000346.1:0-18716 GCA_031404455.1 Planctomycetia bacterium | reverse complement strand
GATGACGACCTGTCGCCGTTCCGGACGTTCAACCGCGTCACCGACATGGTGGCCCTCGGGCACGCACTGGTCGTCGTGGCGCAACCACATGGTCCGCGCGCTCCCGTCGCACCAGCGCGCAGACGCTGGTGCAGACGAGCGCGGCTCGTGGGACCCGGTGGACTGCTGGTCGCCGGAAGGCGGCCGCATCTACGCGACCGCTCTCAACTGCCTGTCCATGGAGGTCTACTACCGGTACGGACGCTTCCTCGAAGTGCCGGACAATTCCGCGAGGCCGCTCCCCGATACTCGCCCTGTCATGTCGGCGACGCTTCGGGACGCCGTCGGAGCGCTCACCGATGCGCTGAAGAGCGACGACACTGAGGTTTGCGCGGTCGCGGAGACCGCCCTGAACCAGTTACGCGCGGTGTACAGAACATCGACCACCCCGCCGGACGCTCCTGAGGAACCGAAGTTCGCACCGGAATCAGGACCGAAGTTCGAACCGCGGGCGCTCACGAAAACTGCTGGGAACTCTGCCGCCTACTGGGCTTGGATAGACAAGTTCGCATACGCCTGTGAGTACGGCGACGACGAGGAAGTCGCAGAACTCTGGACCGGAGGAACGAAGACGACTTGGGTCTTTCCTGCGACGGTTCAGGAGATTCGTGACGGGCGAGTCTGGGCGCGAATCGACAGCGAAAGGACCTACGTCTACCGCTTCGTGTGGGTACGAGACTCGCTTGGCAACGTCACGAAGGAGCGCCGGAGGTGGGGCTTCGGTCCCGAGAACCACGAGTTCAGAGTGCCGGAAGGACTGCTCGGTACGTTGCGCGTCGGCACCTCGGTGGAGGTGACGATCGACCTCGATCCCAACGGCGCGAAGGACGCGAGGAACGGTGAGTTCTCGGCGCAGTTGAACATCTGGCGTCCGTCGGGAAGGTAGCACGATCCAACGATGAGCACAGGGCAGGACTCGAAGCCATGAGGGTGCTCGCGGGCATTCTGGTCGTGGCCTTCGCGTTCTCTGCGTGGGCGCAGGAGAAGGGTGCGCCAACCGGGGATCCGGACGTGGTCACGACCGAGTCGCGCTCCGAGTTCAACGACGAACTCCGCGCGATCGAGAAGCTCGAAGTACCGGCGCTCGAGAAGCGCGAGAGGCGGAGGCGACTTGCGTCGACGCGACTCATCCACAGGGAGGGCAGAGTCATCGACGTGAAACCGTGCGACCGCGACGGACAACGCACGATCTGTATTGAGGTCCGCGTCCTCGCTTCCGCGGGGGAGATAGCGTCGTTCGTTCCGACATCGGAAGAGGCGCCACTGGCCATTGCTTGGAACAAGGGCGATGGGATCGGATGGATGGAACGGCCGGTCCTGGGGCCGGACGGCGGGATCGACTTCGAGCGCATCTTCACGAAGCTCGCGGATCTGATCCATATTGCAAACGCCGACCCGGGCGCCGAACGCTCGGCCAGCGCTCCGGTTGTGGACGATTCGACGGGAGCGACGAAGATCAAGAAGTCGCGCGACGGGACGAAACAGATGCCGCCGACCAGGCACCCTATCGCGTACGGCTCCACGTTCCGCCTGTGGCTCAAGCTGTTCGCCGAAGCATGCCACGCCGCCAACCAGGACGCCGAGCAGCACCTTGCGGGTTCGGTGGTCGAGTACGACTGGCGCCGCGCGTGGCTCGTTTACTGCGTGGGAGACCTTGGGTGGAAGACCTGGGTCTTCGACGCGCGGGTCCTCGAGATCGACAAGGGGAGCGTCACGATCGGGTTCAACGACTTGAAGCCATACTGGGCGGATTGGCAGAAGGAGGCACTTGACTGGGGTGTTGGCCAGACGATCGATCCGAGCGGCTATCTCACGCGTCGCCTCGAGGTCGGTCCGAAGGTCAGTGAATCTCTGGCCGTCGGCGACGACATCCGGGTCACGTTGGACGTGAGATCGTTCGCGAGCATGGAAGATATGCGAGCCGTGAACGGGAGGTTCCAATCCGTGGTTTCTCTCCGCATCCCCGTGGCCGTCCGCCGCGAGGTGCCGGGTGCGCCGACTCCGCCGCCAACTCCGCCGCCAACTCCGCCGCAAGATGCGCCGCCGACGATCGTGCCGCGGAAGCTCGACAAACCGACGGCCGAGCCGTCGGAGTACCTGGCGTGGCTGAAGCGGTTCGTCACGGCCCGCTTTCGCGGGAACGACGACCTGGCGGAGACGATCTGGGAGGAGGGAACGAAGAAGACGTGGGTGTTCCCGGCGGTGATCACCGAGAAGACCGAGGCGCGCATCGGCATCCGTTTCACCACCGATGCGTACGTGGACGAACAGACGAGACGTCAGCGCTGGGGACTCGGCCCTGAGGATCATCCGGCCGACGTCTCGGAGCCCGAATTGCGCGCTGCGCTCAACGTCGATAATCGCGTGAAAGCTACGATCGACCTTGAGCCCGGCGGCGCGGAGCGATTCGGGGTGAGGATCGCAGTCTGGAAGATCGTGGGAAGGCACTAGCGATCCGAAGGACAATCGCGAACAGCCGGCGGAGGAGATGACCAGCCGCGGCTACATTGAGCGGCTCGACGGCGATCGCGTACAAGCGGCCGTTGGGGTGGGAGCGCGACGTCGCGGCGAGCCACCGCAACTCGGATCTCGGGAGGATCGAGTGGGAAGCGCGGAAGCAACGCGCGCTGGTGCTCAAGGCGGGGCGCTGCGAGATCTCGGCCTTGACGTTCGCTGGGTTGGCCGAGAAGGCGCTGCCGGCCTCAGTCGCTATCGCCTGCGCCCCGCACCAACGCCTCCGTCCCGACCTCCCCGCTCCGCGGCGCGCCGTCGTCCACGAACATCCGGCACCAGAGCTCCAGCATGACGAGCGTCCACACGCGCGACTCGGCCATCCCGGCGGCGTCGGAGCCGGGTGCCGACGCGTGGAACTCGGCGACGAGACGGGCGACGGCCTCGGGACGGAAGAGCCCGCGGCGGCGGACGGCGCCGCCCGAGAGCGTCGCGTCGAGGACGGGACGCAGCGGCCCATTGCGGAGCCACGCGTCCGTCGGGAAGCAGAAGCCCGTCTTCGGGCGGTCGAGGTGGCCCGCGGGGAAGAGGTCGCGGACGGCCTCGCGGAACACGTGCTTGCGCACCTCGCCGCGAAGGCGCAGGTCCGCGGGCAGCGAGAACGCCAGGTCCACGAGCGGCCCGTCGAGGAGCGGCACGCGCGCCTCCACGCCGTGCGCCATCGACATGCCGTCCATGTGGCGCAGGAGGTCGTTCGCGAGATAGGTCTTCGCGTCGACGGAGGCGATCTGGTCCACGACGTGACGGCCCGCGACCCTTGCAAAGAGCGAGAGGAGGTGCTCGCGCGTCGACGGGATCGCGGACGTGTCCACTCCCTCGGCCCAGAGACCGCGCTTCGCGTCGTCGTCGAGGACGAGCTTGTAGCGCCAGCTCCGCTCGCCGAACGGCTGGTCGGCCTTTCCGAGGAAGGACGCCACGCGCCCCTTCGCGCCGAGTGCCCTCGCCGCCGACGTCACCGCGGCTCGCAGCGGCCGCGGCACGGCGCGCCACCGGTCGAAGATGCGTTCGCGGCGCGCGAGGTGGAGGTAGCGCGTGTAGCCCGCGAAGAGTTCGTCGCCGCCGAGGCCCGAGAGACACACCTTCACGCTGTGCTCGCGCGCGAGTTCCGCGACGAACCAGTTCGGGAGCGCCGACGCCGACGGCTCGTCCATGGCGTAGACGATGCGCGCGAGCGCGGCGTACACGTCGTCGCCCGAGACGCGGCGGACGTGGTGGACGAGCCCGCCGTGCTTCGCGATCGCGGCGGCGCCGTCGGTCTCGTCGTAGCGCGCTCCCTCGGCGCCGTAGGCGAGCGTGAACGCGTGCAGCGGCGACGACGACTCGCGCGCGGCGAGGAGCGCGACCGCGCCCGAGTCCACGCCGCCCGAGAGGAACACGCCGACGGGGACGTCGGACATCAGGTGCGAGCGGACCGCGTCCTCGACGGCGGCGCGGACGCGGCGGACGGCGTCGACCTCCGCGACCGGCTCGTCCTTGAACACGATGTCGGCGAAGGACGCGCGCTCGATGCGCCCGTCGGCGCGGCGGCGGACGATCTCGCCGGGCCGGAGCGCGCTGACGCCCGAGAACGCGCACCACGGCGCCGGGACGACGAAGTGCGAGAGGAGTTGACTCGTCGCCGCAAGATCGAGTCCCGGCGCCGCGAGCCCCGCCGCGAGGAGCGCCTTCGCCTCCGACGCGAAGCCGAAGCCGCGCGGCGTGTCGGCGAAGTAGAGCGGCTTGATGCCCATCCGGTCGCGAGCGAGGAACACGTCCCCCGTCGTGAGATCCGCGAACGCGAGCGCGAACATGCCGCGGAGATCTCGGAGACCCGCCTCGCCGTGCCGCGCGAGGTGATGGAGCACGGCTTCCGCGTCGCAGTGTCCTCTGAACCTGACTCCCAGCCGTTCAGACGTTTCGCGCAGCGAAACGTGGTTGTAGATCTCGCCGTTCATCACGAGCGCGTAGCGCCCGTCCTGCGTGACCATCGGCTGACGGCCCGCGGGCGAGAGGTCGAGGATCGCGAGACGTCGATGTCCGAGCGCCACGTCGCCTCGGACGAGCGTCGCCTCGTCGTCGGGACCGCGGTGCGCGAGCGCCGCGAGCATGGGCGCGAGCATCGCCCCGCCGCGGGGCCCGATCACGCCGGCGATTCCGCACATGCGGGCTACTTCGCGGGCAGCGCGTCGAGGAGGTCCTTCGCGCGCTCGGCGTGGCGCGTGCCCTTCGCTTCCTTCGAGATTCGGGTGAGGATGAGCCGCGCGCCCTGGACGTTCTTCTTCGAGATCAGGTCCTTCGCCTTCGCGACGTCGTCGCCCTGCGTCAGGTCCTTCAGGGCCTCGGGGATCTTGCGGATCGCGGCGGCCTTCTCGGTCGCGGCGGGCCCTCCGTCCATGCCCTCGAAGCGCCGCGGGAAGTCGTTCATCATGTCCCACGCGTCCCAGAAGGCGCCCTGCTTGACGAGTGCGTCGGCGTCGGACGCGTACGCGGCGCGGCGTTGCTCGATCCAGTCCGCGACACCCTTCGCCCAGCCGGCGTCCGCCTTGTCGAGCTTGCCCCCCGCTGCGGCCTCGAGGAGCGACGACTTCGCCGCGGCCCACACGCCGTCGTCGAGGAGCTTCTGCTGCGCCTCCAGCGACTTCGGGAGGAGCGGCGGTGCCGTCGCGGCGGCGAGGAGCGGTTCCAGCGTCCCCGGCTTGAACGCGGACGGGTTCTGCATGTTGCGCGGGTTGCCCTGCCACACGTCTTTGCCGTTCGCGTCCATGAGGAAGCTCCACGGCTGGCCGGGATAAGGCCAGTCGCGCTTGAACTGCTCGGCAGTCGGCGTGTCGATGAGCGCCCACGAGAACTTCACGCCCTTCTCAGCGATCCAGGGCTCGACGACTTTGCGCTCCTGCTCGCCGAAGGCCAGCACCGTGAGGCCCTTCGGCCCGTACTTGTCGTGGATTCCGTTGATGTCCGCGACGGAGGCGGCGCACGTCTCGTACCAGGTCTGGAACGACGTGAAGAGCACGACGCGGCCCTTCAGCGACTTCAGCGGGTTCTTCGCCGGGCGCATGTTGAGCGTGTCGGTCGCCTGGAACTGCTTGCCCATCTGCCCGACGGGCGCCTCGTCCTGCGCCGTCGCGACGGCCGCGCAGGCGGCGGTGAGCATGAGCGCGCGGGCGAACTTCATCGGATCTCCTCCTCTGCGCCGAGCACCTGCAAGAGTTCCGCGCCGAACGTCGCGACCCGCCGCGGGCCGATGCCGGGGACGGTGAGGAGCTCCGCCTCCGTCCTCGGGTGCATCGCGGCGAGCGCCTCGAGCGTGGCGTCGTGGAACACAGCGTACGCGGGGATGCCGCGCTTCTTCGCCTCGCCGAGCCGCCAGCCGCGCAGGCGCGACGCCAGGTTCACGTCCACGGGGCCCGTCGGCGCCAGACGCGGCGCGCGCGACGACCGCTTCGGTTCGCGCGGCATGCGCACTCCGGCGCGGCCGAGCCCCGGCAGCGCGAGCCGCAGCGGAGGGTCGTCGAGCATCACGCGGCGGCCCTCGTCGGAGAGCGACAGGATCGCTCCCGAGCCCGGGCCGTCGAGCGCGCGACGGTGGAGGAGTCCCTCGTCGGCGAGGGCCTCGAGCAGGTCCCCCACCGTCCGCAGCGGGAGGTCCGCGAGCTTCCCGTAAGTCGGCAACCGGTCGAGACCCGCCTCCGTGACCTCGCGCGACTTGCCGCCGAAGAGGAACTGTGCGAGACGGCTCCGCCCGAACCGGTCGTTCACGCGCGCGACGCCCGACAGCGCGATGCGGACGATCTTCCGCTCGTGCTCGTCGAGGTCCCGCGCCGCCGCGACGCCGATTCCCTGGCAGCGGTCGCACGCCTCGCAACGCTCGCGCGCCTCGTCGCTGCCGAAGTAGCGCAGCACGTACGCGCGGCGGCACGCGGAACCCGCCGCGTAGCCGCAGATCGACCGCAGACGTTCCTCGTCGCCCGCGCGTTTGGCGCGCAGGTGATCGAGGTCGATCGGCGCGGAGCCGTCCTCTGCGAGCGTGCCGATCGCGTAGACCTCTTCGCCCGTGTCCGCGTCGATCTCGCGGACGACCGCGCCCGCACGGCGCAGCATGCCGAGCGCGGTCTCGGCCGCGATCGGGTTCTTCGACGGCGACGCGAGTGCGAGATCCGCCGCCCCGGCGCGGCCCGCGCGCAGGCGCTCGAGGATCGCCCCGAACATCGACGGCTCGGGGTTCGCGCCGTCCAGGAAGAACCGCTGGATGCGGACGTCGGCGTAGTTGTAGAGCAGCACGCAGTCGGCGGGCGCGCCGTCGCGGCCCGCGCGGCCGGCCTCCTGGTAGTAGGCCTCCACGCTGCCGGGCACGTCGTAGTGGACGACGAGCCGGATGTCGGACTTGTCCACGCCCATGCCGAACGCGTTCGTCGCCACGATCACCGGCCGCTCCCCCGACATGAACGCGTCCTGCACGCGCGCGCGCGACTCGGAGTCGAGCCCGCCGTGGTACGCCGACGCTTCGAAGCCGCGCGACGCGAGGTGCGACGCGACGAGATCGACGTTCTTGCGCGTCGCGGCGTAGACGATCGCGGGCGTCCCGGACTCGCGCATCGCGGCGCCGAGGAGGTCCATCTTCTCGGCCACGCTTCCGGGCCGCCTCACGATGAGCCGGAGGTTCGGACGCTCGAAGCCCGCGACGAACACGCGCGGGTTCGCGAGGCGCAGTTGCCGGACGACGTCCTCGCGGACCCCGCTCGTCGCCGTGGCCGTGAATCCGGCCGTCGGCGGGTTCCCGACGAGGACGCGCAGTTCGCCGAGGCGCGCGTAGTCGGGGCGAAAATCGTGTCCCCACTGGCTGATGCAGTGGGCCTCGTCCACCGCGAGCCGGACGACCTTCATCGAGGCGACCGCTTCGAGGAACCGCGGCGACGAGAGCCGCTCCGGCGCGACGTAGAGCAGGCGGTAGCGGCCGGCGGCGACGTCGCGCAGGCGCTCGCGCTGCTCGGAGACGTCGAGGGACGAGTTGACGAACGTGGCCTCGTGACCGAGTTCCCGGAGCGCGTCCACCTGGTCCTTCATCAGCGCGATGAGCGGGCTGACGACGAGCGTCACGCCGTCGAGGAGGAGTGCGGGGAGCTGGTAGCAGAGCGACTTCCCGCCGCCCGTCGGCATCACGGCGACGACGTCGTCGCCGCGCAGCACCGCCTCGACGACGGCCTGCTGACCGGGGCGGAAGGCCCCGTGCCCGAATCGTTCGCGCAGCGCGAGAAGGAGGTCGGCTTCGATCACGTCGCGGGCGAAGTTAGCGTGCCGCGACCACGGGGTCGCACATCACCGCGGCGCCGCGGGCGATCACTTCTCCGCGAGGAGGTTCTGGACCCAGGAATCGAGGTTGACGTTCGTGCCGCCCTGCTCGAGCCACTTCCTCGCGTGCGCCTTCGCCTTTGCCTTGTCGTTCAGGTGGTCGGCGTAGATCAGCGTCAGGAAGAGGTGCTCGTCGGTGGCGAACTCGGGCGCCTTCATCGGAGCCGGGGCGGGCGCGTCGTCCTTCTTCGGAGCGTCGCCGCCGGGCGGCGGACCGTCGCCGGCGCCGGGAGCAGGCGGACTTGCGGGCGGCGGCTCGGCGGGAGCCGCCGGGGCGCCGGCGTCCGCGGGCGATGGGGTGCCCTCGACGAGCGCGACGACCTCCTCGTAGGCCGCGGCCGCCGCGGTCCAGTCCTCGAGCGACGTGTACGCGCGTCCGACTCCACGCCACGCGACCGGATCGCGCGGACGTCTCTCGGCTGCGACCACGAACGCCGCCGCCGCATCCTTGTGCTCCTTCAACTGGTAGTGGAGCTCGCCGAGCGTGAGCTGGAAGCGGCCGTTCTGGGGCTCGGCCTGCACCGCGGCCTTGAGGTCGGGCTTCGCCCGGATCGGGTTCCCGCCGAGCCAGATGGCGACGCCGCGCGCGTGCTTCAGACTCGCCGCGGACGGGTCCGCCTTCAGGCCGGGGTTGAAGTACTTGCGCACCGCGTCGTCGAACTTGCCGCCGGCACCGAGCGCCCGCCCTGCGACGAGGTACGCGGCGACGGCCTTCGGATCGGCCTCGATCGCGCGGTCGGCCGCCGCGACGCACTGGTCGATCATCCCCTGCGCGAGCATCGCGCAGGCGCTCCCGACGAGCGCCTCGACCCGCAGCGGACTCGTCGCGGGCGCGAGCGAGTACGCGGTGTCGTAGGCGCGCATCGCCGCCACCGCGTGCGTGTCGGCGACCTCGGACGCGGCCTCCTCGGCGTGGCCCAGCGCGAGTTGCGCCGCGGCGCTCGACGGGTCGGCCGTGATCGCCTTCGTGCCGTAGCCGATCGCGACGGTGAAGTCGGACTCGAGCATGTCGCGCTTCGCCGCGAGCGCAGCCGCGCGGGCGCGGCTCGTCGAGGCGCGGACGGCCGCGGCGTAGGCGTCGATGGATCCCTTGTCGAGGGCGATCGACGCGTCGAACGACTTCAGCGCGTCGTCGTACTTCCGAAGGTCGAGGTTCACGAGGCCCGTGCGGTACGGCGGCTCGGGATCCTTCGGCTCGAGTTTCGCCGCGACGTCGAACTGCTGGAGGGCCTCGTCGAGGTAACCCGCGCGGCGCTGCGCCTCGCCGAGGCCGAGGACGAGCACGAAGTCCTTCGGACGCAGTCCCACCGCGAGCTTCCACGCCTCCGCGGCCTGGGCCCACTGTCCCGCGGCCTCGGAGGCACGCGCCTGCGACACGCGAAAGCGCGGCTCACGCGGGCTGACGGCGACGGCCGCGTCGCGTTCGGCCGCCGCGTCCTCCTTCTTCCCGAGTGCGTCGAGCGCGACGGCGCGGCCCTCGTGGGGCCACGGCGACGCCGGGAACTTCATCGCCTGCGTCGCAAAGTCGCGCGACGCCTCCTCGGCCTTCAGGAGACGGGTGCTCAGGTAGAGGAAGAGCGGGTCGTCCGGGCGTGCCGCGGCGGCGGCCTTGTACTCCGCGACGAGCGACTTCTCGGGGGTGTCGCGGCGCAGCAGGTCCTGTCGCAGGATCTGGGCATCGGCGTCGGTCGCGTCCACGGCGATCGCGTCGGAGACCGCCTTCAGCGCGCCGACGGCATCGCGGAAACGGAGTTTGCGCCGGGCGTCCTCGAAGAGGCCGGCCGACTTCTCGCTGCCCCAAGCGGCGCCGCCGATCGCAGCGCAGAGGAGGAGGAGCGCCAGCGCACGAGACGGCCGCGAGATCGTCATCTACGGTGCGAGCTACTCGCCGCGCTCGGCGCTGCGCAGCTTGCGCAGCACTTCGAGCGTCGCGTCGTCGAGGAAGGCGCCGCGCGCGTCGTCGGCTCCGTCGCGCTGCATCGTCTCGAGGTAATCGCCGCGTCCCTTCGTGGACCCGGCGTTGCCGCCCTTCCCGCCGCCGGTGCCGCCGGGCGCGCCGCCGCCGCCGGTCTTCGGTCCGCCGGCCGACTTGCCGCCGCCGGTGGAGGGCGCCTTGCCGCCCGACCCGCCGCTTCCGCCGCCGCCCGATCCGGTCCCGCTGCCGCCGCCGCCGCCGCCGCCGCGGGCGTAGGCCATGGTGGCGAGAGGCACGGCGACCGCCAGAGCGGCCGCGAAGCCGAGAACGAGCGACCATCGGTTGGAGCGCATCATCGGAACCTCCGGCGAGATGGGACGACGACAGGGACGAGACGAATTGTCCGGGGCGCGTCCCCGGGGAACACGGCGCACATCCTATTCTTCAGGCGCGATCTTGCGGAAACCTTGCGTGCTTTGCTTCCGCCCGATGCCGATCCGATCGGCATTCCGAGTCGGCTGGGTGGCGCGCGTTCTCGCATCCAGGCTCGCGGGGACGCACCGAAGCGAACTGCCCTACTTCGCGGCGACGAAGAGCGGTCGCTTCGACGGCGGCGCGCGGCCGGCCTTCTCGGCGAGGACGAGCAGACGCCGGATGGCGTCCTCCCCCTCGTCGCCGTAGCCGGCGGAGAACTCGTTGACGTAGAGGCCGATGTGCGCGGCGGTGACGCCGTCGTCGAGTTCCTGTGCGTGACGCCGCACGAACTCGCGGCTCGCGGACGGGTCCGCGCGCGCCAGCGCGAGGCTCTCGCCGACCCAGCGTTCGACGTCCCTCGCGAGCTTCGGATCGACGTCCCGCCTCACGAACACGCCGCCGAGCGGAACCGGGCACCCCGTCGTTCCCTCGAACCGGAGGCCGAGATCCTCGACGAAAGAGAGCCCGCGCTCCTCGTACGTGAATCTGAGTTCGTGGATGACCACGCCCGCGCCCGCGTCACCGCGGAGCAGCGCGGGGAGGACCTCGTCGTAACGCACGAACGCGGTGTCCTCGCAATCCGGATGGAAGCTCTCGAAGAGGAGCGCCGCGGTCGTGAGGCGCCCCGGGAGGAGCACGCGTTCCGTCGCGAGCTCGTACGGTTTCATCGTCCGCTTCGAGACGACGAGCGGCCCGTTGCCGCGGCCGAGCGCCCCGCCGGTGCGGACCGCGGCGTACGTCTCGCGCGCGTGGGCGAACGCCGCGAAGCTCGCCTTCGTCACTTCGAGCTCTCCGCGCAGCATCCGCTCGTTCAGCGACTCGACGTCCTCCATCACCGGCTCGAAGAGGACGCCGCGCGTGTCCACGAGTCCGTGGAGGAGCGCGTGGAAGATGAACGTGTCGTTCGGACACGGCGAGAGGCCGAGACGGAGCTTCACGCGAGGTGTCCCGCCGCGTTGCGGACCGCCGTCACGATGTCGAAGGGCGCGCCCGCGCGCGGGCCGCAGAGGTTCGAGATGCCGCGGATCTCGGCGAAGGCCACGCCGAAGCTCGTCGCGACGTACGCGACCGCGGCGCCCTCCATCGATTCCGCGACCGCACCCGTCGCCGCGCGCTCCGTCGCGAGCCGCGCGCTCCCCGCGCAGACGCTCACCGTCGCGATCCTCCCGCGGACGACGCGGTGCGACGCGTCCGGCGGCGGCGCGCCCACGAGCGACGGATCGCAGTGCGTCCAACCGGCGCCGGGGACGGGCATCCCCGCGCGCGCGAACGCGACGAAACGCTCTCCGTTGTCGAGCCCCTCGTCGATCACGCCGACCTCGCTCGCAAGGACGACGTCGCCGATCGCGAGCCCTTCGCCCGGATACGCGCCCGCGACGCCGAACGAGATGACGCCGCGCACGCCGCCCGCCGCGAGCCGCCGCGCCGTCGCCGTCGCGGCGCCCGTCTTGCCGACGCCGCAGACGAGGATCTCGTAGCCGGAAACGTGCGGACGCTCGGCGTCGGTCGCGACGACGAGGAGGAGAGCGGTGTCCTTGGAACCCACGGCGAGGCGATACTAGCCCGCATGATCCGCCACCCTCTCGGGTTCGCCGCGGCGCTGGCCGCGGCGTTCGCGCTGCGCGCCGGCTTCGCGCAGGACGAACCGCCGAAGGTCAACGCCGGGACGGACTCGGCGGTGGAACTTCGCGCGCCGCGGCAAGACGACGGCTTCTCGTTCGTCGTCTTCGGCGACCGCACGGGCGGGAAGCCGGAAGGGGTTCGCATCCTCGAGCAGGGCGTGGAGACGGCCAACAGGCTCGATCCCGACTTCGTCATGACCGTCGGCGACATGGTCCAGGGCTACACCGGGCCGGAAGTCTGGCTGAAGCAGGCGGCGCAGTACCGCGCCGTCATGTCGCGGCTCGTTGCGCCGTGGTATCCGGTCGTCGGCAACCACGACGTCTACGGCGGCAAGGCGAACCCCGAGGGCAACGCCGCGCTCTACAAGGAGAACTTCGGGCCGCTCTACTACTCGTTCGACCACCGCTGGGCGCACGTCGTGTGCCTCTTCTCCGACGAGGCGCTCTCCTTCGCCGACCCGGCGAAGGACCAGAACCTGAGCGCGGAGCAGATCGACTGGCTGAAGAAGGATCTCGCGGCGACGAAGGCCGAGCAGGTCCTCGTCTTCCTTCACCACCCGCGCTGGCTCTACGAGGGCTGCAACTGGCCCGACGTGCACCGACTCCTCGCCGCCGACGGCCGCGTCCGCGCCGTCTTCTGCGGGCACCTGCACACGTACCGCGACGACGGCGTCCGGGACGGCATCCACTACTTCGTCCTCGGGATGACCGGCGCGGAGCCGCCCGCGAAGGCCCTCGAGACGGCCTCGTTCCAGCACATCGCGCACGTGAAGGTCCGCCGCGACCGCCTCACGATGGCGCTGCTGCCGGTCGGCACGGTCATGGGCTCCGACGCCGTGCTCGGCGCCGAGGTGGACGCGATGAACGACCTCGTGCGCGGCGAGTGGCTCGACGTCGAGGGCACGCCCGCGATCGCGTTCGGCGCGGGGCGCGAGTCCGGCTTCCAGGTGGTGGTACGCAACGCCACCGACCGCGCGATCCCGTACGAGGCGAGCATCGAGGCCGAAGACGGCTGGACGCTCGTGCCCCGTCAGGCGTCGGGGATCGTCGCCGCGGGCGGCGTCGCGCGCATCCCGGTCGCCGCGCGCGCCCCCGCGTTCGAGCAGAAGCGGCCGTCGATCGAGGTGAAGGCGACGATCACGTACCCGCTCGCGAGCGGCCTCGGGCAGCCGATCCGGGCGACGGCGTCCGTCCCCGTGAAGCTCGTCGGCGTCGCCCGCTCGAAGTCGTCGGTCCAGAAGTCCGTCGTGCTCGACGGAGAGAGCTTCGTGCGCGTCGCGCTGACGCGCGCGGAGACGACGTTCAAGCAGTTCACGCTCGAGTGCTGGGCGAAGAGCAAGGGCTCTCCGCGGACGATGACGGTGGTGTCGAAGACCGAGTGGAGCTCCTTCGGGATCCAGTGGAACGACGGTTCGCGCGACCGTACGGCGCCGACGGGGTTCGTTCACCTGCCTCGCATGCCCGGCACGAAGAAGCCCGGGTACGTGACCCTCGACGCGAAGAACCGGATCGCGCCCGACGACTGGGTCCATCTCGCGCTCGTGCACGACGGCGCGCGGGCCAGGCTCTTCGTGGACGGGAAGGTCGCCGACGACCAGGACGCGGCGGGCGCCGTGACGACGAACGACTTCCCGCTCTACGTCGGCGCGGATCCGGGCGCCGACGGCCGTCCGGTGAACCCGTTCACGGGCGAGGTGGACGAGGTGCGGCTCTCGCGCACCGCGCGCTACTCCGCCGCGTTCACGCCTTCGAAGACGTTCGAGCGCGACGACGCCACGGTGCTCCTCCTCCACTTCGACGTCGACGAGCACGGCGTCTTCCTCGACGACTCCGGCAACGAGAACCACGGGTGGCCCGTCGGCGCGCCGAAGCTCGACGAGACGCGCCGGTAGCCGCCGCCTCCGGAATGCGCGCGGCCCGCGCGCGGTTCGAACACACTCAAGCGATGCCTCTCGTCGAACTCCGCGGAGTCCTGAAACGCTACGGCCGCGGGACCGCGGCGGTGACGGCGCTCGCCGGCGTCGACCTCGACGTCCTTGCGGGCGAGTTCGTCGCGGTGCTCGGACGGTCCGGGTCGGGGAAGTCCACGCTGATGAACCTCCTCGCCGGGCTCGACCGCGCCGACGGCGGGACCGTGCGCGTCGCGGGCGACGACCTCGGCGCGCTGACGCCCGCGGGCCTCGCGCGCTACCGCGCCACGAAGATCGGCATCGTCTTCCAGTCCTACCATCTCCTGCCCGGCAGGAGCGCGACCCAGAACGTGGAACTGCCGCTCGCGCTCGACGGCACGCCCGTCTCCGAGCGGCGGCGGCTCGCGGAGGAGGCGCTCGACGCGGTCGGCCTCGCCGAGCGGCGCGACCACGCGCCGTCGGAGCTCTCGGGAGGCGAGCAGCAGCGCGTGGCGATCGCGCGGGCGCTCGTCAGGAAGCCGCCGCTCTTGCTCTGCGACGAGCCGACGGGCAATCTCGACTCGGCGACCGCCGGAGAGGTGATGGAGATCCTCGCCCGGCTGCGGCGCGAGCGCGGCGCCACGGTCGTGATGATCACGCACGAGGCCGACCTCGCGGATCGCTACGCGTCGCGGCGCGTGACGATGAAGGACGGCCGCGTCGTGGCGTCAGAAGCAGTGCGGGCGTGAAGACGGGCGACCTGCTGCGCGAATCGGTGCACGCACTCCTCGCGAACCGCTCGCGGATGGTCCTGACCGGAGGCGGGGTCACGGTCGGCACGCTGGCGCTCGCGCTCATCCTCTCGCTGGCGCTCGGCCTCGACGGCGTCATCGATTCGCTGCTCACCTCCGACGAGCAACTGCGGCACGTCATGGTGATGCCTGGATTCGGCACCGTCGGGAAGATGGGCAGCGTCCCCGAGGTGAAGGGCGAGATGGACGACGTGAAGCGCGCGCGCCTGAAGCGCACGTTCCTGAAGCGCGGCTACGGAGGTCCACCCTTCCAGATCCCGATCCGCATGATCGACGCCGCGACCGAGCGCGATCTCGCGGCGCTGCCGGGCGTCGAGTCGGCGCGCGCGTTCGTGCAGGACCGCTACGGCGTCGAGATAGAAAGCGTCGGAAACGGGTCGGAGACGGTACCGACGCTTTCTCGCGCGCCGCGCGAGGCGCTGTCGATCGGCGCGCCGGCGCAGCACGAGCACTACCCGAAGCGACTGCTCGCGGGGCGCTGGTTCACGTCCGACGACGAACGGGCCGTCGTCGTCCACGAACTGCTCCTCTACGAGATGGGGTTCACGAGCGACGCGGCGCAGTCGGCGCTCATCGGACGGACGATGCGGCTCTCGGCTCGCGCCGGCGGCGGCGGTCTCGCGGCGTTCCTGCCGGGACTGACGGCGCCGAAGCCGGACGCTCCGCCGCTCTTCACCGAGGACCTCGAGATCGTCGGCGTGCTCCGCGAGCGGTTCGGCAGCGAGTCCGCCGCGTTCGTCGACGAGGTGTGGGCCATGCAGGCCGACCTCTTCCTCCCGCAGACGACGGCGCGCGCGCTCGTCGACCGCCGCCCGGGACGCGAAGGACCGCGCTCGATGCTGCTCGTGGCGAAGACGACGGAGGACGCCGCACGCGTCGAGGAAGCCGTCGCCGCGCGTGGACTCCAGGTGCGCTCCGTGCGCGAGGCGTTCGACGGCATCAAGAAGTGGCTGAAGGGCGCGACGATCGTGGCCGGGTTCCTCGCGTTCGTGGCCGTGTTCGTGGCGGCGCTCGGCATCGTCAACACGATGGTGATGAGCGTCCTCGAACGCACGCGCGAGATCGGACTCCTGAAGGCGCTCGGCGCGACCGATCGCGACGTGGCGGCTCTCTTCCTCGCCGAGTCCGCGATCCTCGGCCTCGCGGGCGGCGTTCTCGGGATCGGCCTCTCCGTCGGACTCGGCGCGATCGGGAACCAGCAGGGACGCCAGTTGATCGAGAAGGCGACGATGATGCCGTTCGAGGCCACGCTCTTCGTGTTCCCGTGGTGGCTCCTCGGCGGCGGGCTCGCGTTCTCGGTGGGCGTAGGGCTCATCGCGGCGCTCGTCCCGGCGCTCCGGGCCGCGCGCGTCGACCCGGTCGTGGCGCTTCGGCACGAGTGAACGGCTCGGACGTTGCCGTCTCAGGCCGTCATCGGGGCACCGCGCACCTTCAGGGCTCGACGACGCGCTCGATCTGCCGGTCGTGCCACCGCGACAGCAGCAACTGCGCCGACATCGCGCCGAGGATCGCCATCGTCATGTCCTGCTGCGCGTCCCACGGGTCGCCCTGCGAGCCGAGGAAGTCGGTCGCCTTGTCGCCGCCGAACGCGATCGCGTACTGCCACTCGAAGATCTCGTAGAGCGCGCTGATGGCGAGAGATGCGGCGGAGCAGAGGAAGAAGAGGCGCGTTCCGGCGTGCAACTTCGACCGCCTGAGCAGGAGTTCCCTGGCGAGCATGGCGGGGATCACGCCCTGGAAGAAGTGCCCGAGACGGTCGAAGTGGTTGCGCTCGAACCCGAACCAGCCCTTCATCCACTCGCCCATGGGAACCATCGCGTACGTGTAGTGGCCGCCGATGAGGAGGATCACCGCGAAGACGAACACCAGCGTGTGCGAGATCGGCGTCATCGGGAACCGCCGGTGCGTCGCGACGAGGATCCCGACGCCGAGCCACGAGGGGAACGTCTCGGAGATCCAGTTGAAGTACGACGTCGGATGGATCGCGGTGACGGCGCCGACCGCTACGAACGCGATGAGCAACGCGATCGGATACGCGCGAGTCGTCACGGTTTGTAGTACGCCTTCGCCGACGGACGGACCGCCCGCGAGAACCACAGCGGGCGCCGGAGTCCGTCCGCCTGCACGCGCGGCTTCGCGAGCGCCAGCCACTCGCGGAAGACCTCCATGGACTTCGACGTGTCCACCTCGACGTCGCCGTAGCGGTCGCCGGGCATAGCCTTCTCGACGGTGACCTTCTGGTGCCAGCAGTGCATGCCCGAGATCGGGTCCGGCTGCACGGGGAACGTCAGGTTCTGGTGGACGCCGCCGTCCTTCCACCACACGCGCTCGCTGTCGGGATCGCTCGACTCGAACGGCGCGATGTCGCCGACGCGGCGGATGCGGCGCTTCGCCGCGTCCTTCTCCAGCGTGACGGGCGCGGCGGACCACTTGTCGGTGCCGGGCATGCCGTCGAGGCGCCACCGCCCGAGATGGTGCGAGCACGCGACGACGCCGGGACGGATGCCCTCGGTCACCCACGCGCGATTGACGAAGTGGCCGATGCGCGTCGAGATCCGCAGCAGGTCGCCCGTCTTCACGCCGAGGCGCGCGGCGTCGGACGTGTGGATCCAGACGGGGTTCGCGTTGCTGATCTCGTAGAGCCACTTCGAGTTGCCGCTGCGCGTGTGGATGAGCGTCGGGAGGCGGAACGTCGGGAGCAGCACCATTTCGCCCTTCGACCGATCGAGCTTCGATTCGTGGACGTGGCTCTCGATGTAGTTCGGCATCGCCTCGCCCGCGAAGCCCCACTCGGCCATCGTCGGGCTGAAGAGTTCGAGCTTCTTCGACGGCGTCCCGAAGCCGGCCAGTGGTTTCCCGTCGATGTCGACGGCGATTGCGTGGCCGTCCTTCATCCAGCGGCCCTGCGCGTCCTTCGTCGCGCCGGCGACGTCGACTGTGTTCTCGTGGAGTTCGTAGACGTCCTTCGCGATCTCGAAGCACCCGCGGCGGCGCATGTACTCGAGCGGCGTCAGGCCTTCCTTCTTCGCGGCCTCGGGGAGCCCCGGGACCGAGTTCTCGAAGATCCAGCGGTAGTACTCCTCGATCGTGATCCGCTCGCCGGGCCGGTACGGCGACTCGAAGTGCTTGCGCACGCCGAGCGATCCGTCGGGGTCGATCGCCCACGAGAGCGCGATCCAGAACTCGTCCTCCTCCCACACCTCGCCGACGGACGCCTGATACGTCCAGTCGACCTTCTTCCCGTCGCGCTCGGCGAGGACGCGGAGCACCGGCTGACGGAAGCCGATCCAGCGGCCCGCGTGCGTCTCCTGGCTCATGAGATCGTGGCGTTCGCTCGCCATGCCCATCGGGAGCACGTAGTCCGAGAACATCGCCGTCTCGTTCCACACGGGCGTGAGCGCCGCGGAGAGGCCGATCTTCCTCTCGTCGGAAAGCATGTCGATCCACGAGAAACCGTCGGGGTTCGTCCAGACGGGGTTGTAGACGCGCGTGAAGTAGACATCCACGCGGCCGCGGCCCTCGGCGATCAGGTGCGGGAGCAGGAACGAGAGTTCGTGGTGGCTGAGCGGCCACTCGGGCGGGAAGAGGAGTTCGGACCAGACCTCCTGCGGCGACGGCTTCTTGAACGGCGCGCCGACGAACTTGTTCTGCGTGTTGAGTCCGGTGCCGCCCTTCGTCGCGACGGAGCCCGTCAGCACGCAGAGGAATTCCAGGCACCGCGCGACCTGCCATCCGCCCTTGTGCGCGGACGCTGCGCTGCGCCAGACGTGGGCGGCGAAGGCGCCGCGGGCCTTGCCGATCTCTCGGGCGATCGTCGGAATGATGGCGGCGTCGATGCCGCATTCGGCGGCGACCCAGTCGGGGGTGTAGCGGGCGTAGTGGGCGCGGAGGCGGGCGACGAAGCCGTCGAAAGAAAGCGTCGGTACCGTCTCCGACCCGTTTCCGACGCTTTCTCGAGAAAGCGACGAATCTGGGTCGGAGACGGTACCGACGCTTTCTATGAAGTCGTCGAACGACCGCTTGCGTCCGGCTACGGCGGGCGACGCATGCGTCGCCCCTACAACGGCAGGGGACGCCGCGTGGGGATCCGCACCTGCCGCGGCCGCTGCCTTTGCCTCTGTAGGGG
>JANNHP010000345.1:0-5948 GCA_031404455.1 Planctomycetia bacterium | reverse complement strand
CGTCGTCCTTCAGCTTCTGCTTCTGCATGCTGACGAGCGGCGCCACGGCCAGCATCATGAGCGGGTAGAGGAGCACCGGGAGGAGCAGCGCGACGAACAGCGTGCGGCGGTCGCGCAGCGATTCACGCAGTTCCTTCGCCGCGACGAGACCCACCGTGCGCAGGTCGATCCTCACGGCCGCACCAGCTTGAAGAACGCGTCCTCGAGATTCGAGGTGCCGGTCGCGGCGCGCAGTTCCTCCTGCGTGCCCGACGCGAGGAGCTTCCCGCGGTGGACGATGACGACCCGGTCGCAGAGGCGCTCGGCCTCCGAGAAGATGTGAGTCGAGAGCAGGATCGCGCGGCCCGCGGCGCGCGCCCGCTCGACGAACTCGACCACGTTGCGCGCGACGATCACGTCGAGGTTCGCCGTCGGCTCGTCGAGCACGAGCACCGGCGGGTCGTGGACGATCGCGCGGGCGAGCGACACCTTCTGACGCTGTCCCGACGAGAGGCGCCCGGCGAGCCGGTCGGCGAAGTCGTCCATCTCGAGGAAGCCGAGCACCTCGGCGACGCGGCGCGCGAGGGCGTCCTCCCCCATCCCGTGCAGCCGCCCGTAGTACTGGAGCGTCTCCCGCGCCGAGAGGCGTTCGTACACGCCCGTCGCCGCGGACACGTAGCCGAGACTCCGCCGCGCGCCGTCGGGCGAGGTGACGACGTCATGCCCCGCGACCGACACGCGACCCTCGGTCGGCTGCAGGATGGTGGCGAGGATGCGCAGCGTCGTGGTCTTGCCGGCGCCGTTCGGACCGAGGAGACCGACGATCTCGCCCGCGGCGCAGCGGAAGGACACGCCGTCGACCGCGCGCACCTCGGTGCCGTCCCCCGCCCGGAACACCTTGCGCAGCCCAAGGACGGAGACCGCGGCGGTCGCCGCGCTCACGCGTCGGGCTCGATGCGCGCGAGGACCACCGTGATGTTGTCGGTGCCGCCGCGCTCGTTCGCGAGGCCGACGAGCGCGTCCACCGCCGCCTTCAGGTCCCGGTAGCGCGCGACGATCTCGGCCATCTCGTGCGGTTCGACGAGGTCGGAGAGCCCGTCGGAGCAGAGCAGGTACACGTCGTCGGCGACGGCGGGATGGACGCGCACGTCGGGCTTCACGACCGCGCGCGTGCCGATCGATCGCGTGATGATGTTCCGGTGCTGGCTGCGGTCGGCCTGCTCGCGCGTGAGCAGACCGACCTTCACCTGTGCGTTGACGAACGAGTGGTCCTCGGTCATCTGCTCCGCGAGCCCGCCGCGCAGACGGTAGATGCGGCTGTCGCCGACGTGCGCGAGCACCACGAAGTCGTGCTGCTGGTAGACCATCGCGAGCGTCGTCCCCATCTCGCGGTAGCGGTGGTCGAACGCGCCGAACTCGTAGACGATCGTGTTCACGTCGCGGATCCAGCCGTCGAACGCCTGCACGATCACGTCGGCCACGAGCCCGCCCTCGGCGAGGCGGCGTCCCTCGAGCGACTTCGGGAAGAACTTGTGCAGGTGTGAATTCAGCGTGGAGACCGCGAGAGACGACGCGACCTCGCCGAAGTCCCGCCCGCCCATGCCGTCGGCGATGAGGCAGACCCCTTCCTTCGCGGAGAAGTGGAGGGAGTCCTCGTTCAGCTCGCGACGCCTGCCGACGTCGGTCTTCCCGAAGCACGTGATGTGGATGGCTCTTGCTCCTCTTGCGGCACGGAGGTTCGGGCGTGCGAGGCGTCCGGACAAGACATCGGCAGGCGGGAGAGCCCGGGTTGACGTCGCGCGGGGAGGCCGCGTGCCGCCGATGGAGTAGTATCCGCCCACGATGCCGCGACGGACGAAGACCCAGCGCAAGGCGAGGCCGGCTGCACGACTGAAGCGACCCGCGGACCCGTACCGTGACCAGTGGAGCGATCTCCCGGCGTTCGAGCGTCTCGAACGATCCTGGCGGCTCCGGAAGCTGATCCCCGATCCCCGGGCGGTCCACGATGCAACGACTCTTCCGAAGCTTTGAGCGCTTCGGGGTCGAGTACCTGCTGATCAGCGGGCGGGCGTCGGTGCTCTACGGCGCCGCCACGTTCTCCGAGGACGTGGACGTGTGGATCCGCCCCAGCGTGGCGAACGCCCGCCGACTCCTCCGCGCGCTCGCCGCGGGGCGCGGACGCGTCTACATGCTCACCCCACCGATGACCCTGCGGAACATGAAGTTCGGGCACGGGTTCCACTTCACCCTGCCGCGGGGCGCCGACACGCTCTACCTCGACGTGATGGCGGTACCGCCTCGCGTGGGGTCCTTCCTCGACGCTCTGCGCCGAGCCAACGTCATGCGGGGTCCGCTCGGTCCGGTGCGGGTGGTCTCGATCCCGGATCTCGTCGAACTCAAGAAGACACAGCGCTTCCTCGACTACGACGTGATCTCCAACCCGGTCGCGCCGGCCACGCGGGACCCCGCTGCCGTGAGGGACCAGCTCGCATGGGCGGCGCGCAACTCGTTTCGACCCGAGGAGCGATCCGCCGTCCTGGCGCGGCTCGGCCGCCCGGCGTCCGTGGCCGCGTGCCGTGCGCGCATCCTCGCGGATGTCGGACGCCTCCAAGCGCGCGACACCGCGTACTGGCGACGAATCGTGCGAGACCTCCGCCGCCTGCGCCGAGAAGGGCGCCTGATCGAGACGGGCACTCCCGTCGGCCGCATCGTGTAGCCGGCGCGCGATCGTGACGTGATGGAGGAGCTGCGGCGTGACGGACTTGGCGGGGCGCAAGCCGATACCGGTGCTCTGGGCCCCCGAGGATTTGAGTTGTCCGCCTCCCGCCGACCTCGGTCAGCGCAGCTTCGACGCCCGCGGGTACAGCAAATCCCCTCCCGCGACGGTGATGCGACGCGCCGCCTCGCGCACCGAGGCGTTCGAGCTCTCGAGCTCCTTCACGAGCACGTCGTCCGACGGAGCGATCCAGCCGATTCGAACGCGATCGCTTCGCTCGTCGACGGCCTTGGCTTCGAGCGCCTTCACGTCCTCGTCCGGAACTCGATCGTCCGGACCGAGCAGCAGGAACGGGGAGATGTCGGCGATCCCCTCGCCCTTGATCGTTCGTCCGAATTTCGGGTCGTAGGCGAGGTAGGTCGTCGCCCAGTTCACCGCCACGAGGTTCCCGTCGGCTGCTTCGACGAGACGGTCGGCCTGCTTGCCGCCGGGCGAGATGAAGACGACGTATCGGCACGGTGAATCGGTTCCCGCCTCCGCCACGACGGATTGCGACATACGGCCCGACGGCGCGGCGTCCTCGCGCACGATTCCGACCGTCCACCATTCCGAGTCCAGTCGATAGGCCCGGCCGTCTTTCGCGACGAGTACGGGTCCCTCGCACCAACCGCTGATTCCTCCGCCCGATCGCATGGGTGCCCGGACCAGACAGATGAGAACAAACGTCAGCGCGACCACGATGCTCAGCAGGATCACGATTCGGGGAACGCGCATGCCGTGTCCGCAGTCTAGGTGCCTGGCGCTGACGTCTGTCCGGCCGGTTTGACGACGGACCGTCCAATTCCTTTCCCCCGCCGCGCAAAAGCGCAATCCTTTCGCACTCCATGAACGACGGACCCATCCTCGTCGCCTTCTCCGGCGGACTCGACACGTCGTGGTGCGTCGTGCATCTCGCGGAGAAGTACGGCCGCGAAATCGTGACCGCCGTCGTGGACACGGGCGGCTTCGACGCCGCGGAACTCGCGCGGATCGCCGCGCGCTCGAAGGAGCTCGGTGCGGCGCGGCACGTCAAGATCGACGGCACGAAGGCGGTGTTCGAGCGCTTCGTGACGAACCTCGTCGCCGCGAACTGCCTGCGCGGCGGCGTCTATCCGCTCTGCGTGTCGGCGGAGCGCGTGGTCCAGTCCGAGGAGATCGCGCGCGCGGCGAAGGAGATCGGCGCGGCCGCGGTCGCGCACGGCTCGACCGGCGCGGGCAACGACCAGGTCCGCTTCGACGTCGCGTTCAGCGTGCTGCTCCCGGGCGTCGAGAACCTCGCGCCGGTCCGCGAACTGGCACTCTCGCGCGAACAGGAGTTCGACTTCCTCGCGGCGCTCGGCTTCTTGACGAAGCTCGAGACGAAGACGTACAGCGTCAACCGCGGCCTCTGGGGCACGACGATCGGCGGCGGCGGTCTCCACGACCCGAAGAAGCCCGTGCCCTCCGACTGCTGGCAGGACACGAAGGACCCCGACGCGGCGCCCGCGGCCGGCGACACCGTCGCCGTCACGTTCGAGCGCGGCGTCCCCGTCGCCGTCGACGGCAAGCGCGCGGACGGCGTGTCGCTCGTCCGCGAACTGAACGCTCGCGGCGCGGCGCAGGGCGTCGGGCGCGGCATCCACACGGGCGACACGATCCTCGGCATCAAGGGCCGCCTCGCGTTCGAGGCGCCGGCCGCCGCGATCCTCGTCTTCGCGCACCGCGAACTCGAGAAGCTCGTGCTGACGAAGCACCAGTCCTCGTGGAAGGACCGTCTCGGCGCCTTCTACGGAGACCTCGTGCACGAGGGCCTCTACTTCGATCCGGTCACGACTGACATCGAGGCCTACCTCGCGTCGTCGCAGCGCGCGGTGAACGGAACGGTCACGGTGCGGGTTGTACGCGGCCGAGTGGAGATCGTCTCCGTCGACACCGCGAGTTCGCTGATGGGCCGGCTCGGCGCGGTGTACGGCGAAGGAAGCAAGGCGTGGACGGGCGAGGAAGCCCGCGCCTTCTCGAAGATCTACGGGATGCCGCAGGTGCTCGCGGCGCGACGGGACGCGGCGATCGAGCCGGCGCCGTCGTCGAAGACGGAACGCAAGGACGGTGCGAAGTGAAGGTCCAACTCGACAAGATCGGCAGCGTCACCCTCCACGCGGAGCTCCCGCGCGAGGTGGAACTCTCCGACCGAATGGAGCCGAAGGAAGGCAACGTCATCGTCGTGAGGGCGTTGCAGGAGAAGTCGGTCTACGACCAGATCGAACTGGTCAACGGCCGCCAGGCGAAGATGAGCAAGGACGACGTGATCGCCGGGGCGCTCGGACGCCGCCGCGCGCTCCACGGCTTCGTCGGCGAGCTGCCCGAGACCCTGAAGGTCGGCGACAAGGTCCACGTGCTGAATCTCGGCGGCGTGATCGGCGTCTGCATCTCGGGCAGCCCCGTGGTCGGCAAGCCGCTCCTCTGCGAGGTGATGGGTTCGATCGTCCGCGACGGCGAGATCGTCTCCATCTCGCGCAAACTCCCGCCGCCTCCCGAGAAGCTGCCCGACGTGCCGCTGATCCTCGTCGAGGGCACGTGCATGTCGAGCGGCAAGACGGCCGCCGCGGCCACCATCTGCGGCAAGCTGAACCAGCGCGGCTACCGCGTGAACGGCGCGAAGCTGACCGGCGTCGCGTGCCTGCGCGACCTCCTCAACATGGAGGACCACGGCGCCGTCCGCACCATGAGTTTCCTCGACATGGGGCTGCCCTCCACCGTCGGCGCGACGAACATCGCCGGCATCGCGCGGACGCTCCTCGCGGAGCTCGCCGCGGACAAGCCCGACGCGATCGTCGCGGAACTCGGCGACGGGATCATCGGCTACTACGGAGTCGGCGACATCCTGCAGGACAAGGAGATCCTCGCGAAGACGAAGGTCCACGTGATGTGCGCGAACGACCTCGTCGGCGCGTGGGGCGCCGTCCAGTTGATGAAGAGCTGGGGAATCGAGATCGACGTCCTCGCGGGTCCCGCGACCGACAACGAGGTCGGCTCCGGCTACGCCGCGAAGGAACTGCGTCTGCCCGCCGCGAACGCGCGGACCGACGCGAACAAGCTGGCGGACATCGTCGAGGGGCTGGCGTTCTGAAGCCGCCGGCCTCGCCTGCACTCTGTAGGGGCGACCCATGGGTCGCCCGTCGTCCGCGTACCGATGACGTGGCCGACGCGACGTGCGCGGGCGACCCATGGGTCGCCC
>JANNHP010000344.1:0-11320 GCA_031404455.1 Planctomycetia bacterium | reverse complement strand
TTCGAGCATCGGCAGCAGCGTCTTGTAGAGCCGCCAGTCGCCGGCGAGGACGTGCAGCGAACCGATCAGCTCGCCGAGCCCCGACACAGTCGTCGCGCGGTAGACGAGGCTCGCGCGCAGCATCGACTTCGCGCGCGCGAGCTCTGCGGCGCTCGGGCCGTCCTTCGCGAAGCGATCGAACTCCTCCCAGAGCGCCGCCTCGGCCTTCGCGGGCGCGACGCCCTCCTGCACCTCCATCGAGACGACGAAGAGCCCGGGGTCGCGGCGCGCGTCGTTCCACGCGGAGACCTCGGCGGCGACGGCGTCGCGGCGCACGAGACGGTCGTAGAGCCGCGACGACTTGCCCGCCGCGAGGATCGCCTGCGTCACGTCGAGGACGTGGTCCTCGCGCGTTCCCGTGCGCACCGTGTGGAACCCCGCGATCATGCGCGGCACGTTGACCATCAGCTCGAGCTCGAACCGGCGCTCGCCCTCCTGCGGCGGCTCCTCGGGGACGAACGGCACGGGGAGCCGCTTCGTCGGGATCGGCGCGAAGTGCTCGATGATCTTCGCCGCCGCATCGGCCGCGTCCACGTCGCCGCAGACGACGACCGTGCAGTTCGCCGGCTGGTACCACGCGTCGTAGAACGCGAGCACGTCCTCGCGCGGGACCTTGGTGACCTCCTCGACCCAGCCGATGACGGGGTTCTGGTACGGGTGCACCTGGTATGCGGTCGATTCCAGAGTCTCGTGGAGGCGCCACCACGGGTCGTCGCGGTCGCGGCGCAGTTCCTCGAGGACGGGCCCGCGCTCGGCCGCGAACTCGTGCTCGTCGAAGGCGCTGCCGCGCATGCGGTCGGCCTCGATCTCGAGCGAGCGCTCCCATCGGTCGGACGCGAACGTGAAGAAGTAGCGCGTGCGGTCGGTGGACGTGTCCGCGTTGTTCGCGCCGCCGTTCTTCAGGGTGACGCGGTCGATGTCGCCTCGGCGCAGCGACGCCGTGCCCTTGAACATCAGGTGCTCGAGGAAGTGGGCGAGGCCCGTGCGGCCCTTCTCCTCCTCGCGCGAGCCGACGCGGTACCACGTCTGCAGCGAGACGATCGGCGCCGCGCGCCGCGGGACGATCAGCGCGACGAGGCCGTTCGGCAGCACGAGTTCGGAGACGCCGCTCTCGCGATCCTCGGTGAGCCGCGGGCGGCGGGGACGTTTCGAGGCCTTCACCGACTGCGGCCCTTCGCGCGTCCGCCGCCGCCACCGCCCTTGCCTCCGCCCCCTCCACCCTTGCCGCGTCCGCCGCCGCGGCGCGCTCCGCGCCCACCGCCGCCGCGGTCGGGACCCCGGCCGCCGCCGCGGCGCCCACCATCGCGCCCACCATCGCGACCACCTCCACGGGAGTCGGCGCGCTGGATCTTCGCGGGATCGGGCTTGCCCGGACGGCGCTTCTTCCGCGGGGGACCGTCCTCGCCGGCGCGATGGCTCCGGCGCGGGGCCGCGACGCCCTCCTTGCCGGCCGCCACCTCGCGCAGTGCCGCGATCTCCTCGGGCGCGAGAGGCCGGTACTGGCCGGGCTTGAGGCCGCGCGACACGATGGGGCCGATCTGGATGCGCTTCACCGAGAGCACCGGGAACTCGAGCTTCAGGAAGGCGCGGCGGATCTCGCGGTTCTTGCCCTCGTGGAGGGTCACGGCGACGTGCGTGATGTGGAAACCGGCCTTGCGGATGCGCACGCGGCTCTTCCCGGTGCGTCCCTCGGAGAGCCACACGCCCGCCTCGAAGCGCTTCGCGTCCTCCTCGGTGAGACGGCCCTTCACGCGGACGTCGTAGATCTTCGGCACCGCGTACCGCGGGTGCGTGAGCCGCGCGGTCAGCTCGCCGTCGTTCGTCATGAGGACGAGACCCTCGCTGTCCTCGTCGAGGCGTCCGACCGGGTAGAGACGTCGCCCGGCGTGCGGCGGCACGATGTCCACGACGGTGGGGCGCCCGTGCGTGTCCTTCACCGTGCAGAGCACGCCCTTCGGCTTGTTGAGGAGGAGGTAGACGCGGTCGGCGTCGGGCACCGCGGCCTCGCGCTGGATCGGCATCGTGTCGACGCGGATCTCGTCCATCCGCGGGTCGACCTTCACCCCGAACTCGCGGATGACCCGCCCGTTCACGGTGACGCGCCCCTCGGCGATGAGCCGCTCGGATTCGCGGCGGCTCGCCACGCCGGCTCGCGCGAGGACCTTCTGCAGTCGTTCTTCCACGCCGCTACGATACGCCCGTGCCGAAGGAACCAAAGGCCAAGCTGCGCGAGCGCGCGTCGGAGATCGCCGATCTCCTCGCCGGGGAGTACCCCGAAGCGACGACGGCGCTCGACCACCGGAGCGCCTTCGAGCTCCTGGTCGCGACGATCCTCGCGGCCCAGTGCACCGACGCCCGCGTGAACGTGGTGACGCCCGCGCTCTTCCGCCGCTGGCCCGACGCGCACGCGATGTCGCAGGCCACGCAGGAGGAGATGGAGGCCGCGGTCCGGAGCACGGGCTTCTACCGGATGAAGGCGAAGAACGTGATCGCGACGGCGAAAGCCCTCGTCGAGCGTCACGGCGGGCGCGTGCCCGAGACGATGCAGGAGCTGACGGCGCTCCACGGCGTGGCGCGCAAGACGTCGAACGTGGTCCTCGGCTCCTGGTTCGGAAAGCCCGTCGGCGTCGTCGTGGACACGCACTGCCAGCGGCTCGCGCGGCGTCTCGCGCTCTCGCGGCACGACGATCCCGTGAAGATCGAGCGCGACCTGATGGACGTGCTGCAAGAGGAGCGGTGGACGGCGTTCGCGCACCAGCTCGTCTTCCACGGACGCCGCGTCTGCGTGTCGCGAAAGCCGCGCTGCGCCTCGTGCCTCCTGCGCGATCTCTGCCCGTCGCGTCAGGACGTGAAGAGCGCCCGGGCGCTGCCGGGCAAGTACAAGGACCCGCCCGCGCCCCGGAAGCGGACGGCGTGAGCGTGCTCGATTCGCTCCTCGGCCGTCGTCCGTCGAGCGAGCGCCCCGACCTCGCCGCGTGGCTCCTCGGCGCGTCGCCGGTCCTCGTCGTCGGCGAGGACGGCCCTGGCGCTCCGAGCATGCCGTTCCCGGGCGCCCAGGTGCTGCGCCACGAGACGTCCGGCGGGCCGGGGCTGCCCTTCCACGACCGCGATCCTCGGCGGCTCCCGGTCCGCGACGGCGAGTTCCGCGCGGTGGTGCTCGTCGACGTGCTCGACAAGTTGCTCGACGTGGGGTTCGCCTTCGACGACGCGCGCCGCGCCGTGGCGGGCGGCGGGTTCCTGCTCGTCGTGCAGACCGTCTCGCCCGAGGACTTCGAGCAGCGCGCGAACTGGAACGCGGTCGCGCGGATGCGCGATCCCCGGCAGACGTGGACGCCGTCGGGCAGGCAGTTCGCCGCGCTCTCGAACGGCCTCGGCATGGACCGCGTCCGCGACGCCGCCTGGGAGGAGACCGCCGACCCGCTCGCCGCGTCGCGGCCCGGGACGTCGGCGCAACTGGCACTCCTCGTCGCCGCCGTGGCGGCGCGCGGCGCGACCGGCGTGATCCGCGACGGAATGCTCGTCCTCGAGCGGCGCGCCGTGCTCCTCAGGAGGAGCTGAGCGTTGACTTCCCCCCGGGCGCGAATGCTCCTCGTCGCGGCGGTCGCGGTCTGTGCGGCCGCATGCGGCGACGAGCCCGGCTCCGCGGGCCCCGGCGTGCGTCCGCTCGAGATCCCGAGCGCCGCGGAGCGCGAGGCGTCCGACGCGTACGCCGCGGCCGAGCCGCTCGTCGCCGCCGGACGCGAGAAGCAGGCGGAACCGCTCCTGCGCCGCGTCGTCGAGCTTGCGCCGCAGCATGCGAAAGCCCTCTCGGCGCTCTCGGACATCCTGCTCGGCCGCCGCCGCTTCGACGAGGCGGCCGAACACCTGCGCCGCCTCGTCGCGATCTCCCCCGACGACCAGTCCGCGCGGCGCCGTCTCTTCGAGGCCCTCGACGGCATGCGCGACCCCGCCGCGGCCGAGGCGATGGCGCGCGCGTGGACGAAGGAGGCCCGCGACAGCTCCGACGCCTGGTACGCGCTCGGTTGTGCGCTGCACACGCTCGGACGGCTCGAGCCCGCCGCGCAGGCGCTGCGGCAGGCGGCGACGCTGAAGGCGGCGCGCGCCGACGTGCGCAGCCGGCTCGGGATCGTCTACCTCGCGCAGGGAAAGCGGGCCGAGGCCGAGGCCGCGCAGCGCGACGCGGTGGCGCGCGATCCGCGTTTCGGCCTCGCGTGGCTCCATCTCGCGCGCCTGATCGACGCCGACGGCGCGCCGCGCCGGGCCGAGGCGATCGAGGCGTACCGCCGGGCGGTCGCGGCGGAGCCGGCCAAGTTCGCCGCCGCGCACGCCGAGCTCTACCGGCTGCTGCGGCTCGATCCGTCCGCGACGTCTGAGGCCGAATCGCAGTGGAAAGTGGTCCTGCGCGTCACGGGCCGCGACATGCTCCCGTGGGGCGGTCTCGGCGCTCCCGCGGCGGCGGTCGCCGACACGGCGAAAGAGGAGCGGCGGCTGCGCGAGGCCGTCGAGGCGAGTCCGGACGACGCCGAGGCGCGCATGCGCTTCGCGATGTTCCTCCACAGGCAGGGAGACGTCGCGAAGGCCGTGGACGAGTACGCGGAGGCGGCGCTCGGCGATCCCGCGGACGCGCGGATAAGGTCCGCACTCGGCGCGGCGCTCGTCGTGAACGGCGACCCCGGGACCGCGGAGCCGCAACTCCGCGAGGCGCTCCGTCTCGACGCGACGGACCAGACGACGTGGCGCAACCTCGGCTGGGCGCTCCTCCTGCTCGGCCGCGACGCCGACGCAGTGGTTGCCTTCGACGAGGCGCTGAAGCGTTTCGAAGGCGACCGCCTCGCCCGCCGCGCGCGGGGTCTCGCGCGCCTGCATCGCGGCGAGATCGACACGGGCGCCGCCGATCTCGCGGCTTCCGGGTGGCACGTTCGCTGAAAGGGTGTGAAGGAACCCCGCGCGGCGCCGGCGTTGCGCGTGCGCTGCGTTCTGAGCGACGGTGAATTGAGCCCTGGCGGCCTGCTGCCGCGTGGCTCGCGCTTGGAAACTCATCGGAGTTGCCTTCACGCGAGCGCCTTGCAGCCGGCTCGCCAGGGCCCAACCGACGCTCGCGCGGGGTTTCTTCACACCCTTTGATGCGTCCGCGCGTCAGCCGCGCAAGACGAGTCCGCGGAACACCGACGTGCCCGTCGCGATCTCGTAGGCGTCGTGCTCGGCGGGGAGCAGCAGCGTGTCGCCCGGGGCGATCGGGACCGGCTCGACGCCGCGCCGGAACGTGCGGAGCTCGCCAAGACCGGTGAGGACGTGGAGCACCTGGAACCGGGTCGTCGTCGGAGCGAGATCGAGCGTGAACGTGCCCATCGCCACGACGCACTCCGCCGCGAAGTGACGGCACGAGATCAGCAGTTCGCGCCGGACCGAGCCCTCGTCCTCGATCACCTGCGCGGGAACCGTGTCGGGGCTCCTGAAGCCGAAGCGGATGCTGTCGAGCGCCTCGCGCACGTGGAGTTCGCGCGGACGTCCCCAGTCGTGGAGGCGGTACGTCGTGTCGGAGTTCTGCTGCACCTCCGCGAGGACGACGCCCGCGCCGATCGAGTGGACGGTGCCCGCGGGGACGAAGATCGTGTCGCCGGGCTTCGCGGCGAAGGAGTGCAGGCAGCTCTCGACCTCGTTGCGTTCCAGCGCCTCGGCGAGTTCCTCGCGCGTGCAGCCGTCGCGCAGACCGCGGAAGACGCGGGCACCCGGCTCGGCGTGCAGCACGAACCAGCACTCCGTCTTCGCCTCGCCGCCGAACTTGGCCGCGGCCTCGGCATCGGGGTGGACCTGCACCGAGAGCGTCTGCGTGGCGTCGAGGAGCTTGAAGAGCAGCGGGAACGGTTTCTCGCCGCGCACGTCGGCGAGGTTCCGTCCGGCGAGCGGGCCGTTCGCGATCTCGCTCGAGGAGCCGTCGCGATCGTGGACCTCCCAGCTCTCGCCGACGGGACCCGCGATCGGCAGCGGGCGGCGCAGCACGGTCTCGATGCGGCGGCCGCCCCACGGCTTCCCGAGGAGGCGGGGGACGAGCTTCATCGGGTACGCGGGGTCGCTCAATGTCACTCTCTGTCGGCCTCCGCGAGCATCGACCTTGCCTGATCGAGCGCCTGCCCGCCCATGCCCTCGCCGCGGATCATCTCCGCGATCTCGAGCTCGCGCGCGGCGTTCTCGACCGGCTCGACGTGCGCGGTCGTGCGTCCCGCGGACGTGCGCTTGGTCACGCGGAGGTGGACGTCGGCGAACGCCGCGACCTGCGGGAGGTGCGTGACGACGAGCGCCTGGCGCCCGCGCGCGACGGCCGCGAGGCGGCGGCCGATGACCGCGCCGAGCCGCGGGCCGACGTCGGCGTCGATCTCGTCGAACACGAGGAGCGCCGCACCGTCCGCGCGGCCGAGTTCTCCCTTGATGGCGAGGGCCACGCGCGCGAGTTCCCCGCCCGACGCGATCTTCGCGAGCGGACGGATCTCCTCGCCCGGGTTCGGCGAGGCCTTGAACTCGACGACGCCGAGTCCCGAGTCGGTCGCGCGCGCCGCGAGATCTTGCGACGCGTCGCCGTCATGGACATTGACCACGAACTTCGTCCCCGCCATGCCGAGGTCGTCGAGGGACTTCCGAATCGCCGCCGCGAACGGCTTCGCGGCCTTGCGGCGCTTGTCGTTCAGCTCTGTGCCCGCCGCGACGAGCGCGCGCTCCGATTCCGCGAGGCGCTTCGCGAGCCCCTCCGCGCCGTCCTCGCCGCCGCGGAGGTCGGCGAGTTCGCGGTCCGCCTTCGCGAGCGCGGCGAGGGCGTCGTCCTCGGCGGGTCCGTGGCGGCGCAGCACGCGGCCGATCGTCTCCAGGCGGTCCTCGATCTCCTCGAGCCGCGCCGGGTCGGAGCGGATGCGGTCGCGCGCGGAGACGAGGAGTCGCGCGGCCTCGGCGAGTCGGTCCTGCGCGAAGTCGAGCGCCTCCTGCGCCGCGCGCGCGTCGTCGGAGAGCGCCGCTGTCGCCTCCACCTCGCGGGCAGCGCGGCCGACGCGGTCGATCGCGCCGTCGTCCCCGTCGCCTCCACCGCCCCCATTGCCTCCATCGCCGCTGTCGCCGCCTTCGAGGAGCGACGACGCGAGCGCCAGCGATTCCGAGTGGCGCGCGGCGTCGGCGAGGAGCGTGCGCTCGCGGCGCAGTTCCTCCTGCTCGCCCGCGCGCAGTTCGGCGTCCGTCACTTCCCGCACCAGCGATTCGAGCGTGTCGATCCGCGCCGCGCGCTCGCGCTCGCCGGTCCGGAGCGCCGCGACGCGCTCGCGGAGTTCGCGCCACGCGGCGAGGCTCGTCGCGAAGCGCTGACGCTCGTCGACGAGCTTCCCGGCGCGGTCGAGGAGGTGCGCCTGCTCGGCGGGATCGAGGAGCGCCTGGTGCTCGCTCTGACCGTGGATCTCGCAGACGAGGCGCCCGAAGTCGCGCAGTTCGGCGACCGAGACGAGCCGCCCGTCGATCTCGCAGCGGTTGCGCCCCGAGGCGTCCACGCGGCGGCGGACGACGATCTCGCGCGGCGCGGCGCCCTCGCTCTCGCCCAGGATCTCGCCCGCGCGGCGCGACGTCTCCGCGTCGGTGATGTCGAAGATCGCCTCGACGTGCGCCTGATCGGTACCGGTGCGGAGCATCTCCTTCGAGAAGCGGCCGCCGAGCAGCAGCGTCAGTCCCGAGAGCAGCAGGGACTTTCCCGCGCCGGTCGCGCCCGTGACGACGTTCAGCCCCGGCCCGAAGACGACGTGCGCGTCCTCGAGCAGCGCGAGATTGCGGACGCGGAGCTCTCGGAGCATGGCGTCGCTACGAGACAGCGAGTCCCGAGGACGCCGGCTTCTCCGTGGTCAGCACGATCACTTTGTCGCCCTCGCGGACGGCGAGGAGCATCCCGTGGCTCGTGACGCCGCGCAGGTCGGCGGGCTCGAGGTTCGCCGCGAGGATGATCGTCTTGCCGACGAGATCGGCGGGCGCGTAGTGCTGGCGGATGCCGGATACGATCTGCCGCTCCTCGGTCCCCACCTTCAGCTTGAGCACCAGCAGGCGGTCCGCGTTCGGGTGCGGCTCGGCCGAGAGCACCTCGGCTGTGCGCAGTTCGACCTTGCGGAAGTCGTCGATCGTGATCATGGCGGGAAGGGTAGCCGGGAGTCCCGACGGCCCGCGTAACCTCGCGGGCGGAGGGATCGATGGACGACGAAGCGCGGGTCGCGGAGCACCTGAAGACCCTGTCGATCTGCCACTACGTCTACGCGTGCCTCGTGGCGTGCGGCGCGTGCGTCGGCGGGCTCTACGTCGCCTTCGCGCTGTGGGTGCCGGAGATCCTCTCGCACGCGCCGAAGGGCCCGTCGCAGGAGACGCCCGAGGAGGCCGGGCAGATCATGAGCATGCTCATCGGCGGCTTCGGCGTGGCGCTGATCGTCGTCGCGGCGACGCTCGCGACGCTCATCTTCCTGTCCGGCCGCGCGATCGCCCGCCACCGCAGCCGCACGCTGAGCCTCGTCGTCGCGGGGATCATCTGCCTGACCGGCGTCTTCGGGATCGTGCTCGGCGTGTTCACGTTCGTGCTCCTGCTCAAGCCGGAGGCGGAACGGCTGTACGCGCGGGCGGCGGGGGGCGACCTGCCGACCGGCTGAGCCGCCGGGGACGGGCTCAGCCGCCGGGGACGGTCCCCGGCTACGGGAGGACCGGGAGCGAGTACTTCCACGGCGTCTCGACCTGCGGCGACGACGTCACGGCGCGGACGCGGTAGGTGACGAGGCCGTCCTCGGAGCGGGCGCTCCGGTCCCAGAACCGGTGTCGGCGACTCCGAAACGATGGCGCGGAGTCGTAGAAGTGCGGCACCCGCTCGTACGACCCGTTCCCGACCTTCCGCTGGAGCTCGAATGTGGTCAGGTTGCCGTACGCCGGATGGTCCCAGCGGACCATCACCCCGCCGCGGCCTCTCGAGCGCGCCACGAGGCGCTCGACCGGCACGGGCGGAGTCCGAATGCTCGGCACGGAGACGGCGGAGCGAACGCCGGACGCGAAGATCGCCACGAGCCGCAGGTCGATGGTGGACCCCGGCGTGAAACGTCGCAGGCGGACGCCGCTGGCGCTGGCTGGGACCTGCTTGAGACGGCTGTACGTCCGACCGTACGGCCACACGAACTCGTTGCCCGTTCCTCGCTCGACTTCGAACGCGACGACCGGATCGCAGTCGCGCGGCCACGCGAGCGTCGTCTCGGTCGCGGTGGTGCGCACCACTCGTACATGGGACGGCGGAGAGACGCCGGATGCCGGGAGCCTCGCGACGAAGGGCTGCTCGCCGTAGTGGGGGCCGGGATAGTTCTCGTTGAACAGTACGGCCGCGCCGCCGCGCGAACCCGCCAGGCAGAGCGCGCCGTCGGACGCGACAGCGACATCGAGAACTCCCCATCGCTCCTCGCGATCCAGGCGACGGATCACCTGGTCGAGGTCCCGGGTGAGGTGGACGAAGCCGCCCCCGATCCGGCGCGAGTACTGCTCGCCGTACCACTCGCGCTCCGTTCCGACCAGGATCGTCCCGTCGGGGCCGAGCGCGATCCGGTGCACCTGCTGATCCTGTTCGTGCCACGGCACGCCGATCGCCGACGTGACGGGGTCGACCGGCAGGACGTAGCCCTCGACGGGCCCGCGGTCGAAGTACCCGATCGCGCCGCCGACGAGGATCCGCCCGTCCGCGGCGACTGCGACGTCGAAGGCGCCGCCCAGGTCGCCCGAGGGGAGCGGCACGGCGGAGATCAGGGAACCGTCCCCGGAGATGCGCGTCAGCCCGACCGAGCGGACATGGACCGACAAGTCCGCGAGGTACATCGAGTTGTAGTCCCAGTCCTCCGCACGCTCGCGCGTGGTCACGAGGACGTCGCCGGATGCGTCGAGGGTCACCGCGTTCGCATCGTCCGGGCCCGGCCCGCCGAGGAAGCCCGACCAGACGAAGCCCGAGCCGTCGGACCGGATGCGGGCGACGAACCCGTCCAGCTTCCCGCCTCCGAACTCGGGTTGGAAGGCGCCGGCCACGGGAAAGTCGGCCGCGCTCGTCGTGCCGGCGATCACGGCGTCTCCGTTCGCCGCGAGCGCGAGGCCGTTGATCCCGATCGCTCCGGTCGCGGCGAGGTCCACGTCGGAGAGCACGGTCCCGTCGGGTCCGAGCTTCGTCACCCGCGCGTCGCCGCTCCGGGGGCCCCAATCGCTGAAGTTGAACGCGGTCCAGATCGAGCCGTCCGGCGCGACGCGGATGTCCCGCGCCCATGCGTGGGGCAGATACCGCGTCCAGCGGACACCCCCGTCCGGCTCGAACACCGTGACGAACGCACTCCAGTCGCTTGCGGACTGGGGCGGGGCGATCGCGCCCGGCAGAGCTCCGGACCCGGTGACGCCGGCGACGCAGACGGAGCCGTCGGGCCCCGTCGCGATGCGCTCGATGTAGGCGGACGACGCGAACCGCTCGCAGAAGTACTGCGAGCCCGTCCCGCCGTTCGCGACCGGCACGGCGTGCTGCGCCGACGTCGCGACCGCGACGACGCCAAGCGCGAGCCGGAGGAACCGAGACGTCCTCATCGCAGCGAGAGCCTCCTCGGAGTCCCGCGCCACGTCCGCGCCTCGCCGCCGGAGAGTCCGCCGAACGCGAGGTTGATCGCGACCGAGCGGGTTCGTTGGTCGATGACATACCGATCGACGGATTCGAGGACGACTCGGAACGTGCCGCGCGGCAGGTCGAGCACGATCTCGCTTGCGTGGCCCCAGCCCGACAGCGTGCGCGCGGCGCTCCAGGTCCAGACTCCGGCGGCTTCCGTCCAGCCCGTGTCGTCGCGCGGGACGACGAACTCCTGCGGAGCGCGCGCGTCGCCGAAAAGGAGGCGGAGGTCCGTCGCGGCCGGGTCGAAGGACGCCGCGCCGGCGGCGGACTCGATCGTCCCGGAGACGGCGAAACGCACGCCGTCGCGACTGTCGCGTCGCTCGCCCGATGTCTGCGTGACGCGCAGCGACGTCGCCGGGAAGAACGGGTCCGACACGCGCCACTGCGTCGCAGCCCCGAGGATCCCAGCGCGGACTCGGTAGACGACGGGAGCGGAGCCGTCCGCGACGACGTCGCGCCGCTCGCTGCGCGGATCGGGCACGCTCCAGTTGTCGGATCGCAGAGTGATCCACTCGCCGCGGCCGATGCGTCGCTGCGCCTGGTACCAGGTCCTCGAGCCGTTCGGATCGTCCCAGCGGGCCACGACGGCGTTGCCGGGTCCGTCGA
>JANNHP010000343.1:0-1886 GCA_031404455.1 Planctomycetia bacterium | reverse complement strand
TCCTTGTCGGCCTCGGCGCCCGCCCACTTCACGGCGACGCCCAGCGTCCCCGTCACCTCGTCGCCCTCCTTCGGCGGCGCGGACGTCCGGTCGAGGAGGTGCTTCGCGAAGACGGCGTCCGCGCGAAGCGTCCGCCGCGCGACGACGTCCACGGGCGCGAGGACGAGCCACTTCGTGACGACGACGTCGCGCTCCTCTTCAGCGAGCGTCGACCGGGCGAACATGAGGACGAGGGCGAAGACGAGTGAACCCCGCATTCCGGCAGGCTAGAGCCGAGGCCCCCGGCCACGCGCCGAGTGCCACACGGCGGTGATCGAGACGATGTCGGCGTCGTCGTCGAATTGCCAGTAGACGTGGTATCCCGAGCGCCCAATCAAGAGGCGTCGGGTGCCGGAAGCGCGTGCGTACACCCTGCCGACCCTCGGCGTCGCCTCGAGGAGAGCGACGGTGGCACTCAACTCGTCAGAGAAGAGCCTCGGGGCGCCCGCACGGTTCGCGCGCCACCACGCTGCGATGGTCGTCACGTGCGACTCAGCCAAGGGCGAGAAATCGACGCGATGCCGGCCGCGACTCACTTTCGTTTGGCGCGGAGCTTTGCGAGCACTTTCGACGCGGGGATGCCTTCGCCGCGCGCGATCTGACGCTGACTGGCGGCGAGTGCGGCGTGGAGCCGCGCCCGGTCTTCGTCGTCGAGCGAGTCGCCGTCGTCGATCACAGCCAGGTGGACTTCGGTGCCTTCCGGAGCGTCATACGGCTCGTCGAATTTCAGACGCCCGTTTCGCACGCGTGCCTTGAGTTTCAGCATGTCCAGAGCCTACCTCATCCGCCACGCGTAGTCGAACCACCCGGCCGCGCGGACGTCGCCGTCCATCTCGCCGAGGAAGCCCGGCCCGAAGACGACGTAGTCCGGGATGCCGAACCCCGACCCGAACACGGGGAACGCGTAGAAGAGACGCGTCGCGGCGGCGCCGGTGTCGGCGAACGCGGCTGCGAGGGCGCCACCCTCGCCCTTGCGCGGACGGACGAACGCCGCGGCGACGACGCCCACGTGCTTCGTCCCGTTGACGATCATCGCGCCGCGCTTCGCCGGGATCGGGCAGTCGTCGTCGTCGAAGACGGTGCTCCACGCCGCGTTCGTGTCCGCGTTGCCGTAGACGATGACGTTGCGGTCCGTGAAGTCGCCCGCGAGGAACTGCGCGTCGGACATCAGGTTCGCGTCGCCGTTCGCGCGGTAGGCCCAGACCTCGGAGTCGCAGCGGGCCTTCTCGAGGAGTTCGCGGTCCTCGGCGTCGTCGCCGGCGGTGCCGTAGACGAGGAGGAAGCGGTTGGTGAAGGCCTGCTTGAAGGGGCCGCTCGCGTCCGGGTACTTCTCAGGACGCCCGGTGGACGCCGCCACGGGCTCCCAACTCCCTCGGTCGTTTCGGAGAAACCGACTGCCCGAAACGCGCTGACCGTCGATCACGAACTTCGGCGTCGGCCCGGTGTAGGGCGTGGGCGGGACCCAGCGGAACTTCCGAACGTTCTCGGTCGAGATCATCACCGCCGCGAAGGACACCCATGCGACCGAGACCCGACTTGGGCGCCCGTAGTCGGCCCGTTGCTCGATCGTGATCGAGCGCCAGAGGAATGCCTGGTTGAACACCGCGGTCGGGAGGGTGTTCGACTCGGAGAAGGAGTCACATCGGGTTGCATCCGCTCCCCGGAACAACTCCCACATCCCCGGCCAGTCCACGCAGTCCGCGCCGGGCGTCTTCTCGTCCTTGTCCCACCAGTGCCCCGCGTCCGGCTCGAAGTGGCTCTCGACCTTGCCGCCAGCCTTCGTGACGGCGTCGATCATCAGCCGCGCCTCGGACGCGGGGACGTTGTCGTCCTTCTCGCCGTGCAGC
>JANNHP010000342.1:0-3303 GCA_031404455.1 Planctomycetia bacterium | reverse complement strand
GTCGTCAACGAACCGCGGCGTCACGGCGGCCAGCGCGGCGGCGGCGTCGGCGGTGGCGGCCGTCCGGGCGCCCGCGGTGGCGAAGGCGGAGGCGGTGGAGGCGGGCCGCCGCGCGACGGCCAGCCCCGCCGGCGGCGTCGTCGCGGACGCCGCGGCGGCGGTCCTGCGGGTCCCGGACAGGGACAGAGCCAAGGGCAGGGTCCTCGACAGGGCCAGCGTCCCGGCGGTCCGCGTGGCAGCGGCCCGCGCCCGGGCGGCGGTCCCCCGCGTCCGCCCCAGGGCTGAAAGGGTGTGAAGGAACCCCGCGCGGCGCCGGCGTTGCGCGTGCGCCGCGGTCTGAGCGACGGAGAATTGGGCCCTGGCGGCCTGCTGCCGCGTAGCTCGCGCTTGGAAACTCATCGGAGTTGCCTTCACGCGAGCGCCTTGCAGCCGGCTCGCCAGCGCCCAACCGACGCTCGCGCGGGGTTTCCTCACACCCTTTGACGCGACGCCGTCTCTCCGCGTCGTCGCGCGCGTCTGCTAGAACACGCCGCGAATGCCCCGACGCGACGACATCAAGTCCATCCTGATCATCGGGTCCGGGCCGATCGTGATCGGCCAGGCGTGCGAGTTCGACTACTCGGGCACGCAGGCGTGCAAGGCGCTGCGCCAGGAGGGCTACCGCGTCATCCTGGTCAACTCCAACCCCGCCACGATCATGACGGACCCGGAGACGGCCGACCGGACGTACATCGAGCCGATCACGTGGGAGGCGATCGAGAAGATCATCGCCAAGGAGCGGCCCGACGCGGTGCTGCCGACGCTCGGCGGGCAGACGGGCCTCAACACCGCGATCGATCTCCACGAGCACGGTGTGCTCGCGAAGTACGGCGTGAAGCTCCTCGGGGCACAGATCGACGTCATCAGGAAGGCCGAGGACCGCCAGCTCTTCAAGGACGCGATGCTGAAGATCGGCCTCGACGTGCCGAAGAGCGTCGTCGTGAAGTCGTGGGACGAAGCCGTCGCGGCGATGAAGGAGATCGGACTGCCCTGCATCATCCGCCCGTCGTTCACCATGGGCGGCCAGGGCGGCGGCATCGCCTACAACAAGACCGACTACCGCAACATCTGCGAGTACGGACTCGAGCTCTCGCCCGTCCACGAGGTGCTCGTCGAGGAGAGCGTGCTCGGCTGGAAGGAGTACGAGCTCGAGGTGATGCGCGACCACCACGACAACTGCGTGGTCGTCTGCTCGATCGAGAACCTCGACCCGATGGGCGTCCACACCGGCGACTCGATCACGGTCGCGCCCGCCCTGACGCTGACCGACCGCGAGTACCAGCGCATGCGCGACGCGGCATTCGCGTGCATCCGCGAGATCGGCGTCGAGACGGGCGGCAGCAACATCCAGTTCGCGACCGACCCGAAGACCGGGCGGATGATCGTCATCGAAATGAACCCGCGCGTCTCGCGCAGCTCCGCGCTCGCTTCGAAGGCGACGGGCTTCCCGATCGCGAAGATCGCGGCGCGTCTCGCTGTGGGATACACGCTCGACGAGGTCCAGAACGACATCACCAAGAAGACGGTCGCGTCGTTCGAGCCGTCGATCGACTACTGCGTGGTGAAGGTGCCGCGCTTCGCCTTCGAGAAGTTCCCCGACGCCGACTCGACCCTCGGCTCGCAGATGAAGTCCGTCGGCGAGGCGATGGCGATCGGCCGCACGTTCAAGGAGGCGCTGCAGAAGGCGCTGCGGTCCATGGAGGACGGCCGTCTCGGCCTCGGCCTCGACAAGAAGGACCGTCTGTCGCGCGGAGAGACGCTGACGCGCGACGAACTGCGCGAGAACCTCACGCGCCCGAACGCGGAGCGCATCTTCTGGCTGCGGTACGCGCTGCGCAGCGGCATGACGCCCGAGCAGGTCCACGAGCTCTCGTACGTGGACCCGTGGTTCCTGGCGCAGATCCAGGAGCTGTCTTCGACCGAAGACGAATTGCGCGAGGCGCGCAATTCGTCGCAGAAGGCTGATCTGGGCGACATCTCGGACGACCTGATGCGCCGCGCGAAGCGCCAGGGCTTCAGCGACGCACAGATCGCGTTCCTGTTTGAAACAGACGTTCTGAGCGTTTTCGCGGAGCGAAAACGCCGCGGCATCCTGCCCACGTACAAGCTCGTGGACACGTGCGCCGCCGAGTTCGAGGCGGCGACGCCGTACTACTACTCCACCTGGGAGGAAGAGTGCGAGGCGCGCGTCTCGACACGCAAGAAGGTGATGATCCTCGGCTCGGGTCCGAACCGCATCGGGCAGGGCGTGGAGTTCGACTACTGCTGCGTCCACGCCGCCTTCGCGCTGCGCGACGCGGGGTACGAGACCATCATGGTCAACAGCAACCCAGAGACGGTCTCGACCGACTACGACACGAGCGACCTGCTCTTCTTCGAGCCGCTCACCGTCGAGGACGTGCTGAACGTCTATGAGAAGCTGAAGCCCATCGGCGTGATCGTGCAACTCGGCGGGCAGACGCCGCTGAAGCTCGCGAAAACTCTCGAGAAGGCTGGCGTGCCGATCATCGGCACCTCGCCGCACTCGATCGACCTCGCCGAGGACCGCCACGAGTTCGCGAAGATCCTCGACCAGATCGGCCTGCGCCAGTCGCCCGGCGGCATGGCGACCTGCGACGAGGAGGCGATCGCGGTCGCGCACCGCATCGGATATCCGGTGCTCGTGCGTCCCTCGTACGTGCTCGGCGGGCGCGGCATGCGTCTCGTCTACGACGACGAGGGCATCCGCGGCTACGTCGCGTCCGGTGTCGAGATCAGCGAGGACCGTCCGGTGCTCGTCGATCACTTCCTGGAAGACGCGATCGAGGTGGACGTGGACGCGCTCTGCGACGGCGAGACGGTCGTCGTCGCGGGGATCATGGAGCACATCGAGGAAGCGGGCATCCACTCGGGCGACTCGCAGTGCTCGATCCCGCCGACGAGCCTCTCGCCCGCGATCCAGGACGAGATCCGTCGCGCGACGCACGCGCTCGCGCGGGCGCTCTCCGTCATCGGACTCATGAACATCCAGTTCGCGATCCAGCGCGAGACGCTCTACGTCATCGAGGTCAACCCTCGCGCGTCGCGCACGGTGCCGTACGTGTCGAAGTCGATCGGCGTTGCGATCGCGAAGCTCGCGGCGCGGATCATGACGGGCGAGAAGCTCGTCGCGATGGGCTTCACGAAGGAGCGCATCCCGAAGCAGACCTCCGTGAAGGCGCCGGTCTTCCCGTTCAACCGCTTCCGCGGCGTGGACAGCGTGCTCGGCCCCGAGATGCAGTCCAC
>JANNHP010000341.1:0-10297 GCA_031404455.1 Planctomycetia bacterium | reverse complement strand
CTGGTAGTCGCCAAAGACTCTGTAGGCGTACCGCTTCGCAGCCCCCTCCCACCGCTCCATCAGCAGCCGGAAGGCGGCAACGTCGCCACGGGCGACTTTCCGCATGAGCAGTTCGTCGGTGTCCGCCAAGCGCTGGGGGTCTTGCTCCTCGCGCCGGATTGTAAACGCCCGGCCGGGGGCCGGAGTTACGGGGCATCTCGCGAGCCTGGGATCAGGCTCGGGCTCCCACCTCGGCGTGAGGAGCCGTCGCCCGCTTCGCGAAGAGGAGCGCGCAGCACGTCTCGGTCGTGTCGATGCCGCCGCTCTCGTCCCGGCCGCCGTCGGACTTCTCGTCGCGACCGTCCGCAGCCCGGTGCCGATCGAGCCACGTCCACGCGCCGATCGCGCGGGGCGGTGCGTCGCGGCGACGTTGCGAACCTGGGCGGAAGTGGAGCGACTGAGCCGTCGAATTGGACCTGGCACGGTATGACTCGAATTCCCGGCCCGCTGACGAATCGACCGTTGCCCTGATCCGCACGAGACTCTAATCTCCCGCTCACGATGTGCCTGGGTAGAGCACCGTTCGAACTTCCCTTCACCTGAGGGGATTCCGTGCGAGGCGGCGGGGAACTCTCCCTGCCGGGCCTCCGCGGAGGACGGTCCGTCTTCCCGAGGCCCGTGTCCGGCAGCTAGCCCGGACTGCGCGCGGAACCGATCCGCCGCCGCTTCGCTCCGTAGGGGTCGTGTACTCGATTCCCCCCCCACCTCGAACCAACGGAGATGAAGCGATGCGACGTTCCCGGATCCCACTCGCTGCCGTTTCCATGTCCTTCCTCGCTGCGATGCCCGCGTTCGCGCGCGCCGACGACATCGAGGACCTGAAGCGCAGCCAGGAAGAGCTGCGGAAGATCGTCGAGAGCCAGCAGAAGGAGATCGACCGCCTGCGCGGCGACGTGTCTCGCGGCGCGGGCGGCGCGGGCGGCGAGGGCGCGGCCCTCGCGGACGCGATCTCGGACCTCTCGAAAGAGGCCGACAACAGCGGACCCGTAGTCTGGAAGCAGATCAGCAGACAGGGCTCGAAGTTCACGCTCTACGGCTTCGTCCGCCTCGACATGCAGTACGACTCGTCGCGGCCGAACAGCACGAACCTGCCGTCGTGGATCCGGAGCGAGGACACTGCCGCGCCCGACTCGATCCGCGCGCCGGAGGACTCGTCCGACTTCAACATGAGCAGCAAGCTCACGCGGCTCGGCTTCGACTTCGCCGGCCCGACGGTGAAGTCGCTGAACGACGCCGTCGCCACCGCGAAGGTCGAGGTGGACTTCTACGGCGCGACCGGCTCGTCGTCGCGCGCGGCGGTCCGCATGCGGCACGCGTACCTGAAGCTCGTCTGGTGCGACGAGTTCTCGATCCTCGCGGGCCAGACGCAGGACCTGATCTCTCCGCTGAACCCCGTCGTCAACAACGACATGGTGATGTGGGGCGCGGGCAACCTCGGCGACCGGCGCCCGCAGTTCCGCGCTGAGTGGACCCCGAAGATCGGCGAGACCACGACCCTGATCCTGCAGGGCATGGCGGGCGACAACGGCGCGGTCGACGGCACCGACCGCGACGCCTCCGGCACGCCGGGCGCCACCTACATCGACGGCCAGACGTCGGGCGGCCCCGTCTGGCAGGGCCGCACCGCGGTGCGCTTCAAGAACTGGGACGACAAGGACATCGAGTTCGGCGTGTGGGGCTACAGCGCCACGCAGGACCAGGACACTCCGATCGCGGGACGCGGCAACTTCGGCAGCGGCGCGTACGGCATCGACGTGAAAGTCCCGCTCGTCACCGACCAGCTCTGGATCTCGGGCGAGCTCTGGACGGGCTCGAACCTGACCGACGTCCGCGGCGGCATCCTGCAGGGCGTCAACACGACGACGGGCGACAAGATCGCGTCGCAGGGCGGCTGGGTGGAGCTCAGCGGCAAGGCGACGTCGTGGATGACGCTGACGGGCGGCTACGCGTTCGACGATCCGGAATCGGACGACCTCTCGGCCGGCGGCCTCACGGGCGGCCGAGACCTGAACCGCATCTGGTACATCGCGAGCCGCATGACCTTCGAGGAGATCGAGCTCGGCCTCGAGTGGTTGCACTGGACCACGGAGTTCGTCGGCTTCGACGAAGGCACCGACGACCGCATCGTGGCGTTCGTCGCCTACAAGTTCTGAGACGAACCATGAACAACAAGACACGGATGCTGTACCTGGCCACGGTGTGTGCCGTGGCTGCCTGCGCCTCGGGTTCGCCTGGGGCGCGGGCCCCCATGAAGGGCAAGGACGCCACCTTCGACGCGAAGAACGCTTTCGACTTCGCGATCCCCGAAGGCGGCAAGGAAGTGAAGATCTGGATGGTCCTGCCGCAGGACGATCCGCTCCAGGAGGTCTCGCAGCTCGAGATCGAGTCGCCGCTCGCCCACGAGGTGACGGTGGACTCGGAAGGCAGCAAGGTCCTCTACCTGCACGGGCCGGTCCCCGAGGGCGGCAAGTTCGCCATCGCGACGGACTTCCGCGTCCGCCGCTGGGAGGAACTCCCCGACGTGGACTCGTCGAAGAGCCGCCCCTACACGAACGAGGAACTGAACCGCTACGCGAAGGACCTCGAGCCGAACAAGAACGTCGTCATCACCGACGACATCCGGCGTACGGCCCGCGAGGCCTGCGGCGCCGAGACCAACCCGGTCACGAAAGCGCGCCTCCTCTACGACTGGGTGCTGAACAACATCGAGTACTGGGTGAAGGACCCGGAGAACAAGAAGGCGTCGCCGGTCGGGAGCTCCGACTACTGCATGACGAGCCGCACGGGCAACTGCACAGACTTCCACTCGCTCTGGGCCGCCATGGCCCGCGCCGAGGGCATCCCGACGCGCATGATCTACGGATCGCTCTTCAAGCCCGAGCTCGACGGGGAGGACAAGGACGCGAGCTACCACTGCTGGATCGAGTTCCTGGCGCCGGAGATCGGGTGGGTCTCGCTCGACGTCGCCGTCGCCGACATCTACGCCGGCGACTTCCCGACGACCGACGCGAACGCCGAGAAGGTGCGTCTCACGACCGCCGACGGCTATCGGGGTGCCGAGCCCGCGAAGGTGGAGTTCTACTTCGGCGGTCTCGACGAGCGCCGCGTGACGTTCTCCGTCGGCCGCGACATCACCCTCTCCCCGCCCGCCGCCGCGGGCCCCGTCAACCACCTGCCCAAGTGCTGGGTCGAGGTGGACGGAAAGCCCGTGGCGGAGAAGGCGGGCTGGACGCGCAAGTTCACTTACCGTTCGGTGCAGTGACCGCGCAGGAGCACGAGACCGAATGGGACGCCGGGGCCATGGGCTGCGGGGAACTCGTCATGGAACTCCGCTTCCGCATGGCTCCTCTCGCGCCGGGCGCGGTGATGCTCGTCACCGCGCTCGACCCGGGCGCCCCCGAGGATCTGCCCGCGTGGTGCCGGCTGACGCGCCACCGACTCGTCGCGGCCGAGCATCCGCGGTACTGGATCGCCCGAAGGGAGGACTGAGATGGCCGGGAAGTTCTGTGTCACGATCACCCACGCCAAGAACGACGCCGACAAGGCGACCGTGGGCTTCGTCATCGCCAACGCCGCCGCGGCGTCCGAGAAGGAGACGATGGTCTTCCTCTCGATCGAGGGCGTGCGCCTCGCGTCGCCGGGCTACGCCGACGACGTCCACGAGGAGGGCTTCGCGCCTCTCAAGGACCTCATGGCGAACTTCGTGAAGGCCGGCGGGAAGATCTTCGTCTGCTCGCCGTGCTTCAAGAAGCGCAAGCTCGACGAGTTGAGCCTCGTGGCCGGCGCGACGATCGTCGGCGGCGCGAAGCTCGTCGAGTTCCTGTCCGACGGCACGCCGAGCGTCTCGTACTGACCATGACGGCGACGCCCCGCGCCGATGCCGTGCTCGAGGGCGGCGATCTCGACTGCGGGAGCGGCCTTCTCCTCCTCATCCGCGAGGCGATGTCGCCGCTCGGGCCGGGTGGCGTGCTCGAGATCCGCAGCCGCGAGACGAGCGTCCGCGAGGATCTGCCCGCGTGGTGCCGCATGGTCGGCCACTCGATACTCGACACTGTCCCCGGCGAGGCGTCGTCCACGAGCTACTACGTCCGCAAGCAGTCCGCCGACGACAAACTCGCCCTCGACTTCGCTGCCGCGCGCGACTTCGCGTGGAAGACGCGCGTGAAGTGGACGGGCGGCATGCAGGCGAAGGCGTACGTGAGGAACCACACGTTCGCCGTCGGCCAGCCCGCGAGCTTCGACACCGCCGATCCCGCGCCCGGCGCCGTCGAGTACCTGCTCTCGTCGCTCGCCGGATGCCTCACCGTCGGCTTCGCGTGGCGTGCGTCGCGCCGCGGCGTCGAGATCCGGAACCTCGAGGTGTCGCTCTCCGCGAAGAGCGAGGACATCCTCGGCTTCCTCGGCGTCGAGGGCTCCGGCAACCCCGGCCTCGCGCGCGTCGAGGGCACCGCGTTCGTCGCGTCCGACGCCGATCCCGAGGTGCTCGCGGCGCTCTGGTCCGAGACGGTCGCGCGCTCGCCCGTCGCGCAGACGCTCGCGCGGCGCGTGGACGTCGCCGTCTCTCTCCGCGTGATGTCGTGAGCGCGCTGCCGCACTTCGCCACGAGCATGGTCGGAAGCTGGCCGCGGCCTTCGCGCCTGATCGATGCCGCGCGGCGCAAGGTGCCGGACCTCCGGGCGATCGAGGACGAGTGCGTCCTCGCGGCGCTCGCGGCGCAGGAATCGGCCGGACTCGACGTCGTCACCGACGGCGAGCAGCGGCGCGACAACTTCTACTCGTTCCTCTGCGGGCGCGTGGACGGCCTGAAGCTGATGACGCTGGCCGAACTCCTCGACTACGTGGAGGACAAGGCCGCGTTCGAGACGCTTCTCGCCGCGCTCGACGTCCCTGCGTTCGCGATCAAGGTCGCCGTCGCCGGCGGCCGCCTCCGCGCGCGGACGAGTCTCGTCCTCGACGACTTCCGGTTCCTTCGCCGCCACACGACGCGCCCGATCAAGGTGACGCTGCCCGGTCCGTATCTCGTCACGCGCTCCGCGTGGGTGAAGGGGATCACCGACAAGGCGTTCGCGACGCGCGAAGCGCTCGCCGACGACGTCGTCGCCCTCTTGCGCACCGAGATCCTGGCGCTCGCCGCGGCGGGCGCGGACGTCATCCAGATCGACGAGCCCGTGCTGACGGAGCTCGTCTTCGCCGGGAAGTCGGCGACGCGAACGTTCATGTGCGCGGCGCTCGCCGCCGCCGCGGCGCCGGAGGAGGAACTCGCGTTCGCCGTCGGGCTCATCAACCGCGTGTTCGAGGGCGTGTCCGGTCCCTTGACCGCGATGCACGTCTGCCGCGGCAACTGGAGCCGCGACGAATCGGTCCTCCTCGGCGGCAGCTACGACGCGCTCGTTCCCCACTTCGCGCGGATGAACGTGCGGCAGTTCGTCCTCGAGTACGCGACCCCGCGCGCCGGCACCGCCGCCGCGCTCGCGGATCTCCCCGCGGACCGCATGCTCGGCCTCGGCGCCGTCAACCCGCGCACCGAGGAGATCGAGGACGTCGACTCCGTCGTCCGCCGCGCCCGCGAATTCGCCGCCGTCCTCGGCCCGGACCGCATTCACCTCAACCCCGACTGCGGCTTCGCGACCTTCGCCGACCGCCCGATGGCGAGCGACGTCGTCGCGCGCGGGAAGCTGGGCGTGCTGGTGGAGGCGGCGAAGCGGTTGCGGGGGTGAGCGGCGAGCCCCGCGCCCTACCGCATCGACGCGAGGCGCGCGGCGACGTCCTTCGCGAGCGCAGCGAGTGCGTCGGCCTGCGCCTCCGACACGACGGAGCGCTCGTTCACCCAGGCGCCGGGGCGGGTCTGGCTGGCTGTGCCCTCGGCCTCGGATGAGAGGTAGAGGTACTGGTTGCGGACGTCCCAGAGCGACGCGTTCGTCACGAACAGCGCGTCGGTCGTGGTGCCGGGGATGAACAACGCGGTGACGAGCGCCACGTACGTGATGCCGAGCGCGTTGTTGTAGCGGTCGGTCCGCCCCGCGCCCCGCACCACGAGCACGGCGTCGGCGCCTGCGTGCGCCGCAGCGAGGCGGATCGCGCGGTTGTTGGCGCCCTCCACGGTCCCAGGGTCGATCACGAACGCGTCCGAGACGATGCCCCTCGACTTCAACGCGGCCATGGCGTCGACGACGACCTGCTTGTCCGCCTGACGCCAGCCCCACAGTGCCTCGCCGTACTGCGGCTCGCGCGCGGGCACGAACTCGATCGCGAGCCGGAACGGCGACGGGAGTTGCGGCTTCGCGTCGAGCGCTCTCTGGATGTCCGCCTCCGTGACGACCACCTGCTCCGTGACCTCGCTGTGCAGCGCACCGCGGTCGAAGCCGGCGCTCGACGCGCAGGCGGACGTCGCCAGGACGAGCGGCACGATGAACGCAATTCTCATGGACGGACCTCCCGAACCCGCGCCCGATGCTATGCGGCGAAGGTCATCGGGAGATCACAGGTGCCACCCCCGCCACGATGTCCCGGAGGCTGCTCTCGCGGACTCGCGAATCGTCCGGTTGATGCCGCGCTCGCGGAGAGCGCCGGCGATTCAGCCCGGCGCCCGCTCCGCGGGCGGCAGCGCGCGGATCTCGTCGAGGAGTCGCGGCAGTTCCTCCACGAGGTACCCCGGGATCGAGAGCAGGCGGTAACGGGCGCTGCGTCCGTCCGAGAGACCTGCGTCAACGGGCTGCACGATCGGCGGGGCGGAGTTGACGCGGACGGCCCAGTCGAGCCCTCGATCCGCCACGAAGCCGTGGAGGCTCCGGAGCGCGCCGGCGGCGCCCGACTTCACCTCCAGGGGCACGACGCACGATCCGTGCGCGATCACGAAATCGACCTCGGCCTCGGAACCGTGCCGCTCGCGCTGCCACCAGTGGAGCAACGGATCCGCGTTCGCCGGGTAGGTGAGCCGCAGGAGCTGACCGACCGCCTGATCGGCGACGGCGCCGCGGTTGACGAGCGTGACGTCGGCCGCCTCCTCGATCGTCCGGAGGTCGAGGCCCAGCGACGCGCACGCGAGTCCGACATCGAGATGGAGGAGCTTGAACCTCCGCTCGTCGGCGTCGGCACCGAGCGGGACACCGCGCGCGCCGCACGCCGCAACGCGGTGGCAGACTCGCGCGGAGACGAGCAGATCGACGGCGCGCCGTAGCGCCTCGGCCCGGTCGTCCGGGTCGGCGGTCCGATAGACGAACTTCCCGCCGAGCTGACGAGCGACGGAGAGGAGCACCGAGTCGAGACGGCGCCGGTGGGCGTGCGCGGCGTACTTCGCGAAGTCGTCGCGGAGCGACGCGAGGAGGTCGCGGTGGATCGACGCGACGCCCGCCGGATCCGACCCGATGCGCCACGCCTCGACCGCGGCGGGCATCCCGCCGACGATCAGCCACTCGCGGTACCGCGCGGTCGCCTTCGCGTGCAGCGGCGCGGGCAGGGCCGTTCCGGCGGCGATCGAGACCGCGGTGACATCGTCACGGAGCCATGCGGCGAGCGGCCCGTCCTCGAGCGCTTCGCAGAACTCGCGGAACCCGAGCGGTTCCAGGTGCAAGTAGGCGACGCGGCCCACGGGCATCGAGAGTTCCGGGTCGGCGAGGGCGAAGTCGAGGAGGGACCCGGCGGCGATCACGGGAACCGAAGGCGCCTCCTCGGCGAACCAGCGGAGCTTGGCGAGGACGCCGGGGGCGGCCTGGACCTCGTCGAGGAAGAGCAGCGCCGACCCGTCGGTGGGTACCGATTGACCGAGCAGGGCGGAGAGCCTCCTCAGGACGGCCACCGGGTCGTTGTCGACGAAGCAGCCTGCCAGTTCCGGGCGCCTCTCGAAGTTGGCCTCGACGACCCGCCCGAATCGCGTCGTTCCCCAGTCGCGGACCAGCCACGACTTCCCCACCTGCCGCGCGCCACGGAGGATCAGCGGCTTGCGCGACGGAGCCTCGGCCCAGCGGTCGAGGTCGGCGGAACGGGCACGTTTCACAGCGAGAGATGACCATGAACCGGTTCTTTTGTCAAGTCGATCGATGTAAGCGACATCAACTAGTCAGGGTGGCGCGGTGCCCCACTACGGCTTCGCGACCGTCGCCAACCGCCCGACGGCAAGCGAGAAGGTCGCCCGCAGGAGGGCTCCGTGTGCTCGTCGCTGCAGCGATGCGGCTGCGAGGCTCAGATTGGCGATTGGGGACCGTCCCTGACGTGCGCCTCCTGGAATCTCGCTTCCGCGGCGGCGACGACGCCACCGGTGCCGAGGGCGCGCCGTTGCGGAAGCGAGATTGTGGAGTCCGTCCCCGCGCGCACGGTGGAACCGGACTGAGACCGGAGATGGGGAACCGCCCCCAGGAGGCGAGTAGCGTGGCGGACATCGTGCGAGCGCCGATCTGCCTGGCTGTCGTCGTCCTGCTCGCTGCGTGCAACGACTCGACCGTGGTCGAACCCGCGGGAGAGGAAGCGCTCTCCCCGACACTCCCTCGCCTGGCGGTTCTCGGAGACCTGCCATCGTCCTCGACGCCGCGAGTCATCGAAGCCGCCGCGGATGGTCGCCTGACATGGAACGGGCGACGTTGCACTGAACCCGAACTCGTCGCGATTCTCCAGGCGGACGTCAGGCGAACAGGACACCCAATCGAAGGCGCGAGACCCGACGCTCGCGTCAGCGACGAGAGCGTGCTCCTTTCCGTGGACGGACGGCTTCCCTGGGGAGCGACGCTGCGGCTCTGGGAGGACTGCATCGAGTCGGGCTTTTCGCGCCTGTGGTTCGCCGCCGCCGATGAACGCGACGGATCGCGCGGCGCGCTGGGCGTTCCTCCGTCGAAGGTCCCGGAAGGGTCGTTCCCGCTTCAATCGCTTGCGGAGCGGAAGGCGGTCCGCCTGCTGGTTCGCGTCGATCCCTCCGGGAAGGGCGGATCGCCCGAGCGTCTGTACTCGGCGATCCGTGGGCGCGCGCCTTCGCCGGGCGTTCTGTTCGCGGCTTGGATCGACGTTCCCGCGTCCGTCTCCACCGAGCTTGTGCTGCGATGTATCGACGCAGCGGTTCGCGCCGGGTCCACGCACGTGATGTACTGCACACGCAGCGAGCAGGCGGTCATCGTGCGGGGACGGCCGTTCGACGAACTCGCTCGCATGCCGACGTCGAGTTCGTACTCGATCACCATCGACGACGTTTCGATCGACGACGTCCCGCTGCTGGACATGCCACGCCCGCCCCGCGGGCACGGGGGCGTGGAGATCCGGAGTCCGTGGTACTGGCCATGAAGTCCGCGCCGTGGATGTGGTGGCCGTTGCTCCTCGCCGTTCTCGTCGCCGCCAACTGCGTCTACGACCCGTACTGCTCGGTGAGGCGGCGCGCATCGTGCGCCGACGTGGATCCGGCGCGTCTCCGGGACGTCGTGAGCAACGATCACGAGATCAAGATCGTGCGGAGCGGACCCACGGACGATGGCACGCACTCCTGGTGCGAACGCGGGGGTATCACGGCGAACGTCGAGATCTCGCCGGACGTCGTCAGCGTGGCCGTAGGGAGCACGAGGCCGCCGAAGGCTGAGGAGTTCCCGCTCTGGAGGGAACGGACCGATTACATCTGCGGACGACTGAGAGCCGCGTGCCCCGAAATGGGCGCGTGGGAGTCACGCGAGTTCGTCGAGCGCGCCCCCGTCTGGATGCTCGGACTCGCCGCGCTGGTCCTTGCGAGCCTCGCCGCGACCGGCGTGTGGGTGCTCCACCGGCTCACGCGCGGGAAGCCTGCGGCCCCTTCGGCGGGGGTCGCCGAGAACGGACCGGCCGCGCGGGGCTGAGCTTCGCGGGCCGTCCCCGAAGAGCGTCCCAGCGACACCACTCGGCCGGTCATTCAGTGCCCGTCGAACATGGTCGTTTTCACATGCGACCGATCAGGCGCTGTCGTGAACTTTCCTGCGCCGACCGCGACGGACTTCGGCTCGACGCCCGCCGTCACTTGCAGCCCTGTTTCCGGAACCCAGTTCCCGGTCGGCACCACCACCGTTACTTGCACCGCGACCGACGATTGCACGAATCGCAGCACCTGCAGCTTCACCGTGACAGTCAACACAGACACCACTCCTCCCGTCATTCAATGTCCGACCAACCGGACGATTCTGTATTGCGGCTCGGCTGCCACAGTGCCGGTTACCTTCCCGCCGCCCACCTTGTTCCTCACCACACAACTCACACTTTCGACCCCCCCCGATCGTCCGTCCTAGTGGTGTCTGTGTTGACTGTCACGGTGAAGCTG
>JANNHP010000340.1:0-3449 GCA_031404455.1 Planctomycetia bacterium | reverse complement strand
GGATCGGCGTGTCCGATCCGAGCTCGCCGGCGTGGCGGGCCGGGCTTCGTCCTCTCTCGGTCCCGCTCGCTGCGCGCGGTCACCGCGACCGGCTCGAACGTGAGCGTGGGGCGCTCCACGCTCGGCTTGCAGGTCTTCCGCTCCGGCGCTTCCGGTCGGCCTTGCGGGCCGCGAGCGCGAGCCGGGCCGATGCGTTCGGAGGCGGGCTGACGCGCGACGAGTGGAACCGCATCGGTGCGGCCTCACGCTGGCCCGTACTGGCTGGCGTCCTCGTGGAGCTGGCGCGGGCGCGGCGCGTCGATCTCGCCACGGCCGCGCTCGTCGGCCGTGGCGGCGACCTCGGCACAAGTCACGAGCTCGTCGTCCGCGCCGAGTTCCTCGCGCTCCTCGACGTCGCGGCCGACGCCGCCACGATGCGCGCGACCGACGCGGACGGGAAGCGTCGTGCCCTGGCGCCGCTCGGAGGCACGTCCTCGGACCGAGGCAGGTCCGACGCCGCCCGCAGCTCGTGCCGCGACGCGGAACCCGGAGACGCGCCATGACGGCCACGACCGTCGAGGCCCGCCGCTCCACGCTCCCGCCCGTGCTCACCGTCGCCGACGTCGCCGAGCTGCTCGGCCTCCAGTCCGAACGCGCCGCCCGCGAGTTCATCGCACGCGAGGCCGTGCCGTGCATCCGCAAGGGGAAGCGAGTCCTCGTCCTACTCGACTCGCTCCTCGCATGGTTGAAGGCGCACGAGTCGCGCGACGATCGCGCGGCGCGCGTGCGCTCCGCCGCGGACCGGCTCCGCGGGCGCCAGCGTGACGCCGCTCCGCTCGCTCTCTCCCGCTTGACAGCGCCACGCGATACGCTATAAATCACGCATGGCGCGACGAGGACGGCCGCGGGTGAAGAAGGGACGGCGCGGCGCGTTCGCCGAGCGGTTCCGGGCGGCTCGCATCCGACGGGGCCTGACGCAGCAAGCTGCGGCGGACCTCTTCGGCGTTCACGTCGTCTCGATCGCGCGCTACGAAACGGGCGTCATGGTGCCGCGTGGTCCCGGCCTGCGCTTCATCGAAGCGTGGATCGCCGAGACACCAGCGGGCAAGGCGCAACGCGGGGAGGAACGTCATGGCGAAGCGTAGTCGGTCTGACTTCGGCTCGATCTTCCGGCGGCGCAAGTCCGACGGTCGGCCCGTCGCCTCGAACTCGAAGGAGCCGTGCCGCCCGGGCTTCTACGCCCGGCTCCAGGTGGGCGGGCGGCAGGTCTGGCGGAAGGCGGGGAGCACGCGCGCCGAGGCGGTCGAGTTCGTCGCCAAGGTCCGGCGCGACGTGTTCGAGGAGACCGTCCTCGGCGTCCGGCCGATCACGGAAGTGACGTTCGAGAAGTTCGCGGAGGAGTACCTCGGGATCATCGAGCGGACGCACTCCCCCACGACGCTCCGGAGTCTCCGGAACAAGATCAACAACACCGTCTCGCCGCACTTCGGCACGCGGACCGTCTCCTCGATCCAGCGCGAGGACGTCGAGCGGTTCATCATTCGTCGCGCGTCGTCGAAGTCGATCGCGACGCGCAACCGGGACCTCTCGCTCCTCTCGGCCATGTTCAAGAAGGCGGCGGCGCTCGGCTACTGCCGCGAGAACCCGGTCCGGGGGTTTGCGCGGCCGTCGGAGCCGCTCCGGCCGGTGCCGTTCGTGGACCTCGCCGGACAGGCGCGCCTCCTCGCCGAGTGCCACGCGGAGATCCGTCCGCTCGTCCTCGTGGCGCTTTACACCGGCCTGCGGCTCTCGGAGCTCCTGCGGCTCGAGTGGCGCGACGTGGACGCCGTCCGCGGCTCGCTCACGGTCCGAGTCTCGAAGAACGGCAAACCGCGGGACATCCCGTTGACCGGCGCGACGTGCGCCGAGCTCGAACGGCTCCGCGACGGCCGGACGATCCCCCTGAACGCGCCCGATCGCGTGTTCGCGTGGATCCCGGAGTCCTTCCCCGCGAACCATCGCAAGCTCTACGACGACGCGGTGAAGGCGGCGGAGCTCCCGCACCTCAGGTTCCACGACCTGCGGCACCTCTGCGCGACGAACCTCGTCCGCGCCGGGACGCCGCTGCCCGACGTCGGCCGGATGCTCGGTCACAAGACGTTGGCGATGGTTCTCCGCTACGGGCACCATTCGCCGACGGACGCGACGCTGCGCGCGCGGGACAGGTTGGAAGCCTACCTTGCGAGCACGCCCGCGCCGGACGCGGCACGCGCCGCCGGGAGCTGATGAACGTGGCCGAGCCGTCGTCCGCCGAGCGTCGATCCGAGGCCGAGCTTCCGGGTTCACTGAGTAGCCTGCCAAGTAGCCGACGGCTTCGGGCGAGTCGCGTGGATCGTCGCAAGTCGTTGTCGGAGTTCACCTTGGGCGAGTGGCGGAACGGCAGACGCGAGGGACTTAAAATCCCTTTCCGGCGCGAGTCGGAGCCTGTGGGTTCGAGTCCCACCTCGCCCACGCCGCGCCGAGGCGGCGCGGCGTGGATGAACGGCTGATGACGGCAGGACGCGACCGCATCGACCGGTTCGTCGAGTCGTTGAAGGACGATCCGCGCGTCCTCGGCGTCGCGCGGGCTGCCGCCAGTCCGGAAGGCGCGACAAATCTCATCGTCGTGACGACCTGGGACGGTGGGGAATCGCTCCCCGCCGAACTCCCCCGGCTCGCAGGTCCGCTCGTCGGCGAAGGACCGCGCATCGAGACGCTCGAGCACCCAGCGCCGCGGCATGCGCGCATGACCGCTACGTGGACCGCGCTCGGCGCGGACGGCACGCGCGCGACGGTCGGACTCCGCCGCGCGGGGGACCTCGTGCCGTCGCTCGACGGACGCGAAGTCGAGACCCTTCACGACCCGCGCGGCCTCATCGAGACGTGGAAGCGGTACTCCGTCAAGGCGACGGACGGCGAATGTCGCAGCGACGAGCCGACGTTCGGCACGACCGACCGGCAACTCGTCGTGGACTGCGCGCTTCGCGACGAGGAGCGCGGACGCGAGCAGTGGAGCGGCTCAAGCTGGTTCTACGTCCGCGACGCGCGCGAGACGCTCGACCCCACCAACGCCGCGCACGCGGCGCTCGCAGCCCGCGTCGATGCGTACGTGGCCCGAACCCCCGGGCCGGCTCCCGGCATCCGAGCGCCGGGAGGCGACGATCCGTTCGGCGTGCTCGAGAAGTTCCTCAGCTTCGCCGACTACGAGGGCTTCAAGGGCGACCGCATGCTCTTCGGCGAAGCGGTGAAGCGTCTGCACGAACTCTCGCAGCACGAGCCCGTCTTCGACCAGGGCTTCGTCGTCCCGACGTTCGATGCCGTCGAGGCGGCCTTCGTCACTGGCGATGCGCTTCCCGGCACGCCGCCGCTCGTCCCGGGCGTCTACGTCGGCGTCGGCGTCGGCGTGACGCCGAAGGACGCGCTCGAGTTCTGGGCCGCGCCGTTCGTGCGCG
>JANNHP010000339.1:0-2466 GCA_031404455.1 Planctomycetia bacterium | reverse complement strand
CTCGTCGGCGCCGCGGAGCCGTTCTGGTTCGACCGCGTGCAGGCGGCCGTCGTCGCGAGCCCGCACGACCGGCTCGTGTTCCAGGGTCGGACGTGGAGCCTCTCGTCGTGGACCCGCGCGTACGTCGCCATCGAGGCGAAGCAGGTGATCAAGACGGCCGATGCGTCGCGTCGCGACGCGCTCGTCGCCGAACTGATCGCGGCCGCCGGCGATCCGCCCGCGGAGCGGATCGCCGCGCTCCGGATCGTCGACCTCGGGGGGCTCCGCGCGCTCGACCCCGCCGTCGTCGAGATCGGGAGCCACTCGCGCACGCACCCGCAGCTCTCGCAACTCGGCGACGCCGCCGTCGATGCCGAGCTGCGCGGTTCGAAGGACGACCTCGAATCGTGGCTCGGCCGCCCGGTGCGTCACTTCGCGTACCCGAGCGGCGACCACGATCCGCGCGTCGTCGCCGCCGTGAAGCGCGCGGGCTACGAGTCGGCGTGGACGACCGATCCGCGCGCGGCTTCGGCGTCCGACGACGCCTTCCGCATGCCGCGCGTCGCCATCGACGACGAGGCGTCCGTCGCCGTGCTCGCGGCGAAGTCGTCGCTCGCGGAGTCCGCGCGATGAGCGATCGCCAGTCGGCCGTCACCGAGCACTTCGACCGCTACGTGCGGTGGGGCGAGCTCTACGACGCCGCGAACCCGCGCAGTCACAGCTTCCTCGCGCGGCGCGCCGCGGCGCTGGAGCTCTGCGGAGAGCTCGAGGGCCGGAGCGTCCTCGACCTCGGCTGCGGCACGGGGTCGCTCCTCGACAGCACCGACACCGCGCGCGCCGCCGCGTACCTCGGCATCGACGCCGCCCCGAACATGGTCGAGGCGACGCGCATGAACCTGCGCGCGCTCGGCCGTCCCGACACGTTCACCGCAGCGGTCGGCGACGTGACGAAGCTCGCGGAGCGCGACGCGTCGTTCGACTTCGTCGTGGGCCTCGGCCTCCTCGAGTACTTCGACGACCCGCGCGCCGTCGTTCGCGAGGCGCGCCGCGTCGCGAAGCCCGGCGGTCTGCTCGTCTTCTCGACGCCGCGCCGCGGGAGCCTCAACGGGAAGATGCTCCGGATCACGGCGCCCTTCCGCGGCACCGCGCGGCTCGTCGCGCGGAAGTCCGCCGACCCGCTGCGCCGCGACGAACTCACCGACGCTGCCTTCCGCGCGATGTTCGAGGCCGAGGGCTGCCCGTTCGTGCGAGCCATCCACTACAACAAGCTGCTCCTGCCGTGGCCGATGACGACGATCGCGCCCGGCCTCGCCCGCGCGGCGGCGTCGTGGGCGGAGCGCCGGCGCGGCTTCAGGTTCCTCGCGACCGGCGTGGTTGCTTCGTTCCGGACGCCGCAGCGCTGACCCGGGACTTGCGCCGTCCTCTCGAGGTCCGCGCGTCCCCGCCTTCGATCGAGGCGAGAATAGACCTCGCACCTTCGTGGCCGCCCGCGGCCGCGCGACGAAGCCACCAGAGGCCTCGCTGCTTGGACTTCGCCACGCCCTCGCCGTTCTTGTGGCAGATGCCGAGGTTGCTCATCGCGTGCAGGCATCCGCGTCGCGCAGCCTTCCGGTACCACCGCACCGCCTCGCGGAGGTCCTGCCTCACCCCGGTGCCGTACCGGTAGCCGACGCCCACGGTCGTCATCGAATCGACGTTGCCCGCGAGCGCGCCGCGAAGGTGCCAGCGGAACGACCGGCGAGGGTCCCGCTTCAAGTCGAACGCTTCCCCCGCGAGGTTCGCGAACCGGGCGTAGCCCGTCTCACGCCATCCGCGGACGGCGTCCGCGGCCGCCTTCGTGAGGTTCTTCCGCGTCCCGAGCCCCATGAGGCCGAACCGCGCGAGACGCCAGCGCGCTTCGACGGAGCCGAGCGCCGCCGCCGCAGTCGTGAGCTCGTACGCGACCTTCGGCTTCGGCTTCGTGCCGAACCCGAACGCGAGCCACTTCCCGGCGATGCACATCGACTCGACGTGACCGCGTTCCGCGGCACCCAGGAAGCAACGAAGCGCACGGGGCGCGTCGTCCCAGGCGGCGAGCCCTCGACGGAAGAGGACGTCGGCGTCTTCGGCACGCTTCGTCACGTCCGACCCTCCTCTCCGATTCCGGCGTCCGCCCGGACGGCGAGATCCTATCCGAGGATGTGGGCGTCAGCGCGCCGCAAGACGCTCGTAGACGGCGACGAGCTTCGCGCCCTCGCGCTCCCAGTTGAACTCGTCGCGCGCGGCCCGGAGCGCCGCGGCGCGGCACGACGTCCAGAGCGAGCGGTCCTCGCAGAGACGCTTCGCCGCCGCCGCGAGCGCCGCGGGGTCCTGCGGCGACTCGGCGGGATAGACGAGCCCCGCGCGGACGCGTTCCATGACCGGCGCGACGGCGGGCGTCGCCGACGCGACCATCGGCACGCCGCACATCATCGATTCGAAGAACTTGTTCGCGAGGCCGTAGGTGTT
>JANNHP010000338.1:0-2736 GCA_031404455.1 Planctomycetia bacterium | reverse complement strand
CCCGACGGACCCGTCACGCGACCCGCGACGCGCGTCCCGGCGACCATCGTGAAGTCGCGCACGACGTCTCCGCCCTCGGGCAGGTCGAACGTCAGCGACGCGGGCAGCGACCCCGCGCCGAGTGCGGTGCCGAGTTCCCTCGTCGCGTCCTTCGGCATGTCCGGGTGGACGTACGACGGGTGCAGCGGGACGGCGGCCCCGGGCCCGGGCGGGAGGAAGTCGAACTCGTACCGGCCGTCGCCGTCGGCCACCGCGGTCTCCCACTCCTGACCGGCCTTCGTCGGCTTGAGATGCAGATAGACCCACGCTCCCGCGACGCCGCCGTCCGGACCGACGACGCGCCCGTGGAGACGCGCGCCCTTCGCCATCGTCGCGTCGAGGCGCAGTTCGCCGCCCGCGAGGACGCGAGCGTCGATGCCCGACTCCTTCCCGCTCCGGCGGTCGTTCAGCTTCCCGCCCTCGAGGCGCGGGCCGACGTGGCAGAGCCCGGCGTGTCGCACGACGAACCGGCCGAGCGTCCCTGCGGGGATCTCGTCGATTCGCCAGCGTCCGTCCGCATCGGTGCGGACGATCGCGTCGGCGTGCTGGTTCCAGCCGCAGTTGGTCTCGACTCCGACCTCCGCGTCCGCGACCGGCCGGCCGTCGGCGAGCGTCACGGTTCCGAAGACGGCGCCCATCGCCGGAAGGCGGAGTTCGATCTCGGAGACGTCGGGCACGCGCACGATCGCGATCACCGGGTTCGTGCCGCGCGCGCGGCCGACGCGGAGGCTCACGTCGCCCGCAGGGACGTCGTCGATCACGAACCGTCCGTCGGCGCCCGTGCGGACGAAGCCGCGCGTGTCCCAGCCGATCGCTCCCGCATCGACGAGGCGGTCGGCCGCGGGTTCGCCCGCCGCGGTGACGACGCGGCCTGACACGCGGTGCGCCGGAACGAGTCGCACGGTCGTCGTCGTCTCGTCGCGATCGGGCGGCACCTCGACCCACGAGTTGCCCGCGGAGGCGAACCCCGGCGCGCGAGCGACGATCTCGTGGACGCCGGGAGCGATCGCTTCGAAGCGCGCGATGCCGTCCGCACCGGAGCGGGCCGAGCCGAGCACGGTGCGTGCGAAGTCCGGGTCCGCCATCTCGCGCAGGTAGCTGTTCGTCGTGGCGATCTCGCCCTGGTGGCGGCGCCGGACGAGCGCCACCTCAGCGCCGCCGATCTTCGCATCGGCCGGGCCGAGGACCTCGACGACCAGCGACGCCGATCCGTCGAGCCAGACGTCGCCGACATCGACCGCGTCGCCGCTCGTCGCGGGCGCCGCGACTTCGACGACCGCCGCGCGCAGTCGCGGCGCGGCGACGTGCAGACGCCCGACGGTCGCGCCGTCGATCCGGAACCGTCCGTCGTCGGCGCTGTCGACCGCGAGTTCCGCCGCGCCGCGCACGGTGCCCTCGACGGAGACGCGCGCCCCCGCGACGACGCGGCCGTCGTGACGGCTCCGCACGCGTCCCGAGACCGCGAACTTCGGGCCGGCGGCGTGGTCGCGCGTCCGCCCGGCCTTCTCGGGGACGATCGCGAGGTCCCGAGCCGCGGGCGGCGCAGACGACTCGTCCGTGCCCGACGTCGCCGTCCACACGACACCCGACGCGAGCAGCGCGAGCGCCACCGCCGCCACGACCGCCTTCGTCTTCGCCGCCATGATCGTCGCCCCCGCGGTTGCGGCCCCGATCGGGATCGGGAACCTCGACTTCGTCAGCGGAAGCAGCACGAGGCACCACGCGCGGCGGTTCCCAAAGTCGCGGTCGAGGGCTTCGCGCAGGAGCGCCAGCGCCCGACACAGGCGCGTCTCGACCGTCTTGACCGGCACGGCCATGCGCCCGGCGACGTCCTTCACCGACAGCTCCTCGATGTACCGGAGCAGCACCGTCGTGCGGTACGGCTCGGGAAGTCCCGAGACCGCCGCCGCGACGGCGCGCTGCGCCTCCATCTGGATGACGAGGTGATCGGTCGGCGGCAACGCCTCCGGACGCGCCGAGCCCTCCTCGCGGGCCTGACGCCGCGATTCGGACCGGTGCTCGTCGATCGCGGCGCTCCGCACGACGCGCCGGAGCCACCCGCGCGCCGACGTCACCGGCCGCCGGTTGCGCAGCACGGTGAGCCAGGTGCGTTGCTCCACGTCGTCCACGGCGTTCTCGTCGGCGACGAGACTCCGGGCGATCGCCCGCAGCCACTCGCGGTGCTCGAGGAGCGACTCGGGGGACGGTGCTTCGTGCGTCATCTGCTTCCGTGACAGGGACGTAGCCGCGGGGCGAATCCCTTCACGAACCGGGAATGTTCGCACGAAGGAGGGGGCGATCGGTGGCGGCGAAGCCGATCATTTCCGGCAGCTCTCCGAGGCCGGACCGGCCGAGTTGAACTCCCCGGCCGCCCCCGAGACGTCTCCGTAGCAGACGATGACCGCCGACAGCCCCGACCTTCCGCCCGTCGCGCGCCTCCTCGAGGACGGCGCGTGGCTCCAGGCCCTCGCGCGGAGCGTGATCGCCGACCGCGCGACAGCCGACGACGTCGCGCAGGATGCGGCCGTCATCGCGCTGACGAAGCCGCCGCGCGAGGCGGGGGCGCTCCGCGGGTGGCTGCGGCGGTTCGTGCGGAACCTGGCGACCGATGCGCACCGGGGTTCCGTCCGACGAGCGGCCCTCGCTGCGGCGGCTGCGAAGCGCGAGGCCGACGAGGACACCGCGGACCTCGTCGCG
>JANNHP010000337.1:0-5818 GCA_031404455.1 Planctomycetia bacterium | reverse complement strand
GCGTCGTCCTCGTGCGGGTCTCGGACGGGGAGGAGATCCTCCGGCGGACCTACGCCCGGACGGAGAAGGCCGCGGCCCGGAACCCGGGGGCGGTCGTCCGGGCCCTGAAGACGGGGCTCGACGCGGCGGCGAAGGCGTTCGCGGCGGACGTCGCCGAGGTGCTGGCGGCGGAGCGGGAACGGCCGGCGAAGTAGCGAGTCCGGTTCACGGCCCTCCCGCCCCGACCTCCATCATCCCCCCGACCGCGCCCAGCCACGCCGGCTGGAGCGCGAGCGCAGCACGCGCGTTGCGCTCGGCCGAATCGAGGTCGTTGCGGTGGAGATCGGCGACGCCCGCGTTGACGAGGAGCTGATCGCGACGGTACGCGGGCTGCGGCCCGATCGAACCCGCGGCGGCCAAGATCCCAGCGGTCACGACGACGACCGCGAACACACGGCCCGCGCCGGATCTCAGCCCGTCGATCGCCGCTGCGACGCCGCAAGCGGCGAGGATCGCCATCGCCGGGATCGCAGGGCTGCGGTAGTGCGAGAGCGGGAAGGCGAGCGTCGACGCAAGGACGTGCGCGAGGACGATCGCGCCCGGACCGAGGAGGAGATCGCGCCGCGCGCGGCACGCGACCGCGCCCGCGACGGCGAACGCGGCGAGGAGCCACGTCGGCACGAACGCGAGGCGGAGCATCGGCGTGAGCGTGCGGTCGTAGTCGAGGTCGGCGCTCGACGCCGGCTCCTCCGGGGAGAAGAACCACCGCAGCTTCTCGCCGTACCACGCGAGCGACGCGCCCGGGTTCTCGCCGATCTCACGGACGGCGAGCGCCGCGTACCAGTCCGAGATCTCGCTGCGCGCCGGCTCGCGCGAGATCTCGGACGCCACGCGGAACTTCGCGTCCTCGTGCATCTCGCGCGGCGCGAAACGGAACTCGTCCGTGAACATCGCGCGGAGGCGGCGCGCCTCGGGGTTGTTGCCGAGATAGAGGTTCTGTCCGTTCGCCGCGGTGAAGACGACGCGCTCGCCCGACACCGCCGCGTTGCGCGCGAACGACAGCGCGGCGCAGAGCGCGAACGGCAGCAGCACGGCGGCGACGGCGCGAGCCTTCCGGTCAGTGCGCGTCGCGAAGAGCCACGCGACGAACGGCAGCGCGAAGAGCGCCACCGGGCGCGCGAGCGCGGAGAGCCCGAGCCACACGCCGGCGACGAGCGGACGCCGCGCACCGTCGGTACCGTCTCGCGGCGCGCACGCGAAGCACGTCCCCGCCACGAGGAACGCGGCGAGGCCCGACACCGAGACGTATCCGTCGAGGTGCGTCAGCGCCGTCGAGAACGCGACTGCCAGTCCCGCGATCCACGCGGCCGTGTTCCCGGCCCAGCGTCTCGCGGCCGCCGCGGCGAGTGCCGCCGTCCCCGCCGCGAGGATCGTCTGCAACACGAGCACCGGCGCCGGCGTCGCGCCGAACACGCGCACGAGAGGTGCGATCGCGTACGCGTACAGCGGATTGAGCAGGAACGGCTCGCCGCCGAGCGTTCCCGTGCGCCCGAACAGGTCGCCCGAGGCGATGTCGCCCGCCCACGCGAGGTAGTACTCGGCGTCGAGCCGCGGCGTCCTCACGATCGAGTTGCGCTGCCACGCCTGCCAGTTGACGAGCGCGCGCACCGCCGCCGCGAGAGCGGCGGCGACGATGCGGGGGTCCTTCAGCCGCGCGATGCTTCTCCGATCCCGGATGTCACCAGGCGAAGAGCTCGTCGGGCTTCATCTCGACGACCTCGCCGAACTGCGCAAGCTTGGCCATGTCGAACCGCGACTTGTCGCCCACGATCGTGATCGTGTAGGGCATCGACTTCCACCGCGACGAGAACGTCACGAGGTCCGCGAGCGTCATCTTCTTCACCTGTTCCCAGTTCCACGGACGCGGATCGCCGTCGAGGCCCTGGCGCCACCATCCGAGGACGACGGAGGGGATCATGCGGAAGCCGACGCGCGCCGAGCGATAGGTCTCGTCGATCGTGCGCTTCGCGTTCGTCATACGGACCTCCGCGGCCGGCATCTCCTTCACGATGCGCATGAGCACGTCGATCGCGTCGAGCGTCTTGTCGGCCTGCGTGCCGAGGACGCCCATGAACAGGTTGTCGTCTTCCTTCCACGAAGCGTCCCGGTAGGAGGTGTCGGCGGCATACGCGAGCGCGCGCGACTCGCGGATCTCCTGGAAGACCACGGCGCCCATCGAGCCGCTCATGTACTCGTTGTAGACACGGTGCGTGGGCACCGCCGGACGGTCGTACCTGCCGTCCGGAAAGAGGAGCGTCACCTGCGTCTGCGCCGACTGCTTGTCGACGAAGAGGATGCGCGGCTTCTCGGGGACGACTAGGCGCAGCGCCGTGCGCGCCGGTGCCGGCTTCAGCGTCTCGAACCCGCCCGAGAGCGGCGGGAGATCGACGAGCTTCGCAACCTCGTCGATCGTCCGCGTGCCGACGTACTGCACCTTGCGCGAGTAGTTCCAGAGGTCGCGCGCCGCCGCGAGGAGGTCGTCCGCGCGGAAGGCCTTGAGCGTCTCGTTCGTCGGCTGGCGCAGGAAGTCGCTGTCCGCGCCGCGCTGGGCAAAGCCCCCGAGCGCGCCGTTGATGGCGCGCGCGTCGATCTTCTGCTTCGCCCTCGCGCCGACGATCCGCTCGACGAGCTTGTCGAGGTCGGCCTGCGACGCGCCCGTCGGCTTCGCGAAGTGCTCGCGGAGCAGGGCGAGGCTCTCTTCGAGGTTCGCGTCGAGTCCGGTGACGGTGACGACGGCTTCCTGGCGTCCGGCGCCCGCCGACATCGACGAGCCGATGGAGTAGAGCTTCCGCTTCAGTTCGAGCGCGTCGAGGTCGCCGGCGCCGCCGAACTCGAGGAGCGACAGCGCGAGTGCGAGGCGCGGATCGTTGTCCGTCCCGACCTCGAACGCGAAGCCGATCTGGAAGAGGTCGTTCGCGGGGTTCTTCGCCCAGACGAGCTGACCGGACTTCAGGTCCTTCGACTTGTAGTCGCGCCCCGCCTCGAGGAAGCGCGGCTCGAGCGGCGCCGCGGGCTCGGCGAGGAGCGCCTGGTAGAAGGGCGAGTGCCGCGACGCGTCGATCTTCACGGGCGTGAAACCCGGCTTCTCGATCTTCGGGATCTCGGGCTTGCCGGTGCGGCGGTAGACGACGACGTAGTCCGGGCCGAAGTACTTCTGCGCCGCCTTGACGACGTCGTCCTTCGAGAGACGGCGCATGCGCTCGATCTCGTTGACCTTCCACGCCCACGGCTGCGCGTGGATGAAGGCCTCGGTCATCGACGACACGCGGTTGCGGTTCGACTCGAGTCCCTGCTTGTCGCCGATCTCGAACTGCGTCAGGGCGCCCTTCATGTCCTCTTCGTCGAAGGCGCCCGACTTCAGGAGCTCCATCTGCTCGAGCAGGATCTTCTCGACCTCCTCGAGCGGCTGGCCGTTCTTCGCCACTCCCACCATCGTCTCGCAGCCGCCCTCGACGAGGAACTCGGGGCTGGCGCCGCCGTTCTGGAGCACCTGCTTCTGGTTCACGTTGACGTCGATGAGGCCCGTGCTCCCGTTCGCGAGCATCATGTCGGCGAGCTTCAGGGCGTCGGCGTCCCCGTGCGTCGGCGGCACGGTGCGCCACGCGATCTGCACCTGCTCCTGCGCCTCGAACCGGAGCTCGACCCGCGTCACTCCCTCGAGCGGCGCCATCTGGTGGACCGGGTCCGGCGGAACCGGCTTCGCCGGGAAGGCGCCGAAGCGCTTCTCCAGGACGGCGATCGCGTCCGCGGCCTTGAAGTCGCCCGACACCGCGACGATCATGTTTCCGGGCACGTACCACTTGTGGAAGTAGTCGTAGATCTTCGTCAGCGACGGGTTCTTCAGGTGCTGCGTGGTGCCGATCGTCGTCTGCGTGCCGTACGGATGATCGGGGTAGAGGGCGAGGAGCTTCGCCTCGTGGTCCGCCCACGCGGGGTTGTCCATCGCGCGGTTCTTCTCCTCGTAGACGGCCTCGAGCTCCGTCTGGAAGAGGCGGTAGACCGGATCGGTGAAGCGCTCGAACTCGATCGCGGCCCAAGTGTCGATGCGGTTCGCGGGGATGTTGACCGTGTAGCTCGTCTGGTCGGTGTTGGTGAAGGCGTTCGTCCCGCGGAAGCCGAGGCCGTCGTAGAGCGAGTCGATCTCGTTCGGCACCTCGAACCCGCTCGCCGCCACGTTCTCGGCGTCGATCGCCTTGTAGAGTTCGGCGCGCTTGGCAGGGTCGGTCGTCGCGAAGAGCTCGTCGTAGATCTCGGTGATGCGATCGAGGTGCGGCTTCTCCTTCGCCCAGTCCATCGTCCCGAGCTTCGACGTGCCCTTGAAGTTCATGTGCTCGAGGTAGTGCGCGAGGCCGGTCGCGTCGGCCGGGTCCTTGGCGCTGCCCGCACGCGTGGTGATCCAGCACTCCGCTCGCGGCTCCTCGTGGTTCTCGCAGACCATCAGCGTCAGCCCGTTCGCGAGCTTCTTCACGACGACGCCCATCGGGTCGCCGGGGACGACCGAGACGCCCGATCCAGCGGGCATCGCCGGGGCCGCGGGCGCGTCGGGAACCTGCGAGAGCGGCGCCTTGGCGGGCTCCCGATCGTCGGCGACGGGCGCGGGCGGACTGCTGCACGACACGGCGAACGCCGCGGCGACGAGGACGAGACCGGGAGTCCACTTCAAGATGCACCTCATGCGGGGACCTGTCGGAGCGGACGATTACAAGGGCCGGTGCGCCTTCGCGCGGAGAGAATTGACCCCGCTCATGGACCGCGTCTACCTCGACAACAACGCCACGACCCGCCCGCTGCGCGAGGTGATCGACGCGATCGCGAAGGCGAACGACGTCTACGGCAATCCCTCGTCGCTGCACGCCGCGGGGCGCGCGGCGGCGCGTCTGCTCTGCGAGTCGCGCGCGGCGGTGGCCGCGTGGCTGGGCGTGCGACCATCCGAGACCGTGTTCACGTCCGGCGGCACGGAGGCCGACCGGCTCGGGCTGCTCGGCGCGCTCGTCGCGGCGGAACCGCGGAAGCACGTGGTGTCGAGCGCCATCGAGCACTCGGCCATCCACCGGCTCCTGCGCGCGCGGGACGACCTCGAGGTCACGTTCGTGCGGCCCCGCGAGGACGGACGCGTCGATCCCGGCGAGTTCGCGGCGGCGCTTCGCGACGACACCGCTGTCGCGTGCCTCATGGCCGCGAACAGCGAGACCGGCGTGCTGCAACCCGTCGCGGAGACGGCCGCGGCGTGCCGCGCGCGCAGCGTGACTTTCCTCGTCGACGCGGTGCAGGCGGCGGGAAAGGTCGCGCTCGACGTTCGCGCGCTAGGCGCCGACCTCGTCGCCGTCAGCGCGCACAAAGTCCACGGACCGAAAGGCGCCGGCGCGCTGATCGTCAAGGACGGCGCGCGCTGGAAGCCGCCCTTCCCGTCGAACCACGAAGGCAATCGCCGCGCCGGGACGGAGCCCCTTCCCGCGATCGCCGGGTTCGCGACCGCCGCGCGCGCCGCCGCGGCTCTGACGCCGGACGATCACGCGCACGTGGCCGAACTGCGCGACCGTCTCGAACGCGCGCTCACCTGCGCGCTCGACGGCGTGAGCGTCAACGGCACAGCTATGCGCGTTCCCGGCACGTCGAACCTGCACTTCGACGGCATCGAGAGCGACCGTCTCCTCGCGATGCTCGACCGCGCGGGCGTGGACGCGTCGGCGGGCTCCGCGTGCTCGGCGTCCACGCCGCAGCCGTCGCCGGTCCTCCTCGCGATGGGCCGGTCGCGCAAGGACGCGCTCTCGGCCGTGCG
>JANNHP010000336.1:0-13728 GCA_031404455.1 Planctomycetia bacterium | reverse complement strand
CGATGCGGCGATCGCGTTCGACCGGCTGACGCACTGGTACGGCGGGCGGCGCGCGCTCCACGACCTGACGCTCTCGGTGCCGCGCGGCGCGATCTTCGCGCTGCTCGGACGCAACGGCGCGGGCAAGTCCACGGCGATCCGCTGCCTGCTCGGCTTCCAGGAGCCGACGACGGGATCGTGCTCGATCCTCGGCCACGACTCGGCGCAGCTCGCGCCTGCGCTGCGCGGCCGCATCGGCTACGTCTCCGAGGGACAGCGTCTCGTGCCCTGGATGAAGGTCCGCGAGATCGTGCGCTTCCAGCGGGACACCTGGCCCGCGTTCGACGCGGCGCTCTGCGACTCGTACGTGAAGCGTCTCGGACTGCCCGCCGAGTCGAAGGTGAAGCACCTCAGCAACGGCCAGCGCGCGCAGTTGGCGCTCGCGCTCGCGCTCTCGCCGCGGCCCGAGGTCGTCGTCCTCGACGATCCGGCGCTCGGCCTCGATGCAGTGGTCCGCCGCGAGTTCCTCGACGTGATGATCGAGCTGATCCAGGAGGAGGGCCGCACGCTCCTCTTCAGCTCGCACATCCTCACCGACGTCGAACGCGTCGCCGACCGCGTGGCGATCCTCGTGGACGGCGTGCTGCGCGTGGACGCGCCGCTCGAGGTCGTGAAGGAGCGCATCCGCCGCGTCCACGCGTTCTTCGACGGCGACGCGCCGCAGGTCCCCGCGATGCCCGGCCTCGTCCGCAGCGTGACGCGGCGCAACGAGTGGGTGCTGACGATGGCGACGGCCACTGGCCCGGCCGAGTCGAAGGCGCGCGAGATGGGCGCACGCCTCGTGGAGTGCGAGGGCATGGGGCTCGAGGACCTGTTCATCGAGTACACGTCGGGGTCGAAGGAGGAGGTGCGGTCGTGATGGCGATCTTCTGGAAAGAGTGGCGGGAGTTGCGGATCGCGGCCTTGGCGCTCGCGCTCGTCGGCGTGCTCGTCGGGTTCTGCCTGAAGCTCGACAACGACGCCGCGATGGGGATGGTCGTCGCCGTCGGTCTCCTCGGCGGGCCGCTCGGGGCCTGGCAGGGGTTCCTCGATCGTCGCGCGGCGCAGGACGAGTTCCTGCTCCATCGGCCGATGTCGGCCGCGCGACTGCACACGGCGCGGGCGGCGGCGGGCGTCGTCGCGGCGCTGACGGTCGCGATCGTCCCGCTCGCCGTGATGCTGTTCGTCCCGTACCGCCGCGGACTCCCCGTGGTCGGTTCGCTGCTCGACCCGGCTCCCGACCCGCAGTGGAGTGACGTGACCGGCGGACGCGTCGCATTCGCCGTGCTCGTGTGCGCTGCCATGTGGGCGGTCGCGCGACTCGGTGCGTCGGCGCGCGGACCGTTGGCGGCGGCGATCTGCGGGCTCTTGATGCCGGCGACGCTCTCGTTCGCGCTGATGCGCGTCTCCGGCTCCCCCGCGGCCGCCGCGACGCTCGTCGGCGGAGCGCTCGTGGTCGCGGCGGGCGCGAGCCGCGAGATGCTCTCGCTGCGCAGCGAAGGAAGGAACGCGTGATGACGAAGCGGCTCTCCTGGCGGATCCTGTCGCTCGCGCTCGCCCTGTTCGTGACGCTGGAGGTGGCGTACTGGCTGCGCCCGTGGGGGCACATTCTCCGGTCCGGCGGCAGTCCCTACGTCGAACTGGAGGACGACGGCACGCCGGTCCTCGTCGTCGCGGACCACGAGTTCGAGGGCGGCGTGATGACGGCGGTGCGCCGCATCCACGACGAGTCGGGGACGTTCGTCCGGACCGAGCGGAAGCGGCTCGAGCCGGGCCGGTCCCCGTGGAACCCCGCGGCCGCACCGTTCTGGGGGACGCACTGGCAGCACCCGCTGACCCGGCTCGGTCACGTGCTGCCACGACCCGGCGAAGCCCTCGACTGGGCCGACGCGCTCGCGCGGCAGATGGACGCGAGCCAGAGCGGACTCGTGGGGCTCTCGCGCGACGCGCGCCTGGACAAACAGGCGGAGCTCGGGAAGTGGTGGTCGCCGCTGAGGTGGACGTTCGAGGACGGACGTTTCGTCTGCCGCGACATTCGGGACGGCCGCGTCGCTGCCGGACTCGGTCCCGACGGCTGGCGCGAGGGTGCCGACGCAGCCTCGGGCGAGCGGTTCGACCGGGCGAGCGTGACGCTCGGCCTCGCGATCAACACCTGGAACGTGAGCGGCGCGGCACCTCCGGCGGTCCTGGTGGATGCCGCACGCCGCGCGGTGCACTTCGTGAAGTTCGACCTGCACGTGCCCGACGCGAAGGGCGTGCTGCAGCTCAGGGTGGACCGGGCGCGCGAGCCGATCCGGCTCAGCGTGAAGTCCATTCCGGTCGCGGGACCCGCGGGCGAGGCGCCCGCGCTCGTGCCGTCGATCGCGCGCGGCGAGTGGACGCAGTTCTACGCGCAGTCCTTCCATTCGAAGGGCGGTTCGACGGAGTTTCCCGCGGTGCCGATCGCCGCCGGGACGGAGATCGTGGAGGTGGGGGAGGACGGGATCGTCCGCCGCGACCTGTTCGATCCGGAGGAGACGGGGCTCCTCAGCTCAGGAAGCGACCGGTTCCTCAGTTCGGTCCTGCCCCCCGTCGGCGGGACGGTGCCGCGCATCAGGGTGCGCTGGTGGCGAGACGACGGGACGCTGGTGCGTCGCGACGTGTCGGTGCCGTCGGTGACGCTCGAAGCGCGGTCGGGCCTCGCGCTCGAGGGCATCGCTACGCTGCTGCGGCCGCCGTTCGCGAACGCGGCGTCGTTCGCCGGCCCGCGCGTGGCGGACTGGGAGGACTCCTTCTCGCGCTGGCTCCTCGATCCGCTCATCGCGGGTGGCGACGGCGGCGGCTGGCTGGCCGGCTCGCTCATCGTCGCCGCGCTGTGCGCGTTCGTCGCGCACCGCACGGCACGTCTGCGCCTCGGTTCGTCGCCGGCGGTCTGGGCGTGGACGGCGGCGGGCGCGGCGCTCGGCGTCGCGGCGCTCGTCTGGATGCGGCTCGTTCTCCCGCGCTCGCACGTCGCCTCGTGCGCCTGCGGACGCCGCCGCGCGGTCCTCGTGCCGGACTGCCCGGCCTGCTCGTCGAAGTGGCCCGCTCCGTCTGCGACGGGCATCGAGGTCTTCGCGTAGATCGGGCGCGCGTGCGGAAGAAGCGGGCGTAGGAATCTCGCCGGGCAGTACGAGACCGTCCTGCGGACGGTCTCGCGGCGAGCCGCGCCATGGGACATCGCGCGGACGACGACTCTGAAGGGCTGACTGATTTCCCGCGGCGGCCTTGCCGCCCCGGGAAATCACCGCCGCTGGAAAATGGGAATCGTCTCCATGGGAACCTCGAGCGTCAGGCAGGCCATCGCCGTGCAGTACTCAGCGCTGCGGGTCTCGTCGACCCTCGTCGTGAAGCTCCCGTCGGCGAGCTGGTTCATCTCGAGGAGCTCGTCGCGGATGCGCGGCCAGTACTTCTGGCGGCGGGTCTCGTCGCCCGAGAGGTAGAGCGCCTGCACGGCGTAGAAGAGGCGGTAGTAGTACCACTGCTCCTTCTTAGAGAACGCCTCGTCCTCGAACCGGCGGTCCATGAACCTGAGGCCGTTCTCGATGAGCTCCTGGTCGCCGGCGGACTGGTCGCCGTACTTGCCGAGCCCGAAGAACGTGGTCAGCGCCGCGGCGGTCAGCGCGTACGAGACCCGCTCCTTGTTGTGGATCTGGTAGGCGAAGCCGCCGAAGTAGTCCTGGTGCTTCAGGTTCTGCGAGTCGCGGACGTACTTGTAGGCGCGCTTCATGCACGTTCCGTTCACCGCGACGCCGGACGACATCGCCGCGCGCAGCGCCGTGATCTGCGTGACCGTCATCGAGCCTTCGTGGCCCTCCGGCACGGGTGCGTAGGACCAGCCGCCCTGCTCGGGGTCCTGCGTGCCCTCGATGAGCCGCACGGCGCGCTCGAGCCCCCAGCGGATCTGGTCCGCGTACGGGAGGTTCGCGGGCGAGAAGCCCTTCGCGATCTGCGCCCGGATGTCCTCGATGCGGCGCGCGCCGAGGTTCCCGCACGCGGTGGCGAGCGCCAGCGTGGCGAAGCCGTGGCCGTGCATCTTCGAGATCTCGTCGCCGTCGATGTAGCCGGCGGGGGCCGTCTCGCGGTCGGACCACGCGCGGCGGGCGAGGAAGTCGAGGCCCTTCTTCACGTTGAGCGCGTACGGGCCGCGGAGCGTGGGGCCCGAGACGAGGTCGCTCCGCTTGTCGGGGACGCCCGGCCCGAGCGTGTTGCCGCCGGCCATGAGCGCCAAGAGCGAGAGCGCGGTGTCGGCGATGCGCGTGTCCTGCACGGTTCCCCAGGCGCCGCTGCCTTCGTCCTGGTGGGCCGCGATCCATCGGAGCGCTTCCTGCACGCCCTTCGCCTGCTCGCGCGTCACGAGAGAATCGGGCGTCGCGGCTATCGGCGAGCCGTCGTCGCGGGCGCGCGCGTCGCCCGCGACGCAGAGTGCGACGAGGATCGCCGCCGCGGGGCGCGCGGCGCGAGCGAGGGAGTCGCGGAAGCGCGTCAGCGCCGGTTCTCCTCGAGCTCCTCGGCCATCTTGCGAGTCCACTCCTTGAGCATCTCGCGCCACTTCGGCGGGATGGAGTCCCAGTCCTCGGTCTCGTAGGCCTTTCGCACCTGGGGCGGCAGTTCGGCGATCCACTGCTCGAAGTCGGGGTTGCGGGGCGGCTCCTTCTTCGACTCGGGCTTCTGGTCGCCTTCCTTCGGCTTCTCCTCCGGCTTCTTGTCCTCGGGTTTCTTCGGGTCGGGCGCGTTCGGCTGCTTCTCCTTCTTGCCCTTGTCGTCCTTCGGAGGGCTCTGGCTGCTCTTGTGCTGCGTGGACTTGTCGAGCAGCCACTTGATGCCCAGGGAGGCGCCCTGGCCTTCGCCCTTGATCTTCTCGATCAGTTCGCGGATGCCGCGGGACGAGCCGCCGGATCCGCCCGCGGCGCCGCCTCCACCTTGGCCCCCACTTTGTCCACCGTCGAGCACCTCGGAGATCTTCCGCGCGGCCTCCTTCGCCTCCTCGTTCGCGGAATTCGTGAGGCGCTCCAGCGTCTCCTTCGCCTCCTTCGAGCCGCCTTCCGCCTCCTTGCGCAGGTCGTCGGGACTCTTGCCGGTCTCCTGCTTCGCCTTCTGGTCGAGGATCTTGCGCGCGGCCTCCGCGGCTCGGTCGGCGGCGCTGCGCGTGTCGGTCGAGCGCGCGAGGGATTCCTCGGCGCCCTTCATGAGACGCTCGATCTCGAGGATCTTCTGCTTCACCTCGTCGGCACTCGGCTCCTGTTCCTGTGCGAGCGCGAAGGACGGCGCGAGGAGCGCCGCGGCGACGGCGAACGTTGCGAGCTTCCTCATCGGACATCCTCTTTCGTGGGCTCCTTCGGCGGCGCGGGTGCGTCCTCGGCGGGCTTGTCGAACTCCTCTTCGGAGAAACCCATGCTCTTCGCGAAGTCCCGCCACATGGTGCGGATCGTACCCTGCTTGTGCGCGAGCCGCTCGAGACGCGCCCGCTGCAGCGGCGTGAGGAGGCGGGCCTCCTCGGGGAGCTTCTCCTTGCCGAGGTTCTCGATCTCGCGCGTGACCGAGTCCTGCATGAGCTTCAGCGCCTGGAGCTCGGCGACGGCGTCGACGATCTTCGGCTTGCCGCCCTGAGGGGGCTGCTCGCCCTCGCCGCCCGGCGGAGGCTCCGACTCCTTCTTCCGTCGCCGCTCGCGCTCCTCCTTGAACGCCTGCTTCAGCTCCGCGATCCGTTCGAGCACGTCGCGCTCGATCGCCTGGCAGAGTTCGTCGGGCTCGAACTTGCGGATCTTCCCGGACGCGGCGCCCATGTCGTCCTTCACCTCGTGGAGGATCGGGCCGAAGACGGCCGACTTCTCCTCCTCGACCGCCGCCACCACGGGGTCGAGCGACGTCGCGAGCGTCTGCTGGTCCTCGGCGAGCTTCCTGCCCGCGGCGCGCTGCGAGTGGGTGAAGCTGTCCTCGGGACCGCGCGCGGCCCAGAGCTGCTGCGTGCGCTCCAGGATCGCCTTCTGCTGCGTCTCGACCCGGTCGAGCTCCTTCTCGATGCGGTAGAGCGCCTCCTCGGCCTGCAGCGACTCGTAGCGCTGCTCCTGCTCCGAGAGGCTCTTGTCCGCCATCTCGAGGTACTTCTCCGCTTCCTTCTCGTCCTCGATGGCCGGGTCGGACTCGCCCTCGTCGAGGTTCTGCTCGGCCTGCTGCATCTCCTCCTGTGCGCGGCCGACGTTCTCGGCGCCCGCCTTCGTGGAGTCCTTGTTCTTCATGCGCTCTTCGAGCGCCTTCGCGTCCTCGGTGAGCTTCTTCTGCTCGTCCTTGATCGAGCGCAGCCGCTTTCGTTCCGTCTCCTCGAGCTTCGGATCGCGCAGCGCCTCGCGGGCCTCGTCGAGCTTCTTCTGCGCCTCGGCGCGCTGCTCGCCCGACTCCTCGGCGTCGCCCTCGCTGCCCGCCTTGGCACTCTTGCCCATCGCGCCGGCCGACTCCGCAGCCTTCTCCGACGCCTTCGACGCGCGGGCCGACGCGCCCGGGTCGCCCTGTGCCGCGAGTTGCTCCGCGCGCTTCTTCAGCTTGTCCTCGAGCTCCTTCGCGCGCTTCTCGAGATCGGCCTGCTTCTCGGCGAGCGCCTTCGCCGAGTCGGCCTCGCGCTTCGCCGCTTCGTCCTTCATCGCGCCGGCCGCCGCGGCCGCGTCCTTCAGCGCCGACTCCGCCTGACGCGCGGACTTCGCGGCGCCCTCGGGAGATCCTTTCTCCGCCGCCTTCGCCGCGTCGCGCATCGCGCGCATGGCGTCGTCGACGCGGGACTTCGCCTCGCCCTCGGGCAGCGTCTTCTGCACGGCGGCGGTCTTCTCGAGGTTCTCGTGCTGCGGCCCCGCGAGCGACTTCGCGAGGTCCGCCTCGCCCGACGCCTTCGCGAGCTGCTCGGCCGCCTCGCGCGCCGCGGAGGCCGCTTCGGCAGCCGACTCCGCACCCTTCGTCGCATCGCCGTTCTCGGCCGATTCGCGCGCTGCGTCGCCGCCCGCTTTCGTCGCCTCGGCGGACTTCGTCATCTGCTCCGCGCTCTTCGCGGCTGCGCCGGCTGCGCGCTGCGCCGCAAGGGCACCCTTCTTCGCGGCGTCGCGGCGCTCGGGGCTCGCGCTCGTGGACTGCGCGGCGGCTTCCTCTGCGCGAGCCGCGAGGTCCTTCGCAGCCGCCGAGATCTGCGACTCGGCCTCTGCGGCCTTCGCGGCCGCCGAACTGCGGGAGGCGTCGAGCGCCTCCTTCGCGGCGGCGACCGCCTTCGACAGCGCGGCGCGGCCTTCGTCGGCCTTCTTGTGCGCGGTCTCCGCGTCGCCCTGCGAGAGCGCGCGCTCCGAAGCGGCGAGCGCGGATGCGGCGTCGTCCGCGGCGCGCGCGGATTCCTTCCCCGCCTTCTGCGCCTCGTCGGTCCCGAAGTTCTCGGCCGCGCGCTGGATCTCTTCCGCGGTGGCGCGGGAGTCCTGCGCGGCCTTCGCCTGCTTCGTCTCGGCGTCGTCGCCCTGCCGGCCGGCGCCGGAGCGTTGGAGCGCTGCCGACATCTCGAGGGCGGCCTGCGCGGCGGCGTCCTGCGCGGCGCGCGCTTCGTCCGCAGACGTCCTCGCGCCCGCGGCGTCGCTCTTCGCGCGCGCGGCTTCGGCAGCCTTCGCCATCTCTGCGGCGGCGCGCGCCTTCTCGGCGGCGGCCTGCGCGGCCGCGGCAGCCTTCGCGAGGTCCTCGGAGTGCGACGTCTTCCCGCGCTGCGCCGCGGCGTCCGCCTGAGCCTTCGCGTCGTGCGCGGCCTTCTCGAGCTGATCAGCCGCCGCGGCGATCTCCTCGGATGCCCCGTCCTTCGTCGGATCGGCCGATTCGAGTCCGCGGGCCGCGTCGGCGGCCTTCTTCGCGGCCTGCTTCGCCGCCTTCATCGACGCGGCGTCGAGGGACGACGTCATCTCGTCGCGGATCTTGTCCTCGCGACGCAGGAGGTCGGAGAGACGCCGGAACGCCTCCTCGGCGTCGCGCAGCGCCGACTGCGTCTTCGCCGACTCCTCCTGGCGGCGTGAGATCTCCGCGGCTTCCTTCGCGAGCTTCGCGAACGCGGTGTCGAGAGAATCCTTCGACTGCTCGGCGCGTTCCGCGATGCGTCCCTGGTCCTCTGCGAGCTTCGAGAGCTCGCGCGCGGCGGCGTCGAGCGCCTTCTTCTCGTCCGAACCGTCGCGGTTCTGCTGCGCGTCGAGCGCGCGCTGCTCCTCGGCGAGGTCCGACACGTCCTTCACGAGGTCGGCCATCTTCGGATCGACGCGCGCCTCGTCGCGAGCCGACTCGGTCTCCTTACGGAGCTTCTCCTGCCGGGCGGTGAGTTCCCCGAGCTCCTTGCGCGCCTCCCCGATCTCGCGCCGTTTGCGGTCGAGGTCCGACAGCGCCGAGCGCCGTTCGAGGATGGCGATGATGTCGTCGAGGTTCGTCCTGAGGTCGCCCGCGAGCTTCTTGCCCTCCATCAGCTTGTCGTCCCGGAAGAGCTGCTTCGCCCGCGCCATGACGTCGGCGACCTTCTTCTCGTCGGCGTACTTGAGGGCGCCCTCGACGATCTGGGCCTTGTCCTCCTGCCCGTGCTCGCGCAGACGCGCGGCGAACTCCTTCATCTTCTCGACGAGGTCGTTGAACTGCTCGCGCGCGGTCTCCTGGTCCTGCGCCTGCGTGCTGCCGTCCTCGGCAGGGGCGGGGGACGAAGCGGCGAAGGCGACGAGCGCCGCCGCGGTGAGTGCCAGGGTCCGTCGCATCATGATTTCCTCACTTCGGGGCGAGCCCCTTCGTGCCGGCGGGATCCTTCGAGAGCTGGTCCTGCGTGTTGCGGATGTCGCGCGCGATCTCGATGAGCAGGTTCAGCTCGCCCCAGCGCTGCATGCGCCGGTCGATTTCCGCGAGGAGCGCCGCGAGCTCGGTCGACGACTTCTCGGCGCGCTCGAGCTCGGCGGGATCGTGCGCCGGCTCCGTCGTCCACGCGACGAGCGACTTGTAAACCGACGGCGACACCTCGCCCGTCGCGCGCTCTCCGAGGTCCATGATGTCGAGCAGGGCGCCGAGCACGTCGGGGTCGTAGAGGCGGTCCGAGCGCTTCTCCGCGACGATGCGCCGGTAGAGCGAGGCCGGGAAGACCTCTTCGTCGGAGGGCTTCGCGAGCTCCTCGTCGTAGATCGGCAGGAGCTTGTCGATGGTCGTGCCCGCGCCGACGCGGTCGAGGACGTAGGAGTCGAACACCTGCTGGATGCCCTTCAGGAACTGCGCGAGGTCGTTCGTGACGCGGCCCTGGTCCACCTGCACGTTGCGTCCGCGATCGAGCGCGGCCGGATCGTCCGCGGACTTCGCGACCGCGGCGCGCAGTTCGACGACGGCCGAGCGCGCGCGCTGCTGGTTGCGGCGCACGATCGAGAGCTCCTCGCGGAGCGTTCCCTGACGCTGCGAGAGGCGGCGCTCGAAGTCCTCCTCCGAGAGGAGTTCCACCACGAGATCTCCCGACGCGGTCGTGCTCGCGTTGCTGTCGGTCGCCTTCAGCGTGAAGTGGAAGACGTCGCCCGGCTTCGGCGGCCGTGCGCCGTCGCCCGCGTACTGTTCGAAGTCGAACCGCTGGTAGCCGTCGACGCGCTTGCGATCCGCCGCGGGCGGCGTCTTCGGGTCGCGCCAGAGCTCGGACGACTCGAACCGCTCCGAGCCGCGCATCACGTCGAGCGAGACGGCGGAGACCTGGAAGTCGTCCTTCGCGACGAACTTGAGCGGGACGTTCCCGCGGGGCGTGCGGTAGAGGCGCGCGGGCGGGTAGAGGACGCGCAGCTCGGGCGCGCGGTCCTCGCCGGCGCGGAGGTGGAAGACGTCGTCCTCGGCGCGGTTCGTCTGTCCCTCGAGAGCCGTGAGCTCGAGGTGGAAGTCGACCGATTCGTTCACGTCGAACGAGAGAGTCATCGACTTCTTGTCCTCGGCGAGAGGCACCGTGGTGATGTTCGGCGAGTTCGCGGGGACCATCCGAGCGATCGCGAGCGGCATGTTCGCCTTGATCGCGAGCTCGACGCGCGACCCCTTGAGCACCTCGAAGCTCGCGTCGCGGACGACGCCTTCGCGCAGGTTCGCGTAGGCGGGGTAGACGATCTTCCCCGAGATCGACGCGACGCGCGGCGGCACGAGGGCGAGCACCGTGTAGAGCGGCGCATCGTCCTGGTCGTCGCCGCCGGTGACCCACACGCGGAACGACGCGGACACCGCCCGGAAGTCGAAGCCGTAGCGGCCCTCCTCGCCCTCGACGGCGAACATGCGCCGCGTGTCGGCGAACTTGACCTCGGGCTCGGCGCCGGCGCCCTTCGACGGGTCGGGGTCGGCGAGCTGCTCGTAGTGGAGCGTGACCTCGGACGGCAGGTCGCCCTCGGCCACGGCGACGATGCGCAGGTCGTCGCCGCGCGTGACGATGCGCGGACCCGTCGCCGGGAAGTCGGCGAGCGTGAGGTGCGTGCGCCGCGGCCACGCGATGTCGGAGAGCAGCACGCCGCGCTGGAGCCACAGCGAGAACTCGACGGGCATCGCGAGCGCGACGGCGACGAGTGCCGCGGCGGCGGCCGTCGCGAGTCCGAGCGCGCGGCGGGCGGGTCGCGTGTCGACGAGCAGGCCCGCGTCGAGGCGCCCGGCGAAGACCGCGGCGTCGCGGACGACTCCGGCCATGAGCTCGCGGGACTCCGTCTCCGACGCGTCGCCGAGGCGGGTCTCGAAATCGAGCGCCGAGAGCAGACGGTCCCTGAGGTCGGGGGCGCCGTGCTCGACCGCCTGCGCGAGGTCCTGTTCCGGCATCTGCGTGCGCAGCGGGCGCAGCAGCGCGCGGTTCAGCACGACGCCGAGGATCACGAGCATGAGGCACAGGTGGACGGCGCGGACGCCGAGCGGGAGGTCGAGGGACCAGTCGAGCCCGAACGAGACGACCGCGACGATGCACACGGCGGTCGCCGTGATCGAGAGGCCACGGACCGTCCAGGCGCGGCGGATCTTCGCGCGCAGCGACGCGAGCAGGCCTCGGACGGTTACGAGTTCTGGTGCGAGTTCGGAGTTCATCACTTGGCGGGAACCTCGAACGGGACCGGATCGCTCTCCGCGACGCCGAGCCATTCGGCGCCGCCTTCGCTCCCACGGTAGGACACGTACCGGAGACTCGCCTCGTAGCGTCCGGGGGTGAGTCCGAGTGCCGCGGGGTCGATCGAGAGCACGTAGTCGCGTCCGGGCTCGATCCGCCAGACGCGCGTGCCGGTGCCCGGCGGGGTGGCGCGCAGCATGTTGCGTTGAAGTTTCACCTCGCGAGCCCGTCCGTCATCCCCCTTGAGACGAAGGAGGAAGCGCGGTTCGGAATCGTCGAAAGGCAGGATCGACACGGGTCCGCCCTCCCCGACCTCGAGCCGGCCGGTGAGACCACCGGGGAGCCCGCCGGGGAGCCCGCCGGGGAGCCCGCGGGGGAGCCCGCCGGTCACGGAGTCGACTTCGAGGCGAGCGCGCGGCGTGAGCAGCGTGTCTCCGGTGGCGCCGGCGTCGGCGGGGCGGCGGAGGAGGCGTTCCGCGTCGACGAGCCCCTGTTCGCCCGCGCCGAGGGTCTCCGAGGCACCTCCGAGGCGGCCGAGCTCGACCTTGCCCTCACGGACGACGACGACGAGGCGCCGGTCGGCGGTGGTCGCGAGGAAGCGCGTGCCGCGGACGACTGCGGTGAGATCGCCGTCCGCGGCGCGCACCGTGAACGGCTCCGCGAGTGGGCCCGCGGTGACCTCAATCGTGCCGCCGCAGAGTTCGATCGCGTTCGCGCTGGAGCGCCGCAGCCGGGCCGCGGCGAGGAGTTTCAGCTCCACCCGGCCGGGCACCCGGCCGTCGGTCGCCGTCGCGCCGCGCGCGGCGTCGAGCGACAGCCGGAATGTGACGGGAGATTCCCCGGCCTCGATCTCGGCGCCTTCGCCGAACGCGAACTCGCCGCGGACGACGACACCCGGTGCCAGAGCCTCGAAGTCCGGATGGAAGATGCCCTCGCCGTCGACGATCTGCGCCGGGCGTTCGCGCGAACTGAGCACCACAGCGACGAGGACGGCCGCGGCGGCCGCGAGCGGCAGGACGAGCGACAGGATCCGCGACGATCGCCGTGGCGGCGGTGCGATGACGGGGGAGTCCGGCGCGGGTGCGGCGTCGCGCTCGTCGCGGAAGGCGGCGAGCAGTCGCTCCCGGGCGGCGGCGGACGGATCGGACGCCTCGGCTCCGCGCGCAGCGCCGAGGAGCCGGCGGTTCGCCGCGAGCTCTGCGCGGCAGGGCGCGCACGCGGCGACGTGGGCCTCGACCGGCGACGCCTCCGCCGCGGGGAGCTGACCGAGCGCCAGCGCGACGAGATCGGGGCCGAAGTCAGCGCAGTTCATCGCGCACCTCCTCCCCGGCGTACGAGGCGAGGTCCTCCCGCAGCAGACGCACGGCCTGGAACATCCGCGACTTCACCGTGCCGACCGGGATGCCGAGGATCTCGGCGACCTCGGGGTAGCCGAGCCCCTGCGAGACCGCCAGCACCCACGCCTCGCGCAGCTTCTCCGGCAGGCGTCCGACGGCCCGCTCGATGCGAGCGCCGAGCTCCCGGTCGAGCGCCGTCTCGTCGGGCGAGCGCGCATTGCGGTCGGGGGCGTCCATCGAGGGGGCGTCCTCGTCCGGGCCGGCGCGGTCGAGCGACACCGGCTTGATCCGGACGCTCCGCTTCTCGCGCTCGGCCCCGCACATAGCGGGGTCTAGGCATCGGGACGCCATTACGGGGATCTGTTTTAATGACGCCTATCGCGGAGCCGTTCCGGAATATCATTCGGAACTGGATCGTCGATCGGCGTGGGAGACGGCGGGGGATCTGTGTCCGGCCTATCAGGACCAGGGGAGGGATACTTCGGATCGCTCATAAATGTTCCTTAGAGGGAGTGAGTTGGCTCAACATAGGGCTTACCCGCGAGATTGCATATCAGCGAAGTGACGTAGATGTGTCGGTAGAAGATGGACGAATCCTTCATGACACAAGGAGAAGAATGCGGTAGGTTCGTTTCACCTGATGACGCCGCCATTGAGCGGCACTTCCGAATTAACGGCCGCAGCCCGTATCCGCTGTGTCGGCAAGTCAATGTTGCACCTACGACCACGGTTCCGTTGCTGCGATTAGCAGATGGCGCCTTAACGCTCTGTGCTGCCCGCTGGGGTCTTGTTCCGTCATGGCGGAAGAAGTCTAAGCTACCAGCGATGACTTCAATGCGCGCAGTGAGGAAGCGGCTGGCAAGCCCATGTGGGGCCATGCCTAGCGCAACAGTCGCTGTCTCGTGCCAGCGGAAGGCTGATATGAATGGCAGCAAGTCGAGCAAGTGGATTCTGCGACTAGAGAGATCTTGATGGTGAAGCAGCAGCACTTCATCCACCGCACGAATGTACCGATCTTCACCTTCGCGGGCCTTGTTTCACAGTGGATCAAACCCGATGGCGAATCTGCGCTGTCCTGTGCCGTGCCCACGAAGGCCGCGACGTCAACCCTACCGTAAGCGCATGACCGCACGCCGGTAGTGCTCAGGCCCGAGCAGTACGATGAATGGATCGACCCGGTGCAGACTGATGCTGATGCAGTGGCGCGGATGATTGGCGAAGCGCAAACCGATTTCGCGCATCACCCGGTCAGCACTCGGGTCAACAGCTCGCGCAACGAATCAC
>JANNHP010000335.1:0-44540 GCA_031404455.1 Planctomycetia bacterium | reverse complement strand
CGCCGTGGCCGTGGGACGCCGTGCACGCGAACCGCGCGGCGTACGGAGTTCTCGCCCTCGCGGGACTCGCAGTGAGCGTCGCGGGCGTCGTGGGTCTCGCCGTCGCGTGCAGACGCCGCGCGGCCGCGGCGGCTCCGGTCGTGCTGTTCGCGCTCGTGCTGCTCCTGCTCCTCGCGGCGCTCGAAGGCAACTCCGGAATCGTCGTGCGGCACCGTCTGCCGGTCACCGCCTGCCTCTGCTGCGGCGCGGGTGCGCTCTTCGCCGGACTCGGGCGCCGGTCGTGAAGCGCCTCTTCCTCCGCGGGTTCATCCTCACAGCGGCCGGTTCGGCGGCCGTCGCGGCGGTCTCGCTCGTCCGCGACGTCGTCATCGCCGGCGTGATGGGCCCGGCGGCGTTCGGACTCTGGCGCGTCTCGGGCGTCGCGCTGCGCCTCTCGGTCGAGAGCCACGCCGGCGCGCTCTCGGCACTCGCGGTCCTCGGGCCGGTCAACCGCGGCGCCGGACGGATCGACGAGGCGCGCGCGGTGGAGCGCAGCGCGGTGTCGCTGACGCTCCTCTTGGCACTTGCGGCGGCCCTGATCTCGGCGGGAGCGCTGGGACTCGTCGGGGGAGCGCCGCTCTACGCCGCAGCGGGACTCCTCGGCGTGACGGTCGTATTGCAGCAGCAGTTCTTCGCCGACACGTCGGTGCTCCGATCGCGGTCCGTCTTCGGTCGCGTCGCCGCGTCGCAGGCGGCGTTCGCCGTCGTGCACCTCGCGGGTCTCCTCTGGCTCGTGCCGTCGCACTTCCTCACGGGCGCGATGGCGTCGTGGGCCGCCGCGCTGCTCGTGGCCGTCGTGGTGATGCGCGTGCGCGCCGCGGAGCCGATGCCGCCGCCGCGGCCCGCGGCGGTCGGCGCGGATCTCGTGCGCCGCGGGATGTCGACGTACCTCGTCGGGCTGACGTTCGTCGTCCTCCTGCAGTCGGACCAGGTGATCGTCGGTGCGCTCCTCGGCGCCGAGGCGCTCGGCCACTACGGACTCCTCACGCGCCTCGGTGCGGCACTGCTCTTCCTCCCGGATGCCTTCGGCGGCACGCTGCTGCCGTTCGCGGGCGAGAAGTACGGGCGCTCGGGCGAGGACCCGGCGTCGCTCGCGCGACTCGCCGAGGGATCGGTGCGCCGTCTCGCGATCCTCTCGGCCGCGGGACTCGCGGTCGCGCTCGCCGGGGCCGACGTGATCGTCACTCGAGTGCTGCCGAACTACGCGCCGGCGCTCGCACCGGTCCGCTGGTACCTCGGCGGCGTGTACGTGCTGGCGCTGACGTATCCGATGAGGTTCCTCCTCGTCACGATCGGGGCCGGACGGCCGGCGCTCTTCGTACAACTCGCGGCTCTCGCCGTGGCGGTCGGTCTCGAGAGCGCGGCGTGCGTGGGCGGGACGGGGCTGCCAGGAGTCGCGGCCGCGAGCGCGCTCGCCGCGGTGCTGCTCCTCGGCGGACTGCTCGCGGTCGGTGCCGCGCGCGGACTCCTCCTCGCGCGCACGTCGCTCCAGCTCTTCGCGGAGGCGGCGGTGTTCGCGGCGGCGGCATTCGTCCTCGACGAGGCCACCTCGGGAGCGGTGTGGTGGCTGCGGCTCGCTGTGCCGGCCGTGATCGCGGGAGTCGCTGCGATCGCGCTCGTCCGCGCAACGCGCGCCGGGGGCGAGTCGTGAGCGGCGTGAGTCCGAGGTGGGAGGACCCGCGAACGGTCGCGGGGTTCACGTCCGCGACGCCGAACCACGCGCTGCTGGCGTTCGCGCGACGGTGGCTCGGGACGTCCGGACGTCCTCGCGTCCTCGACATCGGCTGCGGCGCCGCGCGCAACGCGCTCCCTCTCGCGAAGGCCGGGTTCCGCGTCGTGGGAATCGACCTGGCGGCGCCGATGCTCGCGGCGGCGAAGTCGCGCTCCGGCGCGGACGTGGACCTCGTGCTCGCGCCGATGGAACCGTTGCCGTTCAGGGACGGCGCCTTCGACCTCGTCGTCGCGCACGGCATATGGAACCTCGCGCGCAGCGGGGCAGCGTTCCGCCGCGCGGTGGCCGAGGCGGCTCGCGTCGCACGTCCGGGCGCGGGGCTCTTCCTCTTCACGTTCTCGCGGAACACGCTCGCACCGACGGCGAGCCCGGATCCCGGCGAGTCGTTCGTCTTCTCGTCGTGGAACGGCGAGCCGCAGTGCTTCCTCACCGAGACGGAGATCCTCGCGGAGATGGCGAGCGCGGGTTTCGTCCGGGACGGCTCGGGCCCCCTCACCGAGCACAACCGTCCGCGTCCGGGCGAGATCCGCTCCGGCGGACCCCCGGTGATCTTCGAGGCCACGTTCGTCCGCGGAGGTGCCTCGCCGCCCGTCTCGGGCGGCCGCCGAATCCTCTGACCGGGCGCTCCGCGGCGAACTCGTCCCCTGATCGCGCAACTCGCGGGACGCGAACAGCTACGGCCGCGGCTGATCAGCGCCGTTCGGCGAGCGCGCGGAGCGTGTCGCCGGTGCCGGTCGCGCAGAGGAGCGCGTTGACCGTCGCCTTCGCGGCGGCGAGGAGCGGGTTCGCCTCGACGCGTTCGCGCAGTTCCATCGTCCTCTCCATCGACGTCTGCTGCGGCGGCGAGCGGCGCAAGCGCGCGAGGATCTCGTGGGGCTGGACGTTCGCCGACGTCACGCGGATTGGTGCCAGCCCCGCGGCGCGCAGCGCGCGGCGCACGTGGCGCGGCGTGAAGTAGACGACGTGGTCGCGGCCGATCGCCGACCACCGCGGGCCGAGGACGCGCCGCGAGAGGCTCGACCAGTTCGGTGTCGTCAGGTAGAGGGCACCGCCGGGACGCAGGAGTTCCGCGCACTCGCGGAGCAGTGCAACGGGATCCGGGACGTGCTCGATCACCTCCATCATCGTGACGACGTCGAACGCGCTCTCCGGGAGCTTCGCGTCGGAGAGGATCCCCGCGTGGATCGTCACGCCGCGGCTGCGTCCGAACTCCGCAGCGGCGCGCGAGACCTCGGTGCCCTCGGCCGTCCAACCGTGGTCGCGGGCCGTCTCCACGAGGAACCCGCCGCCGCAGCCGACGTCGAGAAACCTGCCGGTCCGGCGTCGCGGCGCGAGGCGCGCGAGCAGGTGCTCGTAGCGCTTGCGGGTGAGCGGCGGGAGCGTCTGCGTCAGCGACGGCAGGTAGTCGTGGTACGAGGGCGGCGACTCGCCGCCGCCGCGCGTGGCGAGTCCGCACGCGGCGCAGCGCTCGTAGGCGAGGCCGTCCTTCTCGAAGAGCGGCCGCGTCGACGTCGCGCGGCAGAGCGGACAGGGGTTCACGCGCGGGAGTGTCAGCGAACGCCGAACAGGCGGTCGAGGATCGTCCGCGCGGCGATCTCGTGGGCGAGCTCGTTCGGGTGGGCGTCGAAGCGGTTGACGACGAGGTCCGCGCCGTCGATCCCGGCGTAGGACGCACGCAGGTCGAGCGCCTCGATCCCGAGACGCCGCCACGCATCGAGGACACGGTCGTGGCACGACGCGAGCGGGTACGGCTCGCGCCACATCGAGAACATCGGGAAGACGACCACGTCGAGCCGCACACCCGCGCGGGCGCAAGTCTCCGCCATCTTCCGGAAGCGGTCGCACTGCGCCCCGAACACCTTCGGGTCGTCGTACGCCTCCTTCGCCCAGTCGAAGTAGCCCTTCACGCGCGGGTCATTGGCGAGCTTCAGGCGGAACCAGAGGAAGTCCGCGACGAACGAGCGCGTCGGCTCGATCCACGTCATCCGCGGCGCCTTCTCCCGGAGGAACCAGCGGTCCGGCGAGAGCAGGTCGTCGGGATCGTTCAGGCAGTAGCCGAGGATCACGCGGTCGATCCCGCCCTCGGCGACGAGCTTCTCGACGAGCTCCTGTTCGTGCCCGGTCGTGAAGCCGGGGACGCCGTAGTTGCGGACCTCGAAGCGGCCGGGGCTCGCGCGCTCGAGCGCCGCGCCGACGAGCTGGGGGAAGGCGTCGGCGGACTCGTCGACGCCCCAGCCCATCGTGAACGAATCGCCGACGCAGGCGACGCGCACGACGCCCGGACGCTTCTCCCTCACGAAGTCGGCGTCGCGGAAGCCGTCGCGGTTCTCGTGGACGTGCCGGATGAACCACGCGCGGTTCGTCAGCATCAGTCCGTAGGAATCGGTCGAGTCGTGGAACCATCGCAGATACGTCTCGAACGCGACGATCGACGTCCAGAGGAGCGCGACGAGGACGAGCAGGTTGCCGAGGGCGAGGCGCAGGCGTCCCTTGCGTCCCTTCGTCAGCTTGAAGAAGACGAACGTCACGGCCGCGAGCGCGATCCAGATCGCCCAGAACGAGAGGTAGTCGCGGACGTAGCCGCCGGCAGGGAAGTCGTCGGGCGCCATCGTGGTCGCGGAAAGTATCAGCCGCTCCGTTCGGCCTGCGGCGGAAGTCCTCGCCGGGCCGGACGTCCAACCGGCATAGGATCACTCCCCCGATGTGCGGAATCTGCGGCTCGCTCGCGATGACGCCCGGCCTCGCGTTCGCCGAGGCCGGCGCGATGGTGGGACGTCTCGCGCACCGCGGGCCGGGCGACCGCGCCGTCGTCGCGACGCCGGGCGGGGCGATGGCGTCCGCGCGCCTCCACGTCACGGCGCCGGGCGAGCCGTCGGGGCCGTACTCGGCGGCGGGCGGGCGCGTGACGGCCGCCGTCAACGGCGAGATCTGGAACCACGCCGACCTTCGGCGCGACCTCTCGTTGCTCGGTTTCGACGTTCCGCCGGGCGCCGACACCGCCGTCGTGGCGCCGCTCTTCGAGGCGTTCGGCGTGGCGGGACTCTCCCGGCTGCGCGGGATGTTCGCGGTGGCGATCCACGACGCGCGCGACGGGTCCACGGTGCTCGCGCGCGACCGCTTCGGCATCAAGCCGCTCTACTGGCAGACCGGGCCGGTGCTGCGATACGCGTCGGAGGCGGGAGTGCTTCCGGGCGGCGGCGGCGTCGATCACGACGCGCTCGCCGACTATCTCGCGCTCGGGTTCGTCCCCGCTCCGCGCACGCTCGGCCGCGCGGTGCGCAAGGTGCCGCCCGGCACGGCGCTCGTCTTTCGCGGCGGTCATGTCCGCGAGGTCGTGTTCGCCCCGCCGCCCGAGGTCGAGATCGGCGCGGCGATCACTTCGGCCGAAGTGCGCGAGACGCTCGCCGCCGCCGTGCGGCGTCATCTCATGGGTGACGTGCCGATCGGCGTCTACCTGAGCGGGGGACTCGATTCCGCGGCCGTCGCCGCGCTCGTCGCGAATGCGGGAGCGCCGCTGCGCACGTTCGCGCTCTCGTTTCCCGGCGAGGGCGCCTACGACGAGGGGGCCGCCGCGCGGCGGACGGCGGCGCTGCTCGGCGCGCACCACACGGAAGTGCCGATGGGCCCGGATCGTCTGGCGGAACTCCTCCCGCTCGCCGCGAGCCGGTTCGGCGAGCCGTTCGGGGATCCGTCCGCTCTCGCCGTCCTCGCGCTGTCGCAGGTGGCCGCTCGGGACGTCACGGTCGTCCTCACCGGGACGGGCGCCGACGAGCTCTTCGCGGGCTACGCGCGGTACCGGCTCGGCAAGATCCCCTCCGCGGTCGGCGGCCTCGCGCGGGCGGCGTCTCCGTTCCTCCCGGCGTCGCGGCGCACGCGGTGGGGCACGGTCGGATCGCTCGCGCGGAAGCTCGCCCGGGCGTCGCACCGCGATCCCGCGCATCGCTATCTCTCGGCGCTCGAAGTCGTCCCCGCGGCGTGGCGTGCGCGTCTCCTCGGCCGCGACGAGCCGCCGCCTGTCGCCGAGCGGTTCCGCGAGTGCTTCGCCAAGTCTGCGACGTTCGCCGACGGCGCGCGCAAGGCCGACTTCGCCGTCTACCTGCCCGACGACCTCCTCGCGAAGGAGGACCGCATGTCGATGGCGGCGACGCTCGAGAACCGTGTGCCCTTCCTCGACGACGCCGTCGCCGACCTCGCTGGACGCGTGACGGCGTCGCGCCACCAGGGCCTGCGCGGCAAGCGCCTGCTGCGGAGCGCGATGGCTCCGCACCTTCCCGCCGAGATCCGCCGCCGTCCGAAGCACGGGTTCGCGGTGCCGGTGTCCGAGTGGCTGCGCGGCCCGGCGCAGTCCGTCGTCAAGGACCACCTCGGCCCGCGCGACGCGCGCGTCCGCGATCTCGTCGACGGCGCCGCGGTCGACGACCTCGTCCGCGAGCACTCCCGCGGCGACGACGGACTCGGGCTCGCCCTGCACGCGCTCCTCGCGCTCGAGGCTTCGCTGCGGGTACACCGTCCTCGGTGACGGACCCCTCGCAGACCGACCGTTCGACCCGTGACGCCACGGTCGCGGCGGTGGTGCTCGCGTGCGCCGTGGCGCTCGGCGCGGTGTTCCTCGGTGCGCCGCCGCGGTTCGCTGCGGGCGCGAGCGGCCCGGCCTCCCTGCGCGAGTTCCTGACGGCGCTCGGCCCCTTGACGATCGTCGAGACCGCGATCGTCGCGGCATTCGCCGCGCTCGTCGCGTCCGAGTGCCTGCGGCGCGAATCGCCGGGCCTGCCGGGCGGCCCCGGCGCGGCGCGCGCGCGGCTTCCGCTCCTCCTCCTCCTCCTGCTCGGGGTCGTCCAGATCGTTCCGCTCCCCGCGGCGGTCCTGCGGATCGTGGCCCCGTTCTCGGCGCGGACGTATGCGTCGCTGACCGCGTCGGGCGACCACACGATGCGCCCGATCTCGCTCTGGACCGACGGCACCGCGCACGCGCTCTTCAACCTCCTGGGTGTGATCGTGGCGAGCGCTGCGGTGTGGACCCTCGTGCGCGGCGGTCGGGCGCGCCGCGCGGCGGCGGCGGTGCTCGTGTTCGTCGCCGTCGTCGCGTCGGCGGAATCGGTCCACGGTCTCCTCGCGACGAAGTTCGGTGACGACCGCCTCCTCGGCACGTTCGAGAAGGTCTCGGGCCGCGGTCGCGTCACCGGCACGTTCATCCACGGCACGATGATGGCCGTGTGGGCGGGGATGGGCGCCTGCGCCGCGGCGGGACTCGCGGCCGCGGCGGCGTTCGACGCGTCGCGCCGCAAGTTCGCGCCCGTCGCGCTCGCGGCCGCCGCCGTGTGCGCGACGGCCGGGCTCTTCTCGCTCTCGCGCCTCGGGATGATCGGCATCGTCGCGGGCGCGCTGACGACGTGCGTCCTCGTCGCATTCGCGTTCGCGCGCGAGGGACGGCGCGGGCTCGTCGTCGGCATCTCAGCGGCCGGAGTGCTCGTCGCGGCGGGTGCGGTCGTGGCCGTCGTGTCGGTGCCCGCGTTCCGCGCGCGCGTCGGCTATCTCTTCACGCCGCGCGGCGTCGAGGACCCTCGCTTCGCGATGTGGCGGTCCACGTGGGACCTCTTCCTCGAAGCACCCGTCCTCGGCACCGGACTCGGTTCCTTCGGGCGCGCGATCCATCTCACGCAGTCGCCGGACTGCGCGCAACCGCTCTGGTTCGCGCACTCGGACCCGCTCAACCTGCTCTCCGACACCGGCGTCGTCGGCGCCTTCCTCGGCGCGTGGTGGGTGATGGCGATGGTGCGGTGCGGACTGCCGGCGCTGCGGTCCGGCGACGCGAGGGCGCGCTGTCTCGCCGCGGGTGCCTTCGGCGCGGCGACGGTCGTCGTCGTCGCGTCGCTCGGCGACTTCCAGACGCAGTTCCCGGTCGTGGCGATTCCGTTCGCCGCGGCGCTGACGGTGCCCGCGGCGCTCGCCGGGGCCGCGGCTCCGAGTCCGCACGACGACGACGCGCGCCCGTGGGTCCTCCCGCCGCGCGCGCTCGCCGTGCTGACGATCCTCGTCGCGGCGATCGTCGCGATCCCGGGCGTCCTCGCGTGCATCGAGCGGTTCGGCGACCTGCGCGCGACGGGCGTCACGGGCGCGACGCGGTCCGAGGCGCTCGTCGCCGAGGCGAAGACGATCCTCGCGAATGTCGCGGAGTCGTCCGACGCGAACGCGGAGCTCGCGCGGGCCGAAGCGAAGCTCCGCGCCGCGGCACGGCTCGATCCACTGCTCGACGAAGCGCACCTCTGGACGGCGCTCGCCGCGCAGGCGTTCGGCAAGCCGGAGGACGACGTCTTCCGCGCGCTCGGCCGTGCGCGCCTCGTGGCGCGAGGCAACGCGCAGACGAACCTCGTCGCCGGGCGCACGTACCTCGCGCTCCTCGGCACGACGCCCGCGCCGTTCGGCCCGCCGGGTGATGGGGCGATCGCGGCGCTCCGCGAGGCCGGCGACATCGAACCGAAGGCGTTCAGCGCCGCGTGGGCCGCGTGCCTCGACGCCGCGATGCCGATCGCCGTGCTCGAAGCCGTCACCCCCGACCGCGGATACGCGAAGGCCGTGCTCGCCGACCGCTTCCGGTCGCTCGGCAAGCCCGGGGAGGCCGTGCGGGTCCTCGGGCCGCAACTCGCGCGGGAACCGTGGGACCTCGCCCTCACGACCCGCCTCGCCGCGAGCTACCGTGAGGCCGGCCGCGAAAGTGAGGGGCGGGCTTTCTTCGATAGCGTGAGAGCCGCCTGGCCCGCACAGGAGTGACACGCTCTCGACATGAAGATCGCCCTCGTCACGGCTGACGACCTCACGCAGAACCTCCGCGTGCGCCTCGAAGCGCGTGCGCTCGCCGCGGCGGGGCACCGCGTGACCGTGTTCGGCGTCCTCTCGGCCGCGACCGAGGAGGAGGAGGACGAGGGCGGAGTCGTGTTCGTGCGCGTGCCGCTGAAGGGCTGGAAGGCGCACGGCGGCGGTCTCCGGCGGCCCGTGCGTCTGGCACTCTGGTACGAGCGGTTCCGGCCGCTCGTGGATGCGGCCGTCGCGCGCGAGACGCCCGAGGCGATCCACGCGTGCGACCTCGACGTGGCGCTCCCCGCGCAGGACGCAGCGCTCGCGCTCGGGATCCCGTTCGTCCACGACGTCGCGGGCGCCGCGTACGTGGACCGTCTCGCCGGCATCATCGCGCCCTCCACGCACGGCGCGGGCCGCGCGGCGTACCAGGGCGCCCTCGGCCTCTTGCGCCGCAAGGCGAGCGCGCTCGAGACGAAACTCCGCCGCCGCGGCGTCGCCGCGACGATCGCGGACAGCGACTCGCTCGCCGACGACCTCGCACGCCGCTACGGCGGGGCGCCGCCCGCGGTCGTCCGCACGATCCCGCCGTACCGCGCGCCCGTCCGGAGCAACGCGCTGCGGCGCCGCGTCGGGGCCTTCGTCACGGACCGCGTGCTCCTCTTCTTCGGTCCGCTCACCGACGGGTGCGGCGCCGACATGGCGATCCGCTCGCTCCGTCTCCTCGGCGAGGGCCACGTGCTGGCGTTCCTCGGCTGCGCGCCGCGGCTCACGAAGTACGAGCGGATCGCGGACGCCGAGGGTGTCTCCGGGCAGGTCCGGTTCATCCCGGAGGCGCCGGAGGGGGAGACGATGCGACTCGCGGCCTCGGCCGACGTCGCGCTCGTCCCGACCGAGCCGGCCACGCCGCAACTGCGGCTCGGGATCCCGCCGCGGTTCTGGTCGTCGCTCGCGGCGGGCCTGCCGGTCGTCGCTTCGGACACCGGAGACGTCGGCGCGATCGTGCGCGAGACCGGCGCGGGCGTGCTCTACCCCGCGCGCTGCCCGCAGGACCCGGCGGCGCTCGCCGAGGGGATCCACACGCTGCTCCACGACGGTCCGCTCGCACGGACCTGCGCCGAGGCCGCGGTCCGCGCGCACCGCGAATCCCTCAACTGGGAGCGCGAGAGCACGCGCCTCGTCGATCTCTACGACGCGATCGAACAGAACCGCTGAGGCGCCATCGATGGCGAGCCGGCAGGACCGGGGCGGCGGTAGCCGGTAGGGGCGAGGCATGCCTCGCCCGGTTCGCCTTCAGACGCGGCGCATGGAACCGGGCGACGCATGCGTCGCCCCTACAGCGACAGGCGCATCACCCCGTGGGGACTGAAGCGCGACGGGCTTGACGGCGATGCCGCTCAGAGTCGTTGTTGATCAGGCCCGGATGATCGTCACCGGGCACGGGGCCAAGTGCGCGACGCGGTCGGCGACGCTGCCGAGCACGAGGCGGGCGACCGCCTTCTTGCTGTGACTGCCGATGACGATCTGGTCGACCTTCTCGCGCTTCGCGACGTCGAGGATCTGCGTGGCCGCGCCGCCGACCTCGATCATCGTGTGGCACTCGACTTCGGCCATCTTCGCGGCGATGCGCGCAAGCTTCTGCCCTACCGCCTCGCGCACGATCTCGATCTGCGGCAGCGGGTAGCCGCCGGGCAGTTCCACGGGCAGCAGCATCGGCACGTAGTCGATCACGTGCAAGAGGATGACTTTCGCCCCGCTCTGGCGCGCGAGGTCGGCGGCGAACTTCACCTCGGGCGGGTCCTCGCTGGCGAGATCGACCGGGACGAGCAGCTTCGAGGACATGTCGGGCCTCCTGGTTCGGACGCCGACATCATCGCCTGCCGGGCGCGCCGCGGACGTGACTCAGGTCGCAGAGAGCGAAATGTCACCTTTCACCCGCTCGGACGGACCTCATTGATGTGGGCACACACTCCGATCTCCCGGCCGACGACGCGCGCCTCGCGTTCGGGCTCGTCGTCCTGCTCCTCGCGGGCGAACTCGCTTCGGGAGCGCGCAACGCGCCGGCGCCGGTCCCTGTCGGGCTGCCGCGGCACGTCGTCGAGCTGAACGAAGCGCCGCCGGGCGAGATCGAGGCGCTGCCGGGCGTCGGACCCGCTCTCGCCGCCCGGATCGTCGAGGCCCGCCGCGCCGCGCCGTTCGCGTCCGTCGAGGACCTCGCCCGCGTGCCCGGCATCGGTCCGTCCACGATCGAGCGCCTCCGGGCGTTCGTCCGGTGCGGGGAGAGATGACGAGGGCGTAGCATCCCGGCCCATGAGGCCGCCGCCCGAGATCACCGAACTCCACCGCGAGGCGATCCGTCTCGCGCTGAAGGAGGACGCGGCCCGGACCGACGTGACGGCTGCGACGCTGGTGCCGCCGGACGCGCGCGGGTTCGCGCTGATCGTGGCGAAGGAAGATGGCATTCCCTCGGGGGCGGAGTTCGGCGGCTTCGTGTTCGCCGAACTGCTCGAACCGGGCGACAGCCTGAACTACGCGCCGACCGCGTATCTGAGAGGTGCCGTCCGGGTCCGCGCCGGCGACGAACTCGCGCGCATGGACGGCAGCCTCCGGACGCTCCTCGCCGGGGAGCGAACCGTCGTCAACCTGGTCCAGCGCATGAGCGGGATCGCGACGCTGACGGCGAAGTTCGTCGACGCAGTGAAGGGGACGCGCGCCCGGATACTGGCCACGCGCAAGACGGCGCCCGGTCTGCGAGCGTTCGACCTCGAAGCCGTCCGCGCGGGCGGCGGCGGCGTCCACCGCGAGTCGCTCGCGGACCGGATCCTCGTCAAGGCGAACCACCTCGAAGCCGCGCGCGCCGCCGGGACGGCCGAGTCGATGGCCGACGTCGTCGCGCTGATCGTCCGCGAGAAGCCGGGAGTGCCGATCGGCATCGAGGCGGTGGACATCGACGAGCTCCGCGCGGCGCTCGTCCCGCGCGTCGAAGTCGTCCTCCTCGACAACTTCTCGCCGGAGCGGATGGCCGAGGCGGTCCGCGTGCGCGACGCCGCGTTCCCCGGCGGCGGCGGGCCGGAGCTCGAAGCGTCGGGCGGCATCACTCTCGCGACCGTGCGCCGCTACGCGGAGACGGGCGTCGAGCGCATCTCCGTCGGCGCGATCACGCACTCGGCCCCGGCGCTCGACGTGTCGATGAGGATCGTGAAGGCGCTCCCCGCTTGAGCGACTTCTCGGCCAAGGCGGTCCGGCGCGGCCTCGCGACCGAGCACCTCGGCCGTTCGCTGGTCTTCTACGAGACGTGCGGCAGCACGAACGACCTGGCACTCGATCTCCTCTCGCAGGGCGCGCCGCACGGCACGCTCGTCGTCGCCAACCGCCAGACGCAGGGGCGAGGACAGCGCGGACGCGTGTGGCACTCGCCGCCGGGGACGTCGATCCACGCGAGCCTCGTGCTGCGCTCCGAGTCGCCCATCGCGTCGCCGACGCTGCTCGTCGCGGCGGTGGGGCTCGGACTCGCCGAGGGGATCGAGGCGACGGTCGGCGTGGACGTCGGGATCAAGTGGCCGAACGACCTCTGGTGCGACGGGCGCAAGGTGGCGGGGGTCCTCGTCGAGGCGCGCGGCTTCCGCACCGAGAGCCCCGCGTTCGTCGCGGGCTTCGGCGTGAACGTCAACCAGCGCGCGGACGAGTTCCCGCCGGAACTGCGCGCGATCGCGACGAGCCTCGCGGTGCGGACCGGGCGCCGCCACGACCGCGCCGTCGTGCTCTGCGCCGCGCTCGCCGCGCTCGAACCGCGCGTCGAGATGGCGCTCGCGGGCCGCGGCACCGCAGAACTCCACGAGGCCTACCGCCGCCGCAGCGTGCTCCTCGGCCGCCGCGTGACGCTCAAGGACGCCGACGCCGAGGTCGAGGGCTTCGTCGCCGACCTCTCCGCGACCGACGGCCTGCTCCTGCGCACCGACGACGGCCGCCATCGGCACGTGCTCGCCGAGCACGCGCGGGACGTCCGGCCGGTGGGGTGAGTTGCACGCACGTGACGAAGTCTGCATCGCCGCACGGTTAGGATCCGGGCCATGTCCGGAGGACGACGACGTCGAACGGGCCGCGCGCGGGTCGCCGCGCTCGCGTTGCTGCTGCTCGCGGCGTGCGCGACGTCCGATCCGGGCCCGCCGCTCGCCGACGATGCCGCGGCCGCGCCTTCTCCTCACGCCTTGGCGCAGCCCCGCGTTCCCCGCGACGACCCGCCGCCGCCGGCAGAGCCGGTCCCGGTCGCGGCCGCCGTGCCTCCCGTCGTGCCTCCCGCCGGGCCGAGACCGCCGGCCGCGCCCGCGCTCGAGTTCGTGAAGCCGGTCGAGTGCTCGATCGACGGGATCGTGGTCGCGCCGAGCGGCGAGCCGGTGCGGGACGCGCAGATCCTCGTCCAACTCGACGTCACCATGCCGATGCCGCGCACGGTGCGGGCGTGCACTGGCGCCGACGGGCGTTTCCGCGTCGCCGCGCCGCGCGACAGGCCCGTGGTGCTGCGGGTCGTCACGCCGACTTCGCCGCCTCACGGATTCCGCCATCCGGTGGAGAAGGTCCGGCTCGAGGCGGGCGGGGCGAAGGACCTCGTCGTGAGGCTTCGCGCCGGCGAGACGATCGCGGGCCGCGTCGTCGACGCCGACGGCAACGCCGTCGCGGGGCTCCGGCTCCGCACGCGCGTCCCGCGTGCGATGTCGAGCGGCGCGTACATCGCGGCCGAGACTGCGACGTCGGCGGACGGATCGTTCGCCTTCGACGGTCTGCCTTCGGGGTTCGCAACGCTCGTCGAGGATCGGCCCGAGGGATACGTGACCGAGCACGTCCTCCTCGACACGGAGCAGGTCCCGACGGGAACGGGCGCGCTCCTCGTCCGGCGGATGCCGCTGGGGATCGTCACGGGACGCGTCGAAGATGCAACGGGCCGCCCGTTCGCGAAGAGCACCGTCGTGCTCGCGAGGAAGGGCGCCGCGCTGACGGTGGAGGCGCGGACGGACGCGGACGGCCGTTTCCGGGCGAACGTCGCCGTGCCGGGCCGGTACGTCGTGCGCCTGCGGGTCGCGACGCAGAGCGGGCACGCGGACCGCCACCTGGGAGAGATCGACGCCCCGGCCGCGGACGAACGCACGTTCGTCGCGCCCGCCGTCCGCGACTGAGCGCTTCCCGGTCGTTGTGTGCGGGCTCCTCGGGGCGCCCGCCGTCCTTCGGCGCTTCGCAATCGCCCGCCGCCCGGCGAGAAGGAGCCCACCCCATGCGCCTGTCGCTGCACCGTTTCCCGCGCGAGTCGAAGGTCGCCGCCGTCGTGCTCGGGGCGGCGCTGCTCCAGGTCGGCGTGCTCGCGGCGCTCGGACTCAGGAGCACGTCGGAGAGGCGGCGGGAGATCGAGCGGGATCTCGCGGAGAGTGCCCGGCCCGTCGTCCTGAACGTGGTCCGCGAGGCGGCGGCGCGGGTCGGCGACGAGGAGCTGAAACTCGCCGACGCGATCGGGCGGGAGGACATCGTCTCGCCGTGGGATCGGGTCCGCGCCGCGATGGACGGGCGCGCCGCCCGCCTCTTCGCGTACGCGTACCTCATCGACACCGGCGGCCGGCTCACCGACCATCAGCGTCCGCCGCTCGTGGCGCCGCCCGCCGGCGCGCAGGATGCTCGGGCGCGGGCGAGACTCGCCGAGCTCGTGAGGCTCGAGCGCGCCGACCCGGCTCGCGCGGTCGAGACGGCGCGGGGGCTCGCGTCGGACGCGGAAGGCGGCTCCCCCGGCGACGTCGTCGCGGCGGCGCTCGCGCTCCAGTCCGGATGCCGCGCCGCGCTGGCTCTCGGCGACCGCGACTCGGCGCGCGAGTTCGCGAAGGCGATCCTCACGAAGTACGCGGCCGTCCGCGACGACCGCAGCCCCCTGTCGGAGTCGGAGCCGCTCGGTCCCGCGGCGTCCGCGGTCATCTGCCGGGTGATCTACGAATCGATCGTCTCGGCGCCGGCGCAGGCCGAAGCCTTCGTCGACGAGGTCGGGGACCGCCGCGAGCGGGCGCAGCGACTCCGCCCGATCCTGTCCGAGCCCGCCTATCGCGTGGAGGCCGACGCGTGCGACCTCCTGCTCCGCGGCGCGACGCTGCTGTCGCCGAAGCAGCAGCGCGAACTGCGCGACCGGCTCGAACTCTGCGACGCGATCGACCAGCGGCTGGAGCAGGCGGCGGCGTCGATCGGACGTCCTCCCCTGCGCGACGCGGCGGGCGGCGAATTCGCGTCGCGGTTCGACCTCGGCACGGGCGCCCTCCTCACCGTCATCCCGTTCCCGCGCGCGCTCGTCCGTCCGGGCGAGCCGATCGGCGTCGCATTCGTCGCCCCGCCGTCCGCGCTGAAGGCCGAGGCGCTCGAGCCCGCGACGCGCGCGATGGCGCTTCCCGAGGGCGTGGCGATCGCCGTCCGCGACGCCGCGGACCACGACATCCTCGCGAAGGCGGACGGCCCGGTGCTCCTCGACGCGGACGTCCCGTTCGGCTCCGCCCTGCCCGGACTCCACGCGAACGTCGTCCTCGCGGACGCGTCGGTGATCGAGCGTCAGACGACGTCGGCGCGCCTGCTCTGGCTCTCGATCCTCGTCGGCGCGGGCCTCGCCGTCGTGGCGGCGAGCCTTCTCGCCGTGCGCGCCGTGATGCGCGAGGTGCGCCTCGCGCGGATGAAGAGCGACTTCGTCTCGAACCTCTCCCACGAACTGCGCACGCCGTTGACCAGCCTTCGGATGTTCGTCGAGACGCTGCGCGAGGGGCGGGTCCGGGACGACGCCGAGGCGAAGGAATGCCTCGACGTCATCGCCCAGGAGACCGACCGCCTCCAGACGCTCGTGGAGCGCATGCTGCACTTCGCGTCGTTCGCGCGGGGCCGGGCGCCGATCGAATTGAAGAGCGCCGACGCGGGGGAAGTCGCCCGCCGCGCGGTCGTCGTCTTCCGCAAGCGGGCCGAGGCTGCGCAGGCTGCGCTCGAGCTCGGCGTGGAGGACCCGCTGCCCGAGTCGATCATCGACCGCGACGCGCTGCTCCAGGTGCTTCTCAACCTCCTTGACAATGCGGTGAAACACGCCGGGCACGATGGGGCGAAGATCCGCGTCGGCGTCCGTCGGTCCAGCGCGGCGGGCGGCGTCGTGATCGAGGTCGAGGACGACGGTCCGGGCGTGCCGGAGAGGGAGCGCGAGTTGGTGTTCGAGGAGTTCTACCGCGGCGACGACACGCTCTCGCGGCGCGTCGAGGGCACGGGCATCGGCCTCGCCGTCGCCCGGCGCATCGCGCTCGCGCACGGCGGGCGCATCGAGGTGCTGAAGTCGCAGCGACTGGGCGGCGCGTGCTTCCGCGTCACGCTCCCGGAGGCCGTCGTCGGACGGCGTCTCGCGATCGAAGCGTCGCGCGGAGGTGACCGATGACCAAAGTGCTGCTCGTCGAGGACGATCGCTCGATCCTCCTCGGACTCGAGAAGAACCTGCGCTTCGAGGGCTACGAGGTCGTCACCGCGACCGACGGGGAGGAGGGCCTGCGTCTCGCGTTCGACGCGCAGCCGGACCTCATCGTCCTCGACCTCATGCTGCCGAAGCTCAACGGCTTCGAGATCTGCCGTTCCGTGCGCAAGCGCGATCCGGCGGTCGCGATCCTCATGCTCACGGCGAAGACGATGGAGGCGGACAAGGTGACCGGTCTCGACCTCGGCGCCGACGACTACGTCACGAAGCCCTTCAGCGTGAAGGAGCTGATGGCGCGCGTCCGCGCGCTCGTCCGGAAGAAGACCGCGCTCGAGGGCGGCGCCGAGACGTTCAAGTTCGGCACGGTCGAGGTGGACTTCGTCGGGCGCACCGTGCGGATCGACGGCAACGTCATCGAGACGTCGAAGAAGGAGTTCGAACTCCTCGGCCTGTTCATCAAGAACCGCGGCCGCGTGCTCGCGCGCGACCAGATCCTCAACAAGGTCTGGGGCTACGACTACTACGGCACGCCGCGCACGATCGACAACTTCGTGCAGAAGCTCCGCGAGAAGATCGAGAAGGACGCCGCGAACCCCGAGTTCCTGAAGACGATGCGCGGCGTGGGCTACCTGTTCGACGTGCCGGTTCGCTGACTGACGCGGTCGCCCGTCGCTTCCGCGACGGCGGAACCAGGGAGTGGCTTGGGCACCTCCCGCGCACGTAGCATCCGCACGCCTCGCGTCACCGACCGCAGTCCGCGGCGACCGGAGTGAACGTCCGGCGGCCGACGAGGTGACCGATGCGCCCTGGATCCGCAACGATGCGCGCTCTTCTTGCAATGGCGACTCTCGCGCTCGCGATCGGCGCGACGCTGGAGGTCCTCGGCGCCCCGACCGAGGAGGCGAAGCTCACGGCCGCTGGCAGTTTCTACTTCGGCAGTTCGGTCGCGGTGGAGGGCGACACGGCGGTGATGGGGTCGTACGCGCAGGGCGCTGCCTGGGTCTTCACGCGGACGGGGACGACGTGGACGTTGCAGGCGAACCTCACCGCCTCGGAAGGGGTCGCGGGCGACCAGTTCGGCGGCTCGGTGGCGGTCGAGGGCGACACGGCGGTCGTCGGGGCATACCAGGACGAGACTGCCTACGTCTTCACGAGGACGGGGACGACGTGGACCCAGCAGGCGAGGCTCACGGCATCTGATGCGGGGGGCACCAACCGGTTCGGCGTCTCGGTTGCGATCGCGGGCAGCACGGTGGTGGTGGGGGCGTACGGCAACACGTCCGGCCGCGGCGCGGCCTACGTCTTCACGCGGACGGGGCCGACCTGGACGCAGCAGGCGAAGCTCACGGCTGCGGATGCGGCGGACTTCGACAACCTTGGATACTCCGTCGCGCTCGCGGGCGACACGGCCGTGGCGGGGGCCATCGGCAAGGACATCTCGCAAGGCGCGGCCTACGTGTTCACGCGGGCGGGGACGACCTGGACGCAGCAGGCGAGGATCACCGCCGCGGATGCCGCGGGCAGCGATGACTTCGGCGTCTCGGTCGCAATCGAAGGCGACACGGCGGTCGTCGGCGCGGACACGAAGAACTCCTACCGGGGCGCGGCCTACGTCTTCACGCGGTCGGGGACGACGTGGACCGAGCAGGCGAAGCTCACGCCAGCGGATGCGGCGAACGGCGACTGGTTCGGCGTCTCGGTCGGGCTCGCGGGCGACACCGTGGTGGCGGGGGCGTACGCGAAGAACTCCGCCCAGGGAGCGGCCTACGTCTTCACGCGGACGGGGACCGCCTGGGCGCAGGACGCGAAGCTCACGGCCTCGGATGCCGCGAACAGCAACTACTTCGGCCAGTCGGTCGCGCTCGCGGGCGGCACGGCGGTGGTGGGGGCGTACGCGAACAACGCCTCCCAGGGCGCGGTCTATGTGTTCGGCGTGGGCGCCGTCGCCCCGCCGCCGATCACGTCGTTCTTCCTGCCGAAGAAGGTGACCGCGAAAGTCAACGCGAGCGCCACGGGGAGATCGACCCTCGTGGCGAGCGGCATCTTCGACACGGGCCCGGACGCGCCGGACTTCGCATCCGCCGCGACGCTCGACGTCGGCGGTCTGCACTTCGACATCCCCGGGCTGACGCCCGTCGGCAAGGGCTTCGCGTTCGCCGGCAACGGCGTTTCGTTCTCGATCGCGCCGAACCCCTACGGGTCGTCGCGTGCGAAGTTCAAGCTGAAGTTCACTGGAGACCTCACCGGCAAGGTCGCGATGAACGGGCCGCTCGACCTCTACTTCGACAACGCCATCACCGACGGCGGCGGCACCGTGGAACTCGATGGCGGTGCCTTCGGGCTCGGCAAGGTCAGCGGCTCGCTCATCCAGCCGAACCTATTCGTCGTGCGCGCGCACGCCACGTTCAAGGGGCCGGGCAAGGACTCGTTCACGGTGATCGTCGGACTCGCGACGGGTGGGACGACACCTCCTGCCGCGGCCGACCTGACGGTCGGATTCGGCAGCAGTGTCTCGGCGACGATTCCCGGAGCGAGCTTCGTCAGGAAGGGCGCGACCGACACGTTCACCGGCAACCAGGGCGGCATCACGAAGGTCGTCGTCGACTACGCCCGCGAGCAGATCGCGATCACGGCGAAAGGACTCGACCTCAGCGCCTTCACGCCGGGCGGGAACTCGGTGCTGATCTCCGTCGGCGTCGGCGGCGACCAGCGCGCGGTGCTCGTCCGCATGGGACGCATCGGGAACCTGATGAAGTACTGAGAGGCCGTACTCGCGAGCCTGACTGGGCTCGGACGCCGAACGCCGCACCTTGACAGGTCCCTGGCGCGCGGACGAGACTGATGTATCAATTCGTGCCGGGTGTGGACCCTCGTGGATGTTCGCGGCCCCCAACCCAACGCGTCCCTGGAGAGAACCTGCCATGAAGCGCCCGATCCTTCTCGTCCTCGCCCTCGTCGCCGGCGCCGCCGTGTTCGACGGCGCGGCACTCGCGAAAGGTCGCGGGTCCGTCCGCGACCGCCTGACCATGACGCCCCAGGCGTTCGACGGCCGCGCGCGTCTGCGGGTCCGCCGAGACGCGCCGGACCGTCAGGAGATCCGCCTGCAGGTACAGGGCGCGGCGGACGTCCTCGACCTGCGCGTCTTCGTCGACGACGCGGCGGGGGTCATCACCGAAGTCGGGACGATGACCGAGTCGGGTGCGGGCGAGTACATGTGGCGCGTCCGCACCAAGAAGGGCGACGCTCTGCCCTTCGGCCAGTCCGACCTCTCCGGCCTCTCGGGCCGCGCGATCGAGGTCCGCACGGCCGCGGGTGAGATCGCGTTCTCGTCAGCGTTCCCGGTGATCCGCGCCGCAAAGGCGCCGGCGCACACGAAGCGAGCGCTCACGAACCACCTCGCCGTGGACCGTTCCGTCGCCGGAGCGATCGGCGCTCCCGGTCTCGCCGCTAGCACCGAGATCAGCCTGCGGCGCGGCGGTCGTCAGCGCTTCGGCGTCCGCGTCGCGAACGCGGTGACCGGCCAGACCTTCGGCGTCTGGATCGAGGATACGGTCACGGGAGAGATGAGGTACCTCTCGTCGATCACGGTCGGTGCGCCCCTGGCGAAGTCGGCGCTGGCCGAGTCCGACGATGCGGACGCCGATGACGCCGACGACGATGCGGTCGATGACGGCGACGACGACGCTGACGATGACTCGGACGACGGTGAGGACGAGGACATGGACGACGGTGAGATCGAACTCGACACCGATGACGGGGACGAACTGCCCGAGGGCGCGGAGTCGGTGTCCGACCTCGCGGGCCTCGGCGTCGAGATTCGCACGGAGTCCGGCGAAGTCGTCGCGGAGGGAGAGATCCCGTCCGTCGGCGGCGCGGACGCGCGCGAGGACGACGACGACCACGACGGCGTGGAGGACGGCGACGAGGACGAAGGCGACGACGATGCGGATGACGACGATGCGGATGACGTCGAGGACGAGGTCGACGACGACGCTGCCGGCCTCTGACCCCGAACGGGTCGTCGAAGGAGCGGGCCCCGGCGGTGATACGCCGGGGCCCGCTCGATTCGCGCCGCAGCGGGCGGCCCGGAATGCCCTGGTCGCCCCCCGGCGGCGGAGCGATGCTCGGCGACCGGAGGCAGGCGCCATGCGCAAGCGACATCTCGGTCCGGCCGGATCTTCGCCCCGCCGGGAGCGGGGGACATCGATCCGCGGATCGTGGCGGCGGGCGCAGCGAACCGCCATGGTTCTCGTGGCGATCGCGACGGCCGGCTGCTCGACGCCCGACTACTCGTACGCGCGCGAATCCCGCAACGACCGTCCGTATCGCGGCGGCGCGGCGTCGGTGCCCGACGAGGAGCCCGCGGACCCGCGGGCGAGCGGTGCGTCGCGGTTCGAAGGGCTGGCGGTCTTCAGCATCCTCGCGCTCATGCTCACGCGCCCGGAGAGCTACAGCCCGGGCCCGCCACGGTCGCAGTTCGGGCCTCCGCCACCTCCGCCTCCGCCTCAGAGCAAGTAGGTCAGGGGACGATCCGCCGTCCGCGGAATCGCGCGCGAGCGCGGAGGGACGCGATCTCCGTATTGAAGCCGTTGCGCAGGCTCATGACGACTTCCTCCACGCCGACGACGCGGTCGCGACCGTCGGCCATGGCCTCGAATTCCACGTGGGATGCGGCACTGAGGACGAACGCGGAGATTCCGGAACGCGGGACGATCCGCGCGCGCGCTGGAGCGAGGCGAGCACCCCGGTCCGGAACCGGTCGAGCGCCACGTCGTCGGGCGCGAGGTCGATGCGCGGGAAGGTCGCCCCGGCCGTCTCGGTCCACGTACCGGCCCCGAACGGATCGTTGCTCCGGGCGCGGGCGGACGCGTACGCGCCGGTGTCGAGGACGGCGAGCGTGTCCTTCGAGGTCGCTCCGACGCTGCGGTACCGGCCGTTGCGACGGCCGGAGTTGACGACCGTCACCGTCGCCACGGCGTGCCCCCGGACGCGGTACTCGCCCGGATAGGCGAAGGCGTCGGCCTGCGTGCGGTCGGCGAGCGCCGAGAGCAGCGCCAGCGCTGCCGCGGCGAACGGGAGAACGAGGGCGCGCACTGCGGGCAGGCTCATCGGGACCTCCTCTTTCGCCGGGAGGAGTCTACCCGCCGCCGCGGCGCCGAACCGCGGCCGCACGTCACCGGTTCCTTGGATATCGAAGTGATATCAGATAGATATCGGACAACGAAACCGGAGGAGCGAGCCATGCCGAGTACCGAGAGCCGAAACCCGACCCAGGAGAAGGACCTCCACGCCCCGAGCGGGTTCGCGATGCTGTTCGTCGTGTTCCTCCTCTTCGCCGCGGCGCCGGCGTGCTGGATCTCGGCCGCGATCGCGGCGCGCGGCGGGGAGCCGAACCCGCTGCCGATCGTCGCCGGGTTCGTGTCGCTCTTCGCCGCGATCTTCGTCGCGTGCGGTTTCTTCACCGTGCCGCCGAACACGGCGCGCGTGCTGCTCCTCTTCGGCGACTACAAGGGCACCGTTCGCGACCACGGGTTCCGATGGACGAACCCGTTCATGTCGAAGAGGAAGGTTTCGCTGCGCGCTCACAACCTGAACGGCGAGAAGCTGAAGGTGAACGACAAGGCGGGCAACCCGATCGAGATCGCCGCGGTCGTCGTCTGGCGCGTGCGCGACACGGCGCAGGCCGCGTTCGACGTGGAGAACTACGAGGACTTCGTCGCCGTGCAGAGCGAGACGGCCGTGCGTCACCTCGCGACGACGCATCCTTACGACGGCGGCAACGACGACGAGCCGTCGCTGCGCGGCAGCGCCGACGCCGTGGCGAAGGAACTCCAGCGCGAACTCCAGGAACGTCTCGCGCGCGGCGGCATCGAGGTCATCGAGGCGCGGCTCAGCCACCTCGCCTACGCGCCGGAGATCGCGGGCGCGATGCTGCGGCGCCAGCAGGCCGCGGCCGTGATCGCGGCGCGGGCGATGATCGTGGAGGGCGCCGTCGGCATGGTGGACATGGCGCTCGACCACCTCGAGAAGCGCAACGTGGTCCACCTCGACGACGAGCGCAAGGCTGTGATGGTCTCGAACCTGCTCGTGGTGCTCTGCAGCGATCAGGCCGCGCAGCCGGTCATCAACTCGGGGACGCTCTACACCTAGGACGACGTGGCGGATCCACCCGACCGCAAGCCCTTCCTGCTCCGCCTGCCGCCCGAGCTCCATCGCGCGCTCGAGGCCTGGGCGGGGCAGGAGCTCAGGAGCCTGAACGGGCACATCGAATTCCTGCTCCGCGACGCGGTGAAGCGGCGCAAGGGGGGCACGACCGGCACCGGCAAGCGCGGCGGGACCTGACGCCGCCGGTCACGTCGGCCATCACGTCGGTGGGGCGCAGCGGCCGATGAGGGACCGTGCGAACCACAGCCGCATGCCTCCTCGTCGTGCTCGCCTCCACCGCGCCCTCGTTCGCGCAGGAGACGCAGCAGGAGATCGCCGAGCGCCTCTTCCGCGAGCAGGAGGAGCAGCGCAGGAACGCCCTCGACAAGGTGTTGGGCGCACCCGCGCGCGCGTTCGACCACTCCGAGAAGGATCCGTACCACTCGATCGACCTGACCGACGTGAACTCCGCCCCGCCGCCCGCTCCGGCCGCGACCGCGCCGCGCTCGAGAGCGCCCGGCAGCAAGTTCCCGTGGGTGCTCGTCGCCTGCCTCATCCCGATCGTCCCGCTCGCCATCCTCGGATTCGAGAAGGGCCGGAAGTGGTGGCGGGAACTGCGGTGAGCTGACGCCGAGGGGACGGAGTGTCCCATCGGCGCCGCGCGCTCCCTCCGGAGTCGCGACGATCGCGAGCGCGGAACTTCACGCGGGATTCCGGGCCGCACGCGACCATCGTGCGGTCGACGACTCCGAGGAACCCGCCATGACCTCGTCTCCCCTCACCGCGCGACCCGCCTGGAGGGCGCTCGCGGCGCACCACGAGGACGTCGCCCGCCTGCACCTCAGGCAGTTGTTCGCGGACGACCCCTCCCGCGGCGAGCGGATGACCTCCGAGGGCGCGGGCGTCTTCCTCGACTACTCCAAGAACCGCGCGACGGACGAGACGTTGCGCCTGCTCCTTCGGCTCGCGGAGGAGTGCGGTCTGCGCGGACGCATCGACGCCATGTTCCGCGGCGACAAGATCAACGTCACCGAGGACCGCGCGGTGCTGCACGTCGCCCTCCGCGCGGCGAAGGGGACGTCGATCGTCGTGGACGGCGAGGACGTCGTTCCGCGGGTGCACGAGGTGCTCGCGAAGATGGCGGACTTCTCGAGCCGCGTGCGCGAGGGGACGTGGAAGGGGCACACGGGGAAACGGATCCGCAACGTCGTGAACATCGGGATCGGCGGCTCGGATCTCGGCCCGGTGATGGCGTACGAGGCGCTGCGCAGCTACAGCGACCGCGCGACGACGTTCCGCTTCGTGTCGAACGTGGACGGCACGGATCTCGCCGAGGCGACGCGCGACCTCGATCCGGCCGAGACGCTGTTCATCGTCGCTTCGAAGACGTTCACGACGCTCGAGACGTTGACGAACGCCGCGAGCGCGCGGGATTGGCTCGTCCGTGGACTCGGCGGCGACGCGCGCGCCGTCGCGCGGCACTTCGTCGCGGTCTCCACGAACGAGGCGAAGGTCGCCGAGTTCGGCATCGACACCGCCAACATGTTCGGTTTCTGGGACTGGGTCGGCGGGCGCTACTCGATGGAATCGGCCATCGGACTCTCGACGATGCTCGCGATCGGCCCCGATGCCTTCCGCGCGATGCTCGGCGGCTTCCGCGAGATGGACGAGCACTTCAGGACGGCTCCGTTCGATCGCAATCTCCCCGTGCTGATGGCGCTCCTCGGCATCTGGAACACCGACTTCCTCGGCGCAGAGACCGTGGCCGTGCTGCCGTACGAGCAGTACCTGAAGCGCTTCCCCGCGTACCTGCAACAGCTCGCGATGGAGAGCAACGGGAAGCACGTCACGCTTTCCGGCGCAGCCGTGGACTACGCGACTTCCCCGATCTGGTGGGGCGAGCCCGGCACCAACGGGCAGCACTCCTTCTATCAACTCATGCACCAGGGCACTCGGCTCGTGCCCGCGGACTTCATCGCGTTCGCGGAACCGCTGCACGGACTCGCTCGGCACCACGACATGCTGCTAGCGAACGTCTTCGCGCAGACGGAGGCGCTCGCGTTCGGCAGGACCGCCGACGAGGTGAGGGCCGAGGGAACGAGGGACGCGCTCGTGCCGCATCGCACGTTCGAGGGGAACCGTCCGACGAACACGCTGCTCCTCACGGAACTCGACCCCGCGGCGATCGGGAAGCTCGTCGCGCTCTACGAGCACCTGGTCTTCACGCAGGGTGTCGTCTGGGACGTCGGCTCGTTCGACCAGTGGGGTGTCGAGCTCGGCAAGGTGCTCGCGCAGCGGATCGTCCCGGAACTCGAGAGCGCCACGGAACCGGCGCTCCGCCACGACAGCTCGACGAACGCGCTGATCCGCCGCTACCGCCGGATGAAGCGCGGCGCCCTCTGACCGCGGCGCTCCATCGACCTACGACACGCAGGAGGAATTCGTCATGCAGATCGGGATGATCGGACTCGGCAGGATGGGCGGGAACATGGTGCGGCGCCTCTTGCGCGCGGGCCACGGCTGCGTCGTCTGGGAGCGGTCGCAGAGGGCCGTGCCGGGACTCGTGAGCGAGGGCGCGACGGGCGCCGCGTCGCTCGCGGAGCTCGCGGCGAAGCTCGAGACTCCGCGGGCGATCTGGCTCATGGTCCCCGCGGCTGCGGTGGACGCGACGGTCGCCGCGCTCGTGCCGCACCTCGCGCGCGGCGACGTCATCGTGGACGGCGGGAACTCGCACTACGTGGACGACATCCGGCGCGCGAAGGATCTCGCGGCGAAGGGCATCCACTACGTGGACGCCGGCACGAGCGGCGGCGTCTGGGGGCTCGAGCGCGGCTACTGCCAGATGATCGGCGGCGAGACGGCGATCGTGCAGCGCCTCGACCCGATCTTCGCCGCGCTCGCGCCCAGGGCGGACTCCGCGCCGCGCACACCGGGCCGCGAGGGCAAGGGCGGGACCGCGGAGCACGGCTACCTCCACTGCGGACCGAGCGGCGCGGGGCACTTCGTCAAGATGGTCCACAACGGCATCGAGTACGGACTGATGGCGGCGTACGCCGAGGGACTCAACATCCTGCGCGGCGCCTCGATCGGGAAGGCCACGCACGCGGTGGACGCCGAGACGACGCCGCTGCGCTGCCCGGAGCACTACCAGTACGAGTTCGACCTCGCCGATGTCGCCGAGGTCTGGCGGCGCGGCAGCGTCGTCGGCTCGTGGCTCCTCGACCTCACCGCCGGGGCGCTCGCGAAGGACCCGGCGCTCGGCGCCTTCTCGGGCCGCGTCTCCGACTCGGGCGAGGGTCGCTGGACGATCCTCGCGTCGATCGACGAGGGCGTCCCGTCGCCGGTGCTGACCTCGGCTCTCTACGAGCGCTTCTCGTCGCGCGGCAACGCCGACTACGCGGACAAGGTCCTGTCCGCGATGCGCCACGCCTTCGGCGGACACGAGGAGAAGAAGGCGTGACGTAGTCCGTCGGCTGTTCCGGGTTCCCGTCACGCCTCGTCCGCGACGGCGGCCCTGCGCTCGAGCAGTCGGACGACCAGCGACATCCAGCCGGTCTGGTGCGAAGCACCGAGGCCGCGTCCCGTGTCGCCGTCGAAGTACTCGTGGAAGAGCACGCGTTCGTCCGCCTGGTCGGTGCTCAGTCCGCCCGGGGGCGCCAGGTGGCAGGGCCGCTTGCCGTCGGCGCCTCGCAGGAAGAGCGACGACAGACGCCGCGAGATCTCCTGCGAGACGTCGAGGAGGTTCATCCTGCGGCCGATCCCGGTCGGCATCGCGACCATGAGGTCGTCGCCGTAGGAGCGGTGGTAGCGCTCCAGCGCCTCGACGAGCAGGTAGTTCATCGGAAGCCAGATGGGGCCGCGCCAGTTCGAGTTGCCGCCGAAGAGACTGGTCCGCCCCTCTGCGGGCTCGTAGCCGACGCGCAGTTCCCGGCCGCCGACGTTGCACACGAACGGACGGTCGCGGTGCGCGCGCGACACGGAGCGCACGCCGAACGGCAACAGGAACTCCTCCTCGTCGAGCACGCGGCGCAGCACCCGTTCCAGTCGCTCGCGCGTGGGGATCGCGAGGAGGACGCGGCCCTCCTCTTCCTTCGATCGCGCGACGAACGAGATCCGCTTCGCGAAGTCCTTGCTGTTCTCGATGAGCCAGCGGGACCGGCCCCGGCTCCCGCGGGTTCGCGGTTCCGCCTGATCGGCGCGACAGCGCCAGCGGCGCACTGTGTAGCATCGCCCTCCGCACGACGGAGGGGCCCGCCATGGACATCGCGTTCGGACGTCGCAGCGTCGTGGCGGAGATCGGTGACGACGGCGGAACGGGGGCCGGTGCGGGCGTTGTGGCCGACTTCGTCCCCGCCGCGGAGAAGTACGCCAGGCTCGGCTCGATCGGCGAGGGCGGGATGGGCACCGTCATGCTCGTCCGCGACAATGATCTGCTGCGCGACGTGGCGATGAAGGTGCTGCGCCCCGAGTACGCGGAGCACGCGGCGACGAAACGGCGGTTCGTCGCGGAAGCCCAGGCGACGTCGCAGCTCGAGCACCCGGGCATCCCGCCGGTCCACGACGTGGGGACGACGCCCGACGGGAAGGTCTACTTCACGATGAAGGTCGTCCGGGGGGACACCCTCTCCTCGCTCCTGAAGAAGCTCCTGCTCGGCGTCAAGGAGGTGCGTCAGGAGTACAGCCTGCACCGGCTGATCACGGTGCTCGAGCGGATCGCGGAAGCGGTGCACTTCGCCCACGAGAAGGGCGTGCTGCACCGGGACCTGAAGCCGGACAACATCATGCTCGGTGCCTACGGCGAGGTCCACGTGATGGACTGGGGGATCGCGAAGGTCGGCGCGGAGATCGACGGCGACGAGACCGGCGAGGACGCGGTCCGCACGGTCGCGACGGACCAGCCCCTGAAGACGCAGTTCGGCACGGTGAAGGGGACGATCCCGTACATGAGCCCTGAGCAGGCGCGGGGCGAACCGCTCGACCGGCGCAGCGACGTGTACGCGCTCGGGACGATCCTCTACGAGATGCTGACGCTCCATCCGGCGTTCGAAGGCACGGGCGTAGCGCTCATCCTCGAGGTCGCCGGCGGCAGGTTCCCGGCCGTGGAGTCTCGCAACCCGCGGCGTCCGGTGCCGGAGTCGCTCGCTGCGATCTCGAGGCGCGCGATGGCGATGGACCCGGCGGCGCGGCCGGCGACGGCGCGCGCGATGGCCGGGGAACTGCGGAACTGGCTCGACGGCCGCGCGGAGAAGGAGCGGCGGCACCGGGAGGCCGAAGGGCTCTCGGCGCACGGCCGGGCGGCGATGGCCCGGTACGTCGCGGCGACGCGCTCGATCGACGCCGCGGAACGCGCGGTGACGGACGAGGAATCGAACTTCAAGGCGTGGCAGACGCTCCCGGAGAAGCGGCGTCTCCTCGACGCCCGGCGTGCCGTGGTGGACGCGCGGCGCGCCGTCGCCATGGCGTTCGCGGAGACCACCAAGCTCTTGGAGGGAGCGCTCCTCGCGGAGCCCGACAACGCGGGTGCGCGTGCCGTGCTCGCGGACCTGTGGCGCGGCCGCCTCGACGACGCCGAGAGTCGCGGCGCCGCGGACGACGCCGCGCACGCCGAGACCATGGTGCGCCGATACGACGACGGTCCCCTCGCCGCCTACCTCGCGGGCGACGGGTCGCTGGAACTCGCCGGCGATCCGCCGGGCGCTGCGGTCTCGCTGATCCGGTTCGAGGATCGCGACGGGTTCTACGTGGCCGGCCCGGAGCGCGACCTCGGAGCGACGCCTCTCGGGCCGCTGCCGCTCCCGATGGGCAGCTACCTCGCGACCCTGCGGCGCACGGGCTTCCCCGACGTCCGCTACCCGGTGCACATCCGGCGGAACCGGATCTGGCGAGGCCGGGTGAGGCAGAGGACGCGGCAGCAGATCGGCGAGGGGTTCGTCTACGTGCCCGGCGGGCCGTTCATCTACGGCGACGGAAGAGACACGCGCGTCGTCGATCTTCCCGACTTCGCGATCGCGACCTCCCCGGTGACGTTCGGCGACTGGGCGGAGTTCCTCGCGTCGACGGAGCGGGACGCGGGACTCGACGCCGCGAAGAAGCTCTGTCCGGGGACGTCGGGCGACGGCCCGTACATGGAGCGCGGCGCGGACGGCGTCTGGCGGGCGCTCCCGAACAACTGCGAGGGCCCTACGCGCGAGCGGTGTCTGCGAGCGCACGGGCCGGACTTCGATCGGCTGCTCCCGGTCGCCGGGGTCTCCTGGTACGACGCGGTCGCCTACTGCGAGTGGAAGTCGAGGGCGACGGGCCGCGAGTGGCGCCTTCCGTCGGAGGAGGAGCGGGAGAAGGCTGCCCGCGGCGTCGACGGGCGGAGATTCCCCTGGGGCGATGTCGAGGACGCGAGTCTCGGGAAGTGCCGGGACTCCCGCGAGGAGCTCCCGCAGCCGGAACCGGTGGGCACCTTCCCCACGGCGACGTCGGTCTACGGCATGGTGGATGCGGCCGGGAGTTCATGGGACTGGACGGACTCGTGGTTCGACGAGCGGCGCCTGTCGCGCGTGCTCCGCGGGGGCTCGTGGCTCAACTTCCTCGAACACCTGCGCTGCTTCGATCGCAACACGGGCGAGCCGGGCAATCGTTCGCCCCTGAGCGGCCTGCGTTGCGCGAGGAGCCTCTGACTCGGCAATCCCAGTCGCGGCGCGCGCTCCCCGTCCCGTGGTACAGTCCGCCCGCCGAGGGGCGGTCCGACCTGTTGCATCCCGCAGGGATGCGGGCCCGAGGAGGCGAGAGATGGCTCAGTCCCGCGTCGTGTCGCACATCGTGTTCGCGACGGCGATCGGCGCGCTCGCCGCCACGAAGGCGGCTGCCGGCATCGACGTCGAGGTTCCCCTCGCACTCAGCGCGAAGGGCACGTTCCTGCCCGCGGGCGAAGTGGAGACGTACCGCTTCGACGCAACCAAGGGCACGCTCGTCAGCTTCCAGGCGACGGCCGGCAAGGGCGCGCACCTGGCGTTCGCCGCGCACCTCTTCGACGCGGGCGACGTCGAACTCGCGATCCCGGCGGCGCTCCTCTCGGCGAGCGCGAAGAAACTCGCCGTCAGGAACCTCCCGCTCGCCGCCACCGGCGCGTACCGGCTCGAGATCTCCGCGTCGGGGACGGGCGAGTACTCGCTGCGACTCACCGGGAAGCCGTCTTCGAGGTTCTCGGGAACGATCACGGTCCCCGCGGCCGGCGACGTGCCGTTCGTCTTCTCCGCGCCGCCCGGTTCCCGCGTGACGCTGACGGCGAAGGCCGCGAGCGGCGGTCAGGCCACACCGCGCTTCGGCACGCTCTCAGGCGACGGCGCCGCTCGCGATCTCGCGGCCACGGGGAAGCTCACGTCCACGTCGCACTCGGTCGTCCTGTCGTCGGTGGGCGGAACGGGGGATCTCTCGGTCGACGTCACCAATCCGGGCGCGACCGGCGACGTTGCCGTCACCGTCAGCGTGAAGGCGCCGAAAGTGAAGACCGCGAAGATCGACAGCCGCGGAGCCGTGCTCGGCCGTCCGCAGGGGGGCGAGTCCGTCGTGGTCCGGAACGTCGGCGCGACGGGCGGCACGGTCGAGGTCGCGGACGCCGGGAGCGACATCGACGGCGCAGCGGTGGCGATCCCGCCGGGAGCACTCGAGGACGACACCACGATCACGATCGCGTCGGCGCCGCCGTTGACCACGGACGCCGCGGACCAGGCGAGCGGACCCTCGATCTTCCTCGGGCCTGCCGGAATCGAGTTCGGCATCCCCGTAGGGGTCGTCGTGCCCTACGACGCGGCGCGCATCCCCGTCGGCGAGACGCCGCAGGACCTGCGCGTGCTCGTCGTGGAGAAGGACGGCTCGTCCTCGATCCGGCTGCCGGCGTCGGTCGACGTGCTGGGCCGCACCGTCACGGTGGAGGCGAACGGGTTCTCCACTTTCGTGGCGATCTCGCAGATCGGGCAGCAACCGCTCGGGGTCTCCGCAGGGGGGGACCAATTCTGGGCGCTGAACCTGGACGCCGAGATTCGGCCGGACGCGTCGATGGACAGTCGCAGCCGCGAGTTCTCCCTGGGGTTCGGCGAGGCGTCGTTCCTGAGCGGCGGAGTCTTCCTCTACACGGGCACCCGCCGGAGCTTCTCGTTCGACAACTCGACCGCGGCCGACGGCGACCACCTGGACGGCAGGCTGCTGTCCTCCTCCGGACCGGCAGACTTCTCGACGACCTGGACGTACGGAGTCGACGGGCAGACGGTCGAGCTCGGGGACAACCTGGGGGTTGCGCTCGTGACGAGCCGCGACGGGAACTTCATCGTCGCCCGACGCGACACCGCCGCGGAGCCCCGCGTCGAGACGAACCTCTTCATCCGGAAGAACACGCTCCCGCTCACGACGGCAGTTCTCGCCGGGAAGTACCACCTCGTGCGCTGGGGCGTCGACGCGAGCGACCGGGGACCCGACGCGGGCGTGCGCCCGCGGTCGTCGCAGTCCATCGGCACGTGGGTGTTCGACGCTGCCGGCAAGTTCGCGCTGAACGCGGCGTCGCGCGCCAGCGACGTCGAGGGCGACGGGATCCCGTCGGTCCGCTTCGAATCGCTCTCCGCGTCGGGCACGTTCGTCGTCGAGGCGGCGGGCACGGTGCTCGCGACGATCCCGCCGAAGGGGCCGGACTCCGGAGGGGTGTTCCGGTTCTTCCCCGGTCCGGGCGGCGCGGTGCTGATCGGGACGCACCGGGATCCGAGCGACGCGAACCTCGAAGCCTTCGTGCTCGTCCGCCAGGGCGCGGGACTCGGCAACGGCCTCGTGACGGGGGCGTACCGGGGCGTCTCGTTCGACACGGAGATGTTCCCCTACACCGTGCTGGGGACCACGGGTCCGCCCTTCGTCGAGTTCACCGTCGCGGACTTCCAGATGACAGGCCACGACTACGCATTGACGTTCTCCGGCTCCGGGGCGGTCACCCTGGACTCGTTCAGGCACTCCGTGCGGCGCAACACGTTCGAGGCGGATGGCGTGCGCAGCCAGTACGTGGCGCGTCCCACGATCGACGCGCAGTCGAGGATCGACCGATCCGGCAAGCTCACGCTCATCGGGCCCGAAGGCGATGGCCCGGCCGGAGCGGTCTCGCCGGACGGCACGTTCGGCTGCTGGGTCACCGACATCCGCAGCAGCGACACCGCGCACGAAATCGTGTGGTTCGTGAAACCGCCTCCGCGGAAGTAGGCCGTCCGCCCCCGCGAGAGTCGAGTCGGGCGGCTCACGCCGCTCGCGGCGTCGTCCGTCGCGGTCGCAGTGCCGGCCCAACCCGAGGGCGGCCGGCGTCCCGCGCGTACGATGACCGCCGCTCGCGGGTCACGCCCCAGCTCGGGGACGGTCGGACGAACGGGCGCGATCCGAGAGGTGACCGATGCGCACGAGGTTCACGGGCCGACGCACAGCCGGCGCGACGGCCCTGCTCGCGCTCGCGGCGGGCGTCGCGTTCGGCGTCGGCGCCCTTCGGACGGAGAACGCGAAGCTCACGGCCGGGGACGCCGCGGACGGAGACAGCTTCGGCGTCGCGGTCGCCGTCTCGGGCGACACGTCCGTCGTCGGTGCGTTCGCGAAGAACGCCGGGCTCGGAGCGGCCTACGTCTTCACGAAGACCGGAACAGCCTGGACCCAGCAGGCGCAGTTCTCGTCCGCGCACTTCGGGGGCGATCGACGGTTCGGCACCGCGGTCGCGATCGAGGGTGACCGGGCGATCTTCGGGATTCCCGGGGGCGTCAGCGCGGGCAGCGCCGAGGTTTTCAAGCGGACGGGATCGGTCTGGACCGAGGAGGCGGAGCTCTTCTCCCCGGACGGGGCGGTCTTCGACCGGTTCGGCGAATCGGTCGCGATCTCCGGCGACACGGCGGTCATCGGAGCGAGCAACACGGGCTCCGCGAAGGGTGCGGCCCGCGTCTTCCGGCGGACGGGCACGGCGTGGGCGCAGGAAGCGAAGCTCACGGACCCGCAGGGCGCGACGTTCGACTACTTCGGCAGGTCGGTCGGGATCTCAGGCGACACCGCGGTCGTGGGGGACTTCGGGAAGAGCGGCGAACAGGGCGTCGTCTTCGTCTTCACGCGCGCCGGGACGACGTGGACCGAGCAGGCGGTGCTCGCGGCCGCGGACGCCGAGGCGGGGGTCCAGTTCGGCAGCGCGGTTGACATCTCGGGCGACACCGTGGTGGCGGGGGCGCGCTACGTGAACTCGCAGGCGGGAGCGGTCTACGTGTTCACGCGGTCGGGCACGACGTGGACGCAGCAGGCGAAGCTGACCGCATCGGACGGCAGGAGCAGCGACCGATTCGGCGTCTCGGTCGCGATCGACGGCGACACGGCCGTGATCGGCAGCCTCGGGCCGTCGGGCGACGGGATCGGCTCGCCGGGCAGCGCGTACATCTTCCGGCGGACGGGCACGACCTGGACGCAGACGACGAAGCTCCTGGCCACGGATGCGGCGAACGGCGACGCGGTCGGCATCTCCGTCGCGGTGGAGAGTGGAACGGTCGTCGCCGGCGCGCTCGGGAACAGCAGCGCCCGGGGCGCGGCATACGTGTTCGACCTCGATGCGCCCGCACCGCCGACGCCGGGGTACCTCCTATCGACGAAGTTCAAGGCGAAGCCGAACGCCGCGCGTCCGGAGAGATCCACGCTCACGGCGTCGGGGACGCTCGAACCCGGCGCCGCGGCGGCCAACTTCGACCGTCCGGCGACGTTCGACATCGGCGGGTTCCGCCTCGACGTCCCCGCGTTCGTCCGCAAGGGCCGCTCCCTCATCTACAGCGCGGGCGGGATCACGCTGAAGCTGACGCCGCAGAAGGACGGCCTCTCGCACGCGGCCTTCAGCGTGAAGGTGGTCGGCGACCTCACCGGCAAGGTCGATCCCGCCGCGCCGATCGCCTTCAACTTCAGGAACGATCTCTACGACCTCGACGGCTCGGTGAACCCGGCCGGCGGAGCCCGCCGTCTCGTCACGCCGGGGCTCGCCGTGCGCGGTGCGACGGCGACGATCAAGGGAGGCGGCGCGGACGCGCTCAAGCTGTCGCTGGAGTTCGCGACCGACGGGGTCGTGCCCGGCGCCGCCGAGGACGTGACGATCTGCTTCGGCGCGAGCTACACGTCTGCGCTCATCCCTTCGGCCTCGTTCGTCAGGAAGGGCGACGCCTACGTCTACACGGCGAAGGCCCCCGGGATCACGAAGGTGGTCGTGGACCACGCGAAAGGCACGATCACGATCGCCGGGAAGGGGCTCGACCTCGGCGCGTTCGGGCCGGGCGGCAACGTCGTCGACGTGACGATCGTCCGCCGCAGCGAGACACGTTCGGCGCGGATCCAGATGCTGCTCTCCCGGACGAAGCTCTCGTACTGAACGCGCCGCACGGAGCCCTCCCCGGCGACGCTGCTTGCAACGCGCCGCGAGGCAACGGAGCATCTGCGCCGTGTTGGAGGGAACCCCGCTGAGGCAGGCCTGGATTCGGCGGATCGCCTCAGCGACGCTGCTCGCGGTCGCGCTCCTTCCGTCCGAGCCGGCCGGCGCGGGACAGGAGCCCGCCGCAGCGGCCGCCGCCGCGCTGAAGAAGATCGAGGACTCGGGCCGCGCGAAGGCGGCGGACGAGATCGCGCGGCTCGCCCGCTACTGCGCGCTGACCAACGCCTACGACGACGCGCGCCGCGACTACGCGAAGGCGCTGGCGTTCGTCGCGGGCAGTAAATCGATCAAGACCGAACTCGCGGCGATCAAGGGCAAGACGGCGAGGCCCCCGAAGACCGCGCTCGCCGGGATCGTCGAGCGGCGCTTGAAGGCGCTCGCGAAGTGCACGGAGCACCTGACGCCCGCGGTCGCCGCGTACGCGAAGGCCGACCGCAGCGACGAACTCGGCGCGCTCGTCTCGATGATGCGCGCGCAGGGGCTCCCGGTCGGCGACCTCCTCCGGAAGTTCGAGATCGAGGTGTACGAGCCGTACCTCGACTGGCGCACGAAATCGGCGATCGCGAAGCTGGACGCGGGCTGGGAGTACGTCGACGGCGCGTGGTGCGATCCCGGCAAGGTCGCCGCGATGGACGCCGCGCACTCGATCTGGGGCAGTCACTGGGTGTTCGCCGACGAGGTGCACGAGGTGCGGACGACGCTGCCGCGGCGGACCGCGAAGCAGGTGCTGGCGCACGTCGGCGCGTACCGCCGCTTCTTCCTCGACTACTTCACCGGCGAGTGGGACCTCGTCCAGCCGACGGTGAAGCTGCCGGTCATCGTGACGAAGACCCGCGCCGAGATGGAGGCGCGGACCGCGGAGTTCAAGTGGGCACCGCCTCCGCCGCCGAAGGCCGCCGCCTACTACCTGGCCGGCATCGGCGCCGGGAACCCGTTCTTCGTCAGCTTCGAGGCGAACATGGAGACCGGCAAGTCGGCGCAGCTCGACTTCGAGGGCCTGAGGCGCACGTTCGAGCACGAGCTCGGCCACCAGATCGCCTACGAGTACAGCAAGCACGCCGACGGCCGGGACTACGACGCCGAGTTCCGCTGGGTCAGCGAGGGCGTGGCGGAGTTCCTCCCGAACTACGACCTCGTCGAGGGCGAGTGGAAGCTCACGCACCCGCACTTTCACACGACGGAAGAGGGGGCGCTCGAGAGTGCCTTCGGGTGGTGCCACGACAACGCCGACCGCCTGCCGACCCTGTCGTTCTTCTTCGAGCAGCCGAGTGCCGCCTTCAACGTGAAGAGCTACCACGTCGCGGCGGCCCTCTCCTGCTACCTGCTCGAGGGAAAGGACCGCGAGTACCGGCCGCGCTACATCGACCTCATCGAGGCAGTTCACCGCTACCGCGCGACGCCGAAGAGCCTTGCCGCCTGCTTCGAGGGCATCGACCTCGACACGCTCGGCGCCGAGCTCCGGGACTTCTGCGCCGCGATCGACCTCGACGACTGACCTCGGGCGCTCACTCCAGACGGCCGAAGCTCTCGCCGTCGCCGCGCCAGTTGCGTTCCTGGTCGGTGTCGCGCACCGCGCCGTCGAGGACGCGGCGACGGATCGTGCGGCCCGGCGTGAAGCCGGCGGCCGCGCTGCGTTCGACGACGTCGAGGTCGCCGTTCTCCTCGAACACGCCGCCGAGCGACGGGCGCGGCGTCGTCCCGCCCCGGGGCCTCGACCGGCTGACGTGACGCCGTGGGCGGTCCCGCACTGACGCGAGTGGTCCTGCATGTCGACATGGAACGGGTCTGATTTGCCCATCCTCGCGAGCGCACTGTTGACGCCGCGCGAGGGTGGGAGGGGCCGATGCCGGAGTCCTCTGTCGCTCCAAGGAGCGCTAGCGCATCGCGGCCACGCGCGGCGATCCTCACGCACGCGTCGCGTGAGGATCGCCGCGATGCGGAGTCGCGGGCCCTGCTCGACGAGGTCGCTCGTCGCGGCTACCGACTCGTCTGCGATCCGATCTCGGTCGAGGACCGCGACGGGGCCGATGACGATCGCTCGGGGCTGCACCGTGCGTTGCAAATGGCTGATGCGGGTGCGATCGAGGTGCTGCTGGTCGCGGATCTGACCCGGCTCGGTCGGTCAGCCGCCGGTCTCTCGCGCGTCATCGAGCGCCCCCGCGACCGCCACGTCACGCTCGTGAGCCTTCGCGAACCGCTCGACCTGTCGACGACCTCTGGGCGCGTCTTCGCGAGAGCGCTATCGACCGTGGCCGAGTTCGAGACGTCACGCCTTCGCGACAGGACCAGCGCCGGACTCAGCGCGGCCGCGGCACGCGGCCGTGCCGTCGGCCAGGCGCCGTACGGACTGCGTTGGCAACTCGCTGCGGGCGCGGACGCGCCTGCGGAGTTCGTTCCAGTCCCCGACGAACTCGCGACGCTCCGCCGCGCTCTCGAACTCCACGGTCACCTCGGCAAGTGGGACGCGGTCGTGCACGCGCTGGCGACGGAGGGGCGCACGTCGCGAACCGGGAAGTCCTGGCGGCGGAACGTGCGCGCTCGTGTCACGCGGAACCGGCGCGTTGCGGCGTTCCTGTAGGCGATCTCGCGAATCGTGGCGACCGCTCCAATGACATGGCGCTGAGGAGGCCTTGCAGGCCGCGTCGTTCTCGAGCGGGACGACCACTCCGGAGTCTGCGCCGGTTCCGGCTCGTCACGGGTCACACGTCGCTCGTCGGCGGCGCCGCATGGACCTTGCGCCACCGCTTCTTCTCCCACCAGTAGAAGAGCACCGGCAGGAAGACGTCGATCACCTCGTCGGCCATGAGGATGCCGCCGAGGACGGGTGCCGCCATCGGGCGGATCACCTCGGAACCGGTTCCGGTCGCAAAGAGCATCGGCGCGAGTCCAATGATCGTCGTGCCCTCCGAGAGGAGCTTGGGGCGCAGGCGCCGCACCGCGCCGTCCGTGACGATCTCGCGGAGCCGCTCGGTGCTCGGGATGTTCGCGTGGCCCCCGGCGCGCGCGATCGCCTCGCGCAGGTACACGAGCATGACGATGCTCGTCTCAGTCGCCATCCCGAAGCAGGCGATGTAGCCGACCCACACGGCGACGCTGAAGTTGAAGCCGAAGATCGTCTGGAAGATCACGCCGCCGGCGAGGGCGCCGGGGATGGCGATCATCATGAGCACGGCGTGCGCGAGGTCGTGATACGTGATGTAGAGGATCAGGAAGATCAGCACGATCACGAGCGGGAACACGATCTGGATCGTGCGCTTCGCGCGCACTTGGTGCTCGAACTGCCCGCTCCACTCGAGGTGCATGCCGGAGGGGAGCTTCACCTTCTCCTCGACCGCGCGTTGCGCCTCCTCGACGAAGCCGACGATGTCGCGGTCGCGCACGTTGAGCTGCACGTAGTTGCGCAGCATCCCGTTCTCGCTCTTGATCATCGACGGGCCCTCGACGACCCGGACGTCCGCGACCTCGGAGAGCGGCACCTGGAGGGGCGCCGTGAACTCGCCGGATCCTGCGGCGGCGGATGTGACCGGCGCGGCGGCGGGAGCGCCTGCGCCCATGCCGCCGCCCATCCCCGAGGAAGCCGCGCCGCCGGTAGCCCGCGCCTCGGGCATGGCTCCGCCTGCGCCGGGTGCGCCCGAGCCCGCGACGAGCGTTCGCCGCAGCGACTCCTCGTCGATGCGCGCGTCGCGCGAGTACCGCACGCGCACCGGGTAGCGCTCGCGGCCCTGCACGGTCTGCGTGATCGCCTTGCCGCCGACCGCGACTTCGACGACGTCCTGGACGTCGCCGACGCTCACCCCGTAGCGCGCAGCCCGCACGCGGTCCACGCGGACCTCGATGTAGCCCTCGCCCGTCCCCTGGTCGGGGAAGACGTCGACCGCTCCGCGGATCCCGCGCAGGACTTCCGCGACCTCCTCCGAGGTCTTCTGGATCTCGTCGAGGTCCTTGCCGAAGACCTTCACGCCGATCATCGTCCGCACGCCGGTCGCGAGCATGTCGATGCGGTTGATGATGGGCTGCGTCCAGATGTTCGCCCATCCCGGTACGCGCACCGCTGTGTCGACCTCCTGGAGCAGTTCCTGCTTGGTCTTCGCGCGCAGCATCGGACGGAAGGCGCTCTCGCGGGCTCGCCGCACCTCGGCGATCTCGCCGTCGGCGGGCTCACGCGCAAGCTGCCCGCGATCCCGTGCCGCGGCGACCAACTGTTCGGCGGCGGCCGTGGGGTACACGGACGGAGCGAGCGCCTCGAGCTCCCAGCGCACGTCGTCCGCGCGCGCGACGAGGAACTCGTGCCGCGTCTCCGCCAGATCCGCCCGAGTCCGCTCGAAGAGGTCCGGCAGTTCGCCGGAGAACGTGGCGCGGACGTCCCGCGCCAACGAGGCGATCGGGCCGTGCGTCTCGACCAGGAGATCGCTCGCGCCCTTCGTGACGCCCGCGTCGACGAGGCCCTGTGCCGCGTCGCGGACGAACTCCGCCACGTCGGCGACGAGGACCATCTCGGCGAACCTCGGCCCGTAGATGGGGTCGAGCTTCGTCACGAGAACGGCGACCTCCGCGGCCGACGGCGCCCGCTCGATCCGTCCCTCGGACCTGAGGAACGCGACGGTGGCCTCGACGCCGCGGCGCACGACGGCCCGCGCCAGGTCGGGGACCGCCTCCCGTGCTCGCAGGAGCGAGAGGGACCGTGTCCTCGCGTCGAACGACTCGACGGCGAACATCGTCGCGTCGTTCGCGAGGTTCTCGGCGTCCTCTCTGGAGATGGCCTTCACGACGCCGCGGTCGCGCAGCACGTCGAGGACGTCCGCGGTCTCCTCCTGCGCGTCGTCGAAGTCGAGGTGCCGCCGCGGCCACTCGTCCCGCGGATGCAGGTTGATCACCGTCTCGACCATGTCGAGCGGACTCGGGTCGGTCGGCGTGTCCGCGCGCCCGGCCTTTCCCACGACCTGCTCGACCTCCGGGAACTCGCGCAGCAGCGCGTCGCGGTGGATCAGGTCGTCGGCCACCTGCGTCACGGACGCGCGCGGCACGGTCACCGGCATGTCGAGGATCGAGCCCTCGTCGAGCGGCGGCATGAACTCGCGGCCGAGCTTGCCGGCCAGGACGATGCCGACGGCGAGGATCACTGCGAATGCGACCATCACGCCGCGGTGGCGCTCCATGAGCCACGAGAGGACCGGCCGGTAGATGACGGCGACCGACCGCACGAGCCAGGACTCGTCCTCGTGTCGCATGCGCCCCTTGAGTGCGAACGGGAGGATGGCGGGCAGCACCGTGATCGTCAGGACGCCGACGGTGATCAGCGCGAACGTCTTCGTCCATGCGAGGGGGTGGAACATCTTCCCCTCCATGCCGCTGAGCGCGAACACGGGGAGGAACGAGATCACCATGATGGTGATCCCCCAGAAGATCGGTCGGCCGACGTCCTTGCAGGGGCCGGCGATGATGTCGGTGACGTCGCCCGTCACCTTCGCGTCGCCGAACTTCTCGCGCAGGTGGTGCATGGCGTTGTCGGTGAGGACGACGGCCTGGTCCTCGAGCACGCCGATCGAGATCGCGATCCCCGAGAGCGACATGATGTTGCTCGGGATACCGAAGTGGCGCATGAGGATGAACGCGCCGAGAACGGCGAAGGGGTACGTGGCGCAGACGACCAGCGACGCGCCGAAGTGCCACATCACCAGGAAGACGATGATCGTGGCGACGGCCATCTCGATGAGCACCGTCGTGGTGATCATGTCGATCGCCTCGTGGATCAGCCGCGTGCGCTCGTAGAACGGGACGATGCGGACACCCGCCGGCAGTCCCGGGGAGAGCTCGCGGATCTTCGCGTGGATGGCCTCGGTGACCGTGAGCGGGTTCTCGCCGAAGCGCATCATCACGACGCCGCCTACGGCCTCGCGCCCGTCCTTCTCGAGCACGCTGCGCCGGATCTCGCTCCCGAGCTGGACGGCGGCGACGTCGCGCACGCGCACCGGCACGCCTTCGCGGGACGCCACCACCGTGTCCTCGAGGTCCCGCGCGCTCTCGATCCAGCCGATCCCGCGGACGAGGTATTCCGCGTTGCCCTTCTGGACTACGCGGCCTCCGACCGAGGAGTTGCTCCGGGCGACCGCGGAGTAGAGCTCGCCGAGCGTCACGCCGTAGCCGCGCAGCCGCTCGGGATCGACGTCCACCTGCCACTCGCGCGGGAAGCCGCCGACCGACGCGACCTGTGCCACGCCGGGCACCGCGAGGAGCTGGTAGCGGACGTACCAGTCCTGCACGGCGCGGAGCTCTCCGAGGTCGCGGCCAGCGTCGCCTGAGCCCGCGCTGTCCGACTCAACCGTGTACCACAGGATCTGCCCTAGCGCGGTCGCATCGGGCGCGAGGTACGGCACGACGTCCGCGGGCAGGAAGGTGGAGGCGGTCGAGAGCCGCTCGAGGATGCGAGTGCGCGCGAAGTAGAAGTCGATGTCGTCCTCGAAGATCACGTTGATCATCGAGTAGCTGAACTCGGAGGTGGAGCGCACCGCCTTGACGCCAGCGAGGCCCTGGAGGTTCGTCGAGAGCGGATACGTGACCTGGTCCTCGACCTCCTGGGGGCTGCGCCCCATCCAGTCGGCGAAGACGATGACCTGGTTCTCGGAGAGGTCCGGGATCGCGTCCACGGGTGTGCGCGAGAGCGAGAACACGCCGTACCCGGCGACCGCCAGCGCGATGGCCAGCGTGAGGAAGCGATTCTTCAGGCACCAGTCGATGATCCGGTCGATCACGGGCGCACCGCGGATCGGCTTTGCGTCGCCTCGTCGCTGTAGGGGCGGAGCCCCGCCCCTACAGAGGCCACGGCGGTCACTTGCCCGCGTCCTCGCGCGCCTTCGACGGCGCGCCGGTCGCGCCGAAGTACGTGCCGGCCGCGGCGGGGTTGAGCCGTGTCTCCGCGTCGATGAGGAAGGAGCCCGCCGTCGCCACGCGCATCCCCGGCTCGACGCCGCTCACGACCGGGTAGAAGACGCCCGCGCGCGGTCCGAGGACGACCTCGCGGGCGTCGAAGACGCCGGGAGAACTCTCGACGTAGACGACCTTGCGCTTGCCCGTGTCGATGACGGCCGTTTCGGGGACGGCGAGGACGTCGCCGGCCGCCGGACCGGCGGGTACTTCGCGGCGAACGAGCTGCATGCCGTCGCACTGCTCGCACTTGCCGGGCGTGTCCTGCACGACTTCGGGGTGCATCGGGCACCAGTACTCGATCCGCGGCTTGGTGGGCGCGGCCCCGTCCGAGGCGGGGCGTGCGGCCGAACGGAACGGCTCGATCGACGCGACCGGCACGCGCAGGGTCGCCGCCACGTACATGCCGGGCTTCAACCGTCCCCCTGGATTGGGAAGGTCGGCGCGCAGGCTTGCGGTGCGTGTGGAGCGATCGAGGAAAGGATCGACGAAGACGACCGTGCCCTCGAACGTCTCGCCCGGGAAGGCGGTGGACGTGGCCGTCATTTTCTGTCCGACGGCAACGACGCCGAGGTCTGCCTCGTACACTCGCGCCTTGATCCACACCGTCGTGAGATCGGCGACCTCGAAGAGGGATGCGCCCTCGGCGACGTAGTCGCCCACGACGACGGCCTTCTTCGTCACGACGCCGGAGAGCGGCGCGAGAACCTCGACGGTCGGCGACGCCTTGCCCTCTTTCTCCACCTTCTCGACCTGCTCCGGCCAGAGACCCCAGAGGAGGAGACGTGAACGCGCCGCGACCGCCAGTCCGCGACTGCGCTCCACGGCGCGCACGTCGGGTGCGGGGGCCGATTCGGCATCGCGCAGCCCGCGCATCGCCGAGAGGAGCGACTCCTCAGCGGCGAAGACCTCCGGGCTGTAGAGCGTCGCCAGTGCGTCTCCCTTCGTCACGGCGCGTCCGGTGAAGTCGATCGCCAGCGACTCGACGCGGCCGGGGAAGCGCGCGGTGATCCGTGCGAGGTTCCGCTCGTCGAAGTCCACGGAGCCGACCGTCTCGATCTCGCGTTCGAGCGGGCGCCACTCGACGGGCGAGGTGCGAATGCCGGCCTGCGCGATCCGGTACGGAGCGAACTGCACGCGGGCGAGCACGCCGTCGGGCAGCTCCACCTTCGCGCCCTTCTTGCGCTTGCTGAGCGGCATCCCGCAGATCGGGCAGCTCCCCGGCTCGGGCCGCACGATGTGCGGGTGCATCGGGCAGAAGTACTCGACGTCGGCAGTGCCGGCGGGGCCGTGCTCCGTCTCGCTGTGGGTCCAGCGTTCCACGTAGGCGACGATGTCGCCCCAGAACGCGGTCAAGAGCATGATGACGACGAGCAGTCCGATGAATCGCAGACGCACGAGCACGATGTCGAGCGCCCAGACGAGGCGGCTCCTCGGCTTCTGGGGAGCCGGGGGCGGGGCGTGCTCTTGCGTCACTTGGACCTCTCCTCATCGGCCGCGGCGCGTACGGCATCGGGCCGCGCGCCTGCGGCCATCCAGAGCATCGCTTCGGCCATCGCGTACTCGTGCCGCGCCGCCGCCACGTCGTGCGCCGCGACGAGGCGGCGCTGCAACGCGGCAGTCAGCTCCGCGAACTCGCCACGGCCCGCCTCGTAGAGCCGAATGCGCTCGAGGACGGCCTGCGCGGAGAGCGGCTCAGTGCTCTTCGCAGCGAGCTGGAACATCCGCCGCGCCGCGTCGAGCTCGTACCAGGCGTTGACGACCCGGCGCTCGGCGGCGAGGACCGCCTCCTCGGCGGCGCGGTCGAGCGCGACGTGGCGCTCCTTCAGCTCGGACACCCACGCGACGTCGGGACCGAAGGCGCCGGGCGCGCCGCTCGGCGGCGCGTCACGCGGCGAAAGTCCCGATTCGCGCGGCGCGGCTCCCGAGGACGCGCCCATCGCCCCGCCACCCATGCCTTGTGCTGCCGAGTCCGCACCCGCTTCTGCCGTGGGCACCGGCGTCGTCCCGCCCATGGGGGCGCCCGCGAAGGCGGCGCCGGGCGACGGTGCGGCGAAGAGCATCGCCTCGGCCATGCGGATCGCAGCCCCGGTGCGTGCGGACTCAGCACGCGCGACGCGAGCCTCCGGAGAGAACCGCGCGGCGAGCGTGAGCCACGGATCGCGCGGCGGCGTCTCTGCGGGCGGATCGCCGTGCTGCAGGAGCACGATGGGGGCGTCGGGTGCGCGAGCCAGCAGCGTGTTCAGCTCGCCGCGAGCGCGTGCCAGGGCGGCCACCGCGTGCGCTCGGGTGCTCTCTGCCATTGCGAGCTCCGCCTCCATCTCCAGGAGCTCCGCCTGCGGACTCGTTCCGGCCTCGACGCGGGAGCGCGTCGCGGCGACGACCCGCTCGGCGATGCCGAGCTGTTCGACGCGGATCGCCAGCTCCTGCTCGTGGTGCGTCGCCTCGTGGTAGGCCTTCGACGCGGCGACCATCGCGTCGCGCAGGCGCATGCGCGTCATCTCGCGCGCCATCGAGACCTCGCGGTCGATCATCTCGCCCTTCAGCGCGACGAGACCCGGATAGGGGAACGCGGCCTCGCGCATCGGCGCCGCGCCGACGCGCGGGGTCGCGAGTCGCGTGAACGCGCCATAGCGCAGCAGCAGGTCCTCGAGGTAGGTCGCCTGCTCGTACATGCGGACCGTTGCGGCCCAGTTCCCGCGGGCCGCGGCGACGTCGGGATTGCGCGCGTGGACCGCGAGCAGAACCCGTTCCTGGTCGAGCGGAGTCGTCGCGAGGATCTCGTCGGCGCGCGTCGGGTCGGCGAGCTGCGCGAGGAACTCGCGCGCCGCCTGCGCCTCGACGTCGAGGAGTCCATCCGTCTCGTCGCGGCGCCGGATCCTCTCGGCCTCGGCGACGGCGCGGACCTCCAGCTTCGCGGCGGCCTCGCGCAGGACCGCGGCTTCCTGGCCCGCCGGCGGCACGGCCGGGGCCGCTTGGGCGCGCGTCAACTGGTCGCGGAAGTACGCCGTCTCGGAAGGCGGGATCTCCAGCGCGGCGCAGGCCGTGAGCGCGAAGAGTGACGCGACGCGAAGGGACCTCATCGGCCCTCTCCTTCGGCTGCGGCGGCCGGTGCGGCTTCGAGCGACGTCCCGAGAAGACGCTCCAACGTAGCGATGGCCTGCGCCTGGTCGGCGCCCGCGCGCAGCTCGGCGATCCGGAGCTGCTGCCAGGTGGCGGCGAGCTCGAGGGAGGACGCCATCGACTCCTTGCCTTCCTTCATCATCGCCTGCGAGCGGACGAGGGCCTTCTCGGCCTGGGGCACGAGTTCCAGGCCGTAGAGCTGCGCGAGGCGACCCGAGTTGCGCAGGCGGAAACCGATCCGCGCGACGTCGGCCAGGAGCTGCTCGCGACGACCCGACTCTGCCGCTCGCGCCGCGCGCACCTTCGCGTTCGCCTCTCGGACGCCGGCCGCTTTCGCCGGAACCCAGAGTGGGATCGTCAACCCCAGGGTGACGACGGTCGAGTCGCGCTTGTCGCCGCTCTCCATGTCGAAGTCGTCGTTCACCATCTTCCCGGCGCCGATCGAGAACATGGGCGCGTACTCCCAGCGCGCCCGTCGCACGCCGATCTGGGCGATCTCCACCTCGACGCCCGCCTCGCGTAGCTCCTGGTTGTAGGCCAGCGCCCGCCGCGCGAGCTCGTTGAGGTCCACTTCGAGCGCGGGCAGCGCGTCCGCGTCGGCGGGGTCTCCGAGCAGCGTGGACGAGGGAACCGAGAGCAGCGCGCGCAGCCGCTGGTCTTCGACCGCTCGCACCTCCTCGACCAGCGTCAGCTCGTAGCCCGCCTGGGCGAGGAGCGCCTCGGCGCGGAACGCCTCGGGAAGCCGCGTGCGGCCGGTCGTGATGTCGCCGCGCGCGAGCTCCGCGAAGCGGCGGTAGACGTCGCGCAACGCCGCCTGCACGCGCTCCGCCGCGACGAGGTACGCGCGCTCCGCGTGGACGTCCTTCAGGTCGGCGACC
>JANNHP010000334.1:0-8941 GCA_031404455.1 Planctomycetia bacterium | reverse complement strand
CGTGCACGACGCCGCAGAGGCCCGACGAGTCGGGCCTTCGGACCTCGCCGGGGTCGAGCCAGAGCTGGAGCCACGCTCTCAGGAAGTCGATCTGGAATCCCTCGGCCGAGAACACGATCCGCAGTGCCTCCCACGAGAATCCGGTCTGGTGCACTTCCAGCCCGGACGAGAGACGGTGGCGACGCGGCAGCTCCTCGCCGATCTCGTCGGCGACGCGCTGGATGCGCGGTGCGGAGGCGCCGCCGAGCAGCACGTCGACCCGGATGAGGCAGAACGGCGGCGGCGACGCCCGGCCGTTCGGCTGGACCAGGATCTCGACCGCGATCGTGGGTTCGACTGCCATCGACTGGTCGATGACGCGCCGGAAGAAGGCGACGTACCGGTCCCTCGCGACGGCGGCGTTCTCGAAGAACGGTTCGGTCACGTCCGCAACATACAACAGGCGGTGCCGGAAACGTGCCGTCGGCCCGTCGGCGCTCGCGGCGCTGCGACTGGGCACCCGCTCGGACGACGGCTCGTTCCCGGCACCGGATGTCGCTGCTAGAGTTCAGCGATGCGAGCGAGGGACGTTGCTGTGTTCCGGGCGGCCGCTCACAACCTGCGGCTGTGGATCCTGGTCCGCGAGACCAACGCCAAGACCCTCGAACGCTGGGTGGGCCAGGAGGACTGCGTCCCGAAGCCGGTCACGTGCAAGGCCAAGACCGCCGACATGGCGCATCATCCGCTCGCCGGCCTCGTGGTGAATCCGTTCGTCCGTCCGGAAGCCTTCTCGGCGCGCCGGACTCCCGATGCCCAGTACTGCTGGCGCCAACTCGCGGCGTCGTGGCTGCGCCGGCCGGCGGGCGCCCTGATCAAGGCACCCCGCGGCGGCGGAATCCCGTACGAGGTCGACCACCGTCCCGGACGAACTCGTCACGGATGCCTGATGGTCCACGCGCCATCGTGTCCGGGCCGCTGCGGGAAGCGCGGTTGCGCGAAGTACATCCACGGCGACTACGACCTCTACGACATCGTCGATCCGAAGCACTACGCACGCAACGAGGCCGTCACCGTGCCGGTGACGACGATGTTCGCGGATCGGCAGTCGCCGCAGTTCCGCGCGGTCGCCGACTACGTGAACAGCCGCATCGGAGCGCCGATGATCCAGCACGGCGCGCAGATGCAGCACCCGGACTTCGGCCACTCGGACGAGCCGCTGGAGGTGTTCTCGCCGAAGGGGAAGCACAGCCGCACGCGAGGGCTGAGCGACAACCTGGCGCTCTACTCGGTGACGTTCCGGGAACGCGCCGAAGTCTGAGCCTTTCGGAGGCGGCCGGCGCTCGTGAGTTCGTCGCGATCTCCCGGTGCCCTCGCCGGATGCGACCAAAGTCCCTGTCGGTCGCGTCGCATCGGCGCGAGACTCCCGCCATGCGCCACGCCGACATCGGTGCCGTCCATCGCCTGAGCGGAGACGCGACCGCGGCTTCGCCGGCAGCCAGGGCCCGGCGCGTCGTCCTGCCGGTCCTCGTCACGTTCCTCGCCGCGTGCTCGAGTTACGGGACGCCGGAGCCGGAGTCGCGCACGTCGAGAGCGCGGGCCTCGCTCGTGCGCGGCGACGACGACCGCGCCGACGTCGAGCTGAAGCTCGCGATCCAGGCCGACCCGCTCGACGCCGAGGCGCACCGCCTACTCGCCTGTCTCCTCGCGAAGCGCGGCGAGCGCGAGCAGTCCTTCGTGGGCTTCCAGAGAGCGATGGCGATCGATCCCGCCGACGCAAGCTCGGCCTACAACGCGGGGACGCTCCTCCTCATGCGCGGAGAGGCCGTGCCGGCAGCGAGCCTCCTCGAGACCGCGGCGACCATCCGCCCCGGCGATCCCCGGACCTACAACAACCTCGCGAAGGCGTACTTCCTCGCCGGGCTTCCCGAGTACTCCTACGCGGCGTACGAAGAGACTCTGCGACACGATCCGTCGAACGCGATCGCGCTGCGAAGCCTCGCGGCGATCGCGGACGCGGCCGGGATCAGCGAGGAGGCCGCCGCGTACCGCGAGCGTCTCGCGGCGGCCGGGCCGGCGGAGGATCCGTTCCCGGCGGCCGATCGCGACGCGGCGCGCGCGAAGCCGCCCGCGCCGGGCGGAGATGATTCCGCGGACGAGACGCCGACGGACCTCGATCGCTGGGTCGAGACGCTTCGGGCGCTCCTGCGGCAGCTCCCCTTCGTGAAGGTCGAGCGGCACGGCGACGCCGTCGCCGTCACCGGATGGACGACCGGCGTGAAGGAGCAGGAACTCCTCGGCCGGGTCCTCGCCGCCAATCCCGGAGTCCTCGACCTGACGAGCGACGACTCGGGCGACCCGCGGCACATGGTCGAGGTGGACGCCACGATCTTCGTCGTGATCGAGCTCGACACGAGCAGCGTCGGCTTCAACTTCCTGCGCCTCGTCAACACGACGTTCTCGTACTTCGCCACCGACCACGAGCGGGACGGGACGGGCTTCTCCGCACCGGGGTCCACCGGGGTCGTGGGCGGCGACTGGCAGCAGGGATGGATGTTCACGGCGTCGGTGGACTACGACGTGAACATCGCCAACGCGGCACAGGACCGCGTGGCGGTCCTCGCGCGCCCGCACCTCACGACGCTCTCCGGCACGCCCGCGAAGTTCATGGCAGGCGGCGAGTACGTCTTCAAGGTGTCGGGGAACATCAGCGGCGACATCAAGCCGTATCCCTTCGGCACGACGCTCACCGTCACGCCGACGCTGCTGCGCGAACCGACGGGCGACGGGCGCCCGCAGGTCCACATGAAGGTCGAGGCCGGCCGCTCGAGCATCCTCTCCCTGATCGCCTCGACGGACAGCTCGGGCTCGACGATCTTCGACAAGGTCCAGATCTCGAGCGAGGCCGTCCTCGGCGTGGGCCAGACGCTCATCCTCTCCGGACTCAGCCAGCGCGAGAGCCGTACCGGTCAGTCCGGCGTGCCGATCCTCAGCTCGATCCCGCTGATCAAGTACCTCTTCTCCCAGGAGACGACCGCGGAGACGAACACCGCCGTCGTGATCCTCCTGACGCCGCGCGACCCGGGCTTCGTCGATGCGCGCAACCGCGAGCAGATCGCGATGTTCACCGAGAAACGCCGGGCGTTCATGGAGGCCCGGCGCGGAGGCGAGGAGGCGATGCAGCGCTTCGTGGAGCGCTACCCGGACTGGAGGCAACTCGCTCCGAACCGGTTCGCGACCCACTTCTTCCTCATGCGCACCAGCGACATGTACCGCGCGCTCAGCGGGCAGGACCTGACGACGGAGTCGCTCGAGTTCGACCTCCTCGGCTCGGGATCGAGCAGGTCGGGCGAGTAGCGGGGGTGACCCCCGCGCCGAGCCGCACGATCCTCGTCGGCGACGGCGTGGCGTGGCTCGCGGCGAGCGCCCTGCCGCCGACGCACGCCGTCGTCACGTCGCTGCCCGACGTCTCCGAGATGAGGCCGATGGACTTCGGCGCCTGGCGCGACTGGTTCGTCTCCACAGTCGCCCTCGTCTGCGCGCAGACGGCGGAGTCCGCGGCGGCCGTCTTCTACCAGACCGACATCAAGGTCGAGGGCCGCTGGGTGGACAAGGGACACCTCGTGGCGCTCGGCGCGGAGCGGGCCGGGGCCGCGTGCCTCTTCCACAAGATCGTCTGCCGCGCGCCGCCGGGGACGACGACGTTCGGCCGCCCCGCCTTCGCGCATCTGCTGGCTTTCTCGCGCGGGCTCCGGCTCCCGGTGAAGGAGTCGTCGGCCGACGTCCTGCCCGGACTCGGTGAGATGTCGTGGCCGCGCGCGATGGGGACCGCGGCGTGCGAGGAGGCGTGCCGATTCCTGCTGCGTTCGACCGCGTGCCGCGTCGTCGTCGACCCGTTCTGCGGACTCGGCACGGCGCTCGCCGTCGCGAACGCCTACGGACTGGGCGCGCTCGGCGTGGAGCGGTCGGGCAAGCGCGCGGGCAGGGCGCGGAGTCTCCGGTTCGTCCGGGGGACGGGACTCGCGTGATCCGCGCATCGACGTTCGACCGTCCGCCGCGCAGCGAGCCCGGACAATTCACGAGCGACTCGCGCTCGTCGGCGCGAAAGCGAAGCCGATCGCTGAAGTCGGGCCGCGCGCGACGCGCGACCGAACTTCGACGCACCGTTCTGGCGGGGGATTTCGGCGCCGAGTGCAGAGCGCGCCCCGCGGCGCGACCTCGTCAGGTCTCGCAAGAAGGGGTCCGACGCAGCCCTGCCTGGCGCGGAATCGTGCGGGACCGTCCTGCGAACGGACTCGCCGCGCCCGAAGGCCCCGCCAGACGCGGCGCCCTCGTGAACTGACCGGACGAGGGCCGGGCCCGGACGAGACCGCCGTCCGGGGCTCTGCGACCGCGTTCGCTGCGACGTTCCTCTCGTAGCGAATTCACACGGGCCGGGTCTCCGGCAAGCGCGACGAGACGGGAATGTGCCGCTCGATCTTCTCGTTTGGTAGGCGGACGGCCGCCCGGGAGCCCCGACGTGGGCCACGGCCTCCCGCGTGAGTTCCACTCGACCGAGGAGCATCCATGAGACTCACCCACGCCGTTCGCAGCGGCGACTTCCGCCGTCTCGCGCTCCTCGCCACCGCCGCGGCGCTCCTGCCGGGCGCCTGCAAGTCCCCCGACCAGAGGGCGCCCGAGCCCGCAGAGCGCGCGCCCGCAGCCCGAACGGCCGAGCCGGCTCAGTCGGCGGCGCGCGACGGCGGACACCGGCACGGCTCGCTCGCGCGGCCCGACATTTCCGCCGACTGGAACTGGAACGGTCAGGCACTGCCGACCGGCGACGTCGCGACGAGCGTCGTGACCATCGAGAACATGGGACCCGCCTCGGTCAACGCCAACGCCGAGTACGACTACAAGATCCGCGTGAAGAACATCGCGCCGACGGCGCACCTCGCCGACGTCGTCGTGACCGATCACCTCCCCGCGAGCGGCTACGCGTTCGCGAGCGCCACGCCGCCCGCAGAGCGCAGCGGCGAGATCCTCACGTGGAAGCTCGGGCACCTGGCTCCGGGCGAGGCGCGCGAAATCGTCATCCGCGGCCGCGGGACCACGACCGGAAGCCTGCGCGAGTGCGCCTCCGTGGCGTGGACGCCGCTCGTCTGCGTGACGACCGACGTCGTGTCGGCGGCGCTGGAGCTCCAGAAGTTCGCGCCTGCGGAAGTCGTCCATTGCGACGAGATCCCGCTGCGCTTCGTCGTCCGCAACCCGGGGACCGGCGAAGCGAGGAACGTGAAGGTCACCGATCAGCTCCCGGACGGTTGGACCGTCAACGGCAGCGCGGCGCTCGCGTTCGACGTCGGCACGCTGAAGGGCGGAGAGACCCGCGAGCTGAAGGCCGTCGCGCGTGCGTCGAAGGTGGGCGAGTTCGTCAACCGCGCGACCGCGAGCGCCGACGGCGGGCTGAAGGCGGACGCGAGCGCACCGACGACGGTGAGCAAGCCGAAGCTCGCCATCACGAAGACGGCGTCCTCCGACATGGAGATCCTGACGCGCGAGACCGTGTTCACGATCACCGTGAAGAACGCCGGCGACTGCCCCGCGAAGGAGGTGGTGCTCACCGACGCGATGACGGGCGCCGAGCGCATCCTCTCGGTCAGCGACGGCGGAACGATTTCCGGGTCCGCGATCACGTGGAAGCTCGGGAACCTCGCCGTCGGCGCGAGCCGCACCGTCACGGTCGCGGCGACACGTTCGACTGCGGGCTCGATCGACGACACCGCGACGGCCACTGCGTACTGCGCGGACCCGGTCAGCGCGTCGGCGAGTACGCTCTACCGCGGCGTCCCCGCGGTGCTGCTCGAACTGGTCGACTCCCCCGACCCGGTGCTGGTCGGGAGCACGACGACCTACACGATCACCGTGACCAACCAGGGGACCGCGCCGGACTCGGACATCGCCATCACCTGCTACCTCGAGGACGCGGTCGAGTTCGTGTCCGGGGCCGGCTCGACGCCGACGACCAAGACAGGCGCGACCGTGACGTTCGCGCCTCTCGCAACGCTCGCCCCGAAGGCCGTCGCCAGGTGGACGGTCACGGTGCGCGGCGCGAAGGCGGCCGACAGCCGCTTCAAGGTCGAGCTGAACACCAAGGAGACCGGACGCCCGGTCGTCCAGAGCGAGGCGACGCGCATCTACGAGTAGCCGGGCCGCGCGCTTCGCGGAGTCCGCCGTCTGGCCCGCACGAGTCGAGGGCCGCGCCGAGCGACCGCGAGGTCGCCGTCCCGAGGGCCTTCGACGCGACGCGTGCGACGAGTTCGTGCGCAGCGCCGGGTCGGCAAGGACGTGCTCCGCGACATCACGCGCCCGGCGGTGGTCAAGCGGTTCGCGGCCGGGCGACGCGGCGGAGGATGACGAGCGGCGCCTCGCCACGCCGAGTCCTTGGCCCCGGCGGCCGGCTCGGAGTAGCGTCCCCCTCCCGATTTCGGGACCGACACGAGACTCCGGAGACGCGACGATGGCTCAGTTGAACGCGAACGACGTGCGCAAGGGCATGCTGGTGGACCTCGGCGGCAAGACGGCCAGCGTCATCCACTGGAACATCTGGAAGAGCGACCGCCGCAGCAAGATCCAGCTCCGGTTCAAGGAGATCCTCACCGGCCGCGTGAGCGAGGTGACGGCGCAGCCCGACGACCGTTTCACCGTCTACGACTCCGAGGTGATCGACCTCGAGCACAGCTACCGCGACGGCAACGAGGAGGTCTTCTACACGAAGACCGGCGAGGAGTGGCGCTGCCCGAACGCCGCCGTCGAGGACGTGCTGAAGTGGAAGGCCGACAACTACCGCGGTCTCGTCGTGGACGGCGCCCTCATGACCGTCAATCTGCCGCAGTCGGTCGTCGCGGTCGTCGCCGACACGGCTCCCGCCGTGAAGGGCACGCCGAACGGACTGAAGGACGCGGTGCTCGACAACGGCATCACCGTGAAGGTCGGCATGGTCATCAACATCGGCGACAAGGTGCGGATCGACACGGAGACGCTCGAGTACAAGGAGCGCGTCACCTAGCGTTCGAGCTCGTCGGCGATCTTCCGCGCGACGTCGCGCAGATCGTCCCCCACCATCGCGTTCTCCGCGAGCGCGCGGAGCGCGGGCACCTGCTCGCGGCTCCCGTTCGTCCGGATGACGTCGAGGCAAGTCCGCCGGAGCGAGGCCGTCTTCGCGGTCGCGATCGCGTCCGTGGCGAGCTTCGCGGCGACCGGTTTCGCCGCGTCGTCCACGGGTCTCGTGATCGCGGGCCCCGCGAGTTGACGCGCGGAATCGTCGCCCGACGACGCGAGTATCTCGAAGATCGCGCGCACGCGCGACTCCTGCGCCGGTGACGTCATCTGCCCGAGGATGTAGGGCCAGAGCCCCGAGCCGTTGCGGCCGATCGGGTGACGCCGCCACGCGGCGACGACGGCGTCGTCCACCTCGCCCGAGACCCACATCCCGCGGAGGTAGTTGGCCGTGTCCACGGCGCCCTGCTCGGGGTCGTCCACGGCGAGCGCCTTCACGAACAGCTTCGAGAGCCGCCCGTCGGCGCGCTTCTCGTTGAGGTGGAGGGCGACGAACAGCATGCCGCCCGAGGGGACGGGTGCGGCCTCCGCGATCATCAGCACCTGATCGAGGTCGCCCGGTTCGCGCTCGACCTGGAGCAGCGCGTAGGCCGCTTGCATCGCGATCGTCGGTTCGGCCGACTCGAGTTGATGGAGGACGTCGGGCCGGAAGCGGCGCTTGTCGTACTTCACGTCTCGGATCTCGTACAGCGACGACAGCGCGGCGAGCGCGACCTTCGGATCGTCCGACCGCAGAGCCTCGCCCATCGCCACGAGACCGCGTTCGCGACGCCCGGCGTCCTCGATCTGCAGGATGTCGGCCTTCGCGCGGGCGACCGCGGCGAGCGCGTCGTCGGCGGGCTTCGCGGCCGCGGGGGCCGCCGACTTCGCCGGCGCAGGCGCCGCGGCCTTCGGAGCGAACGGCGACGGACCGGCCGCCGGGGCGTCTTTCGGCGACGTTGCCGACTCCTCGGGACGCGGCGCCCAGGGCGAATCGAAGGAGAGTGGCGCCGCGACGCCCGCTCCCGCGGCGCGCGCGGGCGACGCAGCGGCCAGCGAGAAGTCGCGCTGCGGAGCGTCGGTGAAGAGCGGATCGGCAACGACATTGCCGTCGGGGAGCGGCGCCTCGACGACGTCCCTGCCGTCGGAGCTCGCCTTCTCGAAGTTCCTGCCCGTCTGCCAGAAGACGTTTCCCTCGATCGTGCCGCCGCCGGCGTACTCCGACCGGCTCTCGTCCTGCCCCGAGAGCGCCCAGGCCTTGAGAGCCGTCGCGCACCCGGCGAACACGTTCTTCCTCACGACCGGCGCGGACGCGCGGAGGATCCCGACCGCCTCGCTCTTCGAGCCGACGAACGTGTTGCCCTCGATGACGTCCTTCGCCGAGTTCCGGCACGAGACGTCGCTCATCCCGTTCTCGAAGAAGAGGTTGCCCTCGATGCGTCCCGACGTCTCGCCCGACGCGAGGATGCCGGAACGCACGTTTCCGAAGACGAGGTTCCCGCGCACGACCGGCGAGGCCGAGTCGTAGAGGATGCCGTGCTGCGAGCTCCCGGAGATGCGGCAGCGTTCGATCGTCACCTCACCGTTGCCCGAGCCGACGGTGATGCCGCGGCTCCGGCAGTTGCGGACGTCGCATCCGACGATCCGGACGGCGGACGGCGCCTCGCGCTGCGGCCAGACGCGGATCCCCGTGCCCCCGATCCCCGCCACGAGACACCCGTCGATCACGACGTCCGCGCCCCCGCCGACCGTCACGCCGGATCCCGGACTTCCGACGATCGCGCACCGCTCGATCGCGAGCACCGACCCCGCGACGTCGACCACGCTGCCCGGCATCGTCCCGCCCTCGGGGTGCTCGCCGAGCGCGCTCAGCGTCAGACCCCGCACGGCC
>JANNHP010000333.1:0-1937 GCA_031404455.1 Planctomycetia bacterium | reverse complement strand
TGCCGGGAAGGACGAGCGTGTCGTTCTCGACGCGGTCGTCGAAGTTGAGGTCCATGCGCGTGTGGGAACCGCCGTAGTCGCGCTGGATGCTGATCTGGTTGCCGGCCGACATCGTGCCGTTGACGCTGATGTGCGCCGATCCGCTGGCGTTCAGGTTCGTGTCGAGGAAGTTGTTCTCCGCGTACATGAACGCGTCCATCTGCTCCAGCGTACCGAAGGAGGTGTCGCCGAAGTTGATGTTGCCCGAGTCCGAGACCGCGGAGTCCTTCAGCGCGATGATCGCGACGCCGTCCAGCGCGGCGTTCTCGCGGATGATGTTGTCCGAGATGTAGACGTTGCCGCGGACGACGAACGTCACCTGGACCCCGGTCGAGTCGGGGTGGGTGAACTTGAACGACATGATGTTCCGGTTGTGGATCCACAAGTTGCCGTCGATGTAGTAGACGATCTTGTTGCCCGAGGTCGCGCCCGAGTTGAGCGCGATCGGAGACGAGTGGGCCGCGTCGGGGATCTGGCTCGTGCTCATCGTCTGGTAGGGGTCTTCGAGGAAGTAGTCGTTCTTCGCCGTGGCGGTGTACTCGGTGGACCGGTCGGTCGGGTTCTTGCGGAAGATGTGCGCGAGGTTCGTCGCGGGGACCTGGTAGGCGTCGCCTCCGAGCGCGTTGTAGGTCTTCACGGTGACCGCAGCGAACTGCGCCGCCACGTCGCAGCCGTTGTTCGTCTCGTAGAGCTGGTCGGCGAGCGTGGGCCCCGGCTGCACGATGCCCGTCACTCCGCTGCCGCCCGTGATGGCGCCCGCGGCGCGCAGCGTGCCGGTCGAGGTCGCGTCGCCCGCGACGGTGAGGTTCCCGCCGCTGTAGACGTCTCCCGACACGAGGTCGGCCTGCGTCCCGGTGCCGCCGAACGACAGCGTGTAGTTCGGGTCGGCGGAGGAGTTCCCCGCGTAGAGCGCGTGGTCGAACACGGGCACCGCGACGTCGCGGACCACAGATCGCACGGACGCCCAGGAACCGCCGAACCGTCCGCGCGACGTCAGCGTGTAGGAGTCGTCTGCGTTCTTCACGGCCTCGACGTAGTACGCGCCGTCTCCGCACGCCACCGGAGAGGACGAGCTTCCGAGGACCGGGTTCGAGCCGCCGCGGATGCGCAGGTACGCCTCCGCGACCCCGGACCGCGCGAGGTAGAGCCTCTGCGCCGCGCCCCAGCGGGCGTCGTACTCCAGCTTGGTCGCGATGTTCTTCCGGATCATCGCCGCGGCGAGCGCCGCGCAAGACACCACGAGAACCAGCGTGCAGAGAAGCGCCGAGCCCCGCTGCGTCCTTCCCGAGGTGCGATTGGTCATTCCTGCACTCCCCGTCAGTCCCCGCTCCACGCGAGGTCGTCGCCGTTCACGGATTCGCCAGGCGCGTGCATCTACTGCCCGATCGCGATCATCGACGCGAGGCGCCAGTCGTGCTTGTTGCTGCCGCCGAGCAGCGGGGGCATGCCGGGAAGGACGAGCGTGTCGTTCTCGACGCGGTTGTCGAAGTTGAGGTCGAGCCGCGTGTGCGAGCCGCCGAAATCGCGCTGGATCAGGATCTGGTTGCCCGCCGACATCGTGCCGTTGACGGTGATGAACGACGATCCGCTGGCGTTCAGGTTGGTGTCCATGAAGTTGTTCTCGGCGTACATGAACGCGTCCATGCGCTCGAGCGTGCCGAAGGAGGTGTCGCCGAAGTAGATGTTGCCCGAGTCCGAGACCGCGGAGTCCTTCAGCGCAATGATCGCGATGCCGTCCAGAGCGTCGTTCTGGCGGATGATGTTGTCCGAGATGTAGACGTTTCCGCGGACGACGAACGTCACCTGGATCCCGGAAGTGTCGGGGTGGGTGAACTTGAACGACATGATGTTGCGGTTGTGGATCCACATGTTGCCGTCGATGTAGTAGACGATCTTGT
>JANNHP010000332.1:0-7004 GCA_031404455.1 Planctomycetia bacterium | reverse complement strand
GCGGGGGTGCCCGCCGCGCCGGTTACCGCCACCGGGCCCATCTCGGCCGTCCCGGCCGGGGCCCCGGTTTCCGCGGACCTGTAGTCGCGGGCCGCCCGCCTTCTGGGCGCGCCGCTACTTGGTGAACTCCACGTGGAACGTGCCGTCCACGCACTGGCCGGTCGTCTGCGAGTCCGCGGAGACGTAGTCGACGACGCGCAGCGCGTCGATCCACTTCATCACCGTCCCGGCGCCCGACGCGCGGGCCTCCGTCATCTTCTTCTGGTACTCCTCGACCCGTCGCTTCCACTCCTCGGAGTCGCCGTCCGCGGGGAACTCGGGATAGGGGACGTCGGCGCCGCCCGCGAGGCCGCCCATCATCGGCGCGTAGACGGCGATCTGATCGACGAGGAGCGGCCAGTCGAGCAGCATGAGGTTCGCCGGCTTCCTGCCGATGGCTGCGACGGCGCGCCCGAACGTGGCCGAGTCCGCGAGGCTCTTGCCCTTGCCGGTCTTCGCGTCGATCCCCGCGCGGAGCGTGTCGACCTCGGACGAGATGAGGAGGTAGCCGTCGTGGAGCGCCATCGCCGGGCGCACGGGGACGGACGCCGCTTCCTCGGGCGGGAGCTCGAGCCGGATGATCTCCACGCCGTCGCGCGCCTCGCGCACGAACGGCTTCGAGTCCGGGTCCGCCGACGTCTGCTTCATCTCCTGCTCGGCGAGCTCGAGCGCGCGCTCGATCGCGCGCCGGACCGTGGCGGAATCCTTCACCTCGATCCCGAGGACGAACCCCGGGAAGACCGTGGGAGGACCGCCCGGTGCCGGCCCCCGGACGCTCTCGCCGGGCGGACGTGCGCCGGTGCCCGCTCCATCCGCGCCCTCGGGGGCGCGGTAGGTGACCGCGAACACCGTCTCTTCGCCGAGCGCCGCGATGAGGTCCTTCTCGAGGTCCATCCCCATCGATTCGCGGAAGGACGACTCGACCTCCGCGAGATCCGTGCCCGCGACTTTCATGAGGATCTTCGCGGACATCCAGGCGGTGCTGACGCCGGACGTCGCGTTCACGACGTGAAGGATGCACTTGTCGGGCAGGTAGTTCCAGCAGCGGGGCGTGCGCTCCTCTGCGTTGAGCGCGAGGAGCGCGCGGTCCTCGTCGCTCATGCCCTCGCCGGGCCATACGCGAGTGCGGAACTCGATGGATCCGAAGTCGTCGGCGACGTACGCGGCGCACGCGATCCGCCCGCCGATGCGGTCGAGGTCGATCATCTGGGTGAATGAGCGCATGGACGGGTCGGACTTCATCGACGACTCCATGACGCCGCGGGCGCGGTCCACGTCCACGTGGAGGAACCCGCGCCAGCCCGGCTTCATCGCTGCGACGGAGTCGCGCACGCGCGGCGGCGGGCCGAGCGGCTTTGTGTCGCCCGTGCGGGCGGCCTGGCGCACGAGGTCCGCGTCGTTCGCGACGACGAGCGCGTCGCCGACCATCGTCCAGTGGACTGCGAACTCCCCGCCCGCGGTGAACACCTTGCGCGTGCCGCAGTCCTCGGACTTGACCTCGCCCGCAGGCGCCGCCGCGATGGCGCCCTGCGCGGCGAGCGCCGCGAGGCGTCCCTCGGTGTCGAGCCGGATCATCACGGCGAACCGCGGCGGCGACTCGAAGCCGCCCATCGCGTCGAGGGCCATCGACATCTCGCCGTTCACGAGGTTCCCGATCTGCTCGGTGAGGAGGTGGCGTCCCATGCGCATCGCGAAACGGTCGACGATCTCCGACTCCTCCGCGCCGCCCGGAGCCGCGGGATCGGTCTCCATCCCGCCGAACGCGGCGCCGCCGCCGAACCTCGACGTCAGCTCCTTCACTCGCTTCGCGGGCTCGTCCATGGCGGAGTCCAGCCACTTGCCGATCTCTCCGTCGCCGAGCTTCCTCTTCAGCGCCGAGCCCTCCCACGCCTTCGCCACGCCCCCGACGTCGCTCATCTCCGCGTAGAGGAGCCAGTCGCCGTACGCGAGATCGCGGAGGACCGGCGCCGCCTGGTCGGCGAAGAGCTCGGCCGACTTCGAGTACGTCCACTTCGACTGGTAGAGGTCGCCGCTCGGGATGAGCGTGGTGCGCGCGAAGGAGTGCGCCCCGCGCGTGCCGTCGAGGAGTCCGTGGACGGCGGCCTTCGCAATGGCGTCGGCGCCGAGCGACGTCAGGCCGGCGTCGAGCGACGCGCGCGCGGCGTCGATCGCGTCGAGGTCGTACCACTCGAAGATCGCGGCGCCTTCGCCCGCGGCCTTCACGTCGGCCCGGAACGCCGGCTTGCGGCCGAGCGAACGCGCACCGCCGGCGATGCGGCAGTCCACCGACGCGCGCAGGAGAGCCGCGTCCGTCGAGACGGCGAGCGTGTCGCCGAGGAGAGCGGCGTGGTACTGCGTCGCACCGCGCGCGGCGGTGGCGAGCTTGTGGCCCTTGTAGTCGGCCGCCGAGACGGCGAAGTCGACCTTGCCGGTGCGCCGCTGCAGTTCCTCCCAGAGCGAATCGAGGTCCGTCTTGCCGATGAGGAAGTCGTTCACCAGGGCGTCGATGTCGAGCTTCGTCAGCACGAGGATCTGCGGCGGGCCGCCCTTCGGGTCGAGCGCGAGACCGACGGAGACTTCGCGTCCGACGAACTTCAGCGCGTTGCGCTCGGTCAGCCGGTAGTCGGCCTTCGTCGAGACCTGCTCGATGGCCGCGAGGAGGTCTTTCACCGGCTGCGCCGCGAGCGCGCGCTCCGCGAGCCCCGACGCCGCGAAGTCGCGCCACGCATCCGTCGTCTGCATGCTCGACCACGTCGCGCCGAGCGCCGGCACCTCGGCGTAGAACGCCAGCGACTCGGGCGCGAGGTCCCGGTTCGGTCCCGCGGGCGCGAGATCCGGCGTCTTCGACAGCACGAAGAAGTACCCCGCGGCCGCTCCGCCGACGAGCACGACGGCGCCAATTGCGATCCAGGCTCTGCTCATGAAGTCCCCCCCGGGAACATGGAGTCGGGGGAAGGATAGCACCGGCGGGGGACGGGGGCGCGGGCGGAACCGCTCTTCGCCAACCGTGGCCGGGGACGACGCCGCGCGTGCGGTGATAGCCTCCGGCGCATGCGACGTCGCGATGCGGCCGATGGGAGTGCCCGACCCGGCTCGCGGATCTCGAAGACTGAGCACCGTCCCTGAGGGGCAATCGACGGCTGACGAGTCTCTTCCTCTTCCTGGCACTGGGTGCCTGTGGCGACGGTGAGGCGGTCTCGACGCAGGTGCCGGCCGTCGCGCGGAGGCTGCTCTCGGCCGAGTCGCGCGCCATTCTGCTCGACATCGCGAAGTGGGACGGTGCGTCGCAGGAGCGGCGACGTCAGGCGGCGGCCGAGGTCGCGGACGGTGACCCGAGCCTTCGACTCGTGCGGGCGGAGACGTTCTCGTGCGGGGAGCTGACGCACGAAGTCTGGATCTTCGTGCACGTCGGGACTCGGCTCGAGTTCGTCCTCGTACCGGGGGGAGTGCTGCACATCTCGCGCGGCTCGCTCGACACGAGCGTCCTCATCCGGCACCCGTTCCTGATCGCACGGACCGAGTGCACCCAGGACGCGTACGTCGGATCGATCGGAACGAATCCGTCTCACTGGACCGGGTCACGCCTTCCCGTGGAGAACGTCTCGTGGCACGACGCGGCGGAGTTCTGCGAGCGCACCGGCATGGAACTGCCGAGCGAGGCGGAGTGGGAATGTCGTACCCACGAGGTCGGGCAGAAGCTGCCGAACGCCCTTGGCCTCTTCGACGTGCATGGCAACGTGTCCGAGTGGTGCTCCGGAGGGTTCGCGGACTTCCCTCGGGCCACTCTGCCGGCGCCGCCGGGCGGCTGGAGCGCGGCGAAGCGGGTCTTCCGCGGAGGCGGGTTCGAGGGGCCGTCGAGCAACGCGCGAGCATGGGACTGGGGTCTTTCTCAGCCTGACGCGCGAGACAGGACCCAGGGCTTCCGTCCGGTCAGGCGAGTCCTGGCCGAGTGAGCGGTCCGCGCCGGGGGGGGGCGCCCCAGGGCAACGTCCCGTGCCACAACGTCCCGTGCCAGGAACGCGTCGCCGCGTTCGGCGCGACGATCGGCAGGCGGGCGCCGTGGAGATCAGCGCTCTCCGACGACTCGTTCCTGGCACGGAATGTCGCGGAGTGCCGGATCCGGACCATCCCGCGGCCGGCGCCGCAGGAGGCGTCACTTCGGGAACGTCAGCAGCGTCTTCCCAGTCTTCCCCGACAGCACGCGACATGCCGTGCCAGGAACGGGCCGTCGGCTTCGGCGCGACGATCAACCGGTACACGCCCGGGGCATCCGCGCCGCCGCCGACTCATTCCTGGCATCGCATGTCGCCGTTCGGGGCCTCACTCGATGGCCCGGGGCGAGCGCCCGCCGACCGCAATCCGCGAACCGCGGCGGCGCCCCCGGGCTACCGTCTCGCCGTGCTCGAACTCCGAGACGCGACGAAGCTCTACCGGCAGGGACGCCGCGAGGTCGCGGCGGTCCGCGGGGTTTCGCTGACCGTTGCGCCGGGCGAGATCGTCGTCCTCCTCGGACCCTCCGGCAGCGGCAAGAGCACGCTCCTGCACCTGCTCGGCGGGCTCGACCGGCCGACGACGGGGTCGGTCGTGTTCGAGGGACGCGATCTCGCGTCGCTCTCCGACGACGAACTCACGCTGCTGCGCCGCGACCGCATCGGCCACGTCTTCCAGTTCTTCAACCTGCTGCCCACGCTGACCGCCGCCGAGAACGTGGCGCTGCCGCTGCTTCTCGGCGGGATGCCGCGGCCGGAGGCGATGTCCCGCGCCGGCGAGGGCCTCGCAGCGGTCGGTCTCACCGAGCGGGCGAGCCACTTCCCCGACGAGATGTCCGGCGGCGAACAGCAACGCGCGGCGATCGCGCGGGCGCTCGCCGTGCGGCCCCGCGTGCTCCTCGCCGACGAGCCGACCGGCAACCTCGATTCAGCCGCGGGCGCCGAGGTGCTGAAGATCCTGCGCGGCATGACCGCCGGCGGCGACCGCTCGGTGGTGATGGTGACGCACGACGAGCGCGCGGCCGAGATCGGCGACCGCCGCGTGCGCCTGCGCGACGGCAGGATCGAAGCGTGAGCGTGCTCTTCCGGGCGCTCGTCGTGCGCTGGATCCTCCGCCACCGCCTGCGCTCGGCGCTCGCGGTGATCGCGGTCGCGCTCGGCGTGGCCGCGTTCCTCGCGACGGCCGCAGTCGGCAACAGCGTGGAGCGCACGGCGACGGCCGCGGTCACCGCGATCTCGGGTGGCGCCGACCTCGGCGTCGAGGCCGACGTGGCGGGGGTTCCGGCCGCGTGGGCGAAGGACATTCGCGAGGTGCCGGGCGTCGCGGGCGCCGCGCCGATCGTGCTCGGCTGGATCAACGTCCGCGGCGCGACCAAGGGACGCGCGCTGCTCGTCGGCGTCGATCCACTCGCCGAGTCCGCGATGCGCCGGACGGCCGTGGCGCGCGAGGCCGCGGCGCCGTCCGCGGCGGGCGTCGTTTCGTTGTCGATGGGAACCGGCGCCCTGCTCTCGCGGCGTCTCGCGGACGAGATCGGCGCGAAGGACGGCGGATCGTTCGCGGTGCCCGGACCGTCGGGGCAGGTGACGCTCGGCGTCGCGGGTGTCGTCGATGTGAAGGGATCGATGGCCGCGGCCGCCGACCGCGTGATCGTGGCGTCGATCCCGCTCGCGCAGCGACTGCTCGGCCGCGGCGCCGCGGCGGACCGGATCGACGTCGACCTCGTCCCCGGCGCGGACCGCGACGCCGCCGCGCTCGCGATCGTCGCGCGCATCGGAGACCGCGCGCCGCCGCGTCTCTACGTCGGCGCGCCGCGGGCCGTCGATCCGACGGTGGGGGACGTCCTCGGCGTCGTCACGGTGGCGCTCCGGATCGGCGCGGTCGTCGCGCTGATGATCGGGATGTTCCTCATCCACCACACGGTGTCGGTCGGCGTCGCCGAGCGGCGGCGCGACGTCGGCGTGCTGCGCGCTCTCGGCGCGACGCAGAGCCAGGTGCGGCGCGTCTTCGCGGGCGAGGCGGTGCTGCTCGGCGTGGTCGGATCGACGCTGGGCGTCGGTCTCGCGCTCGTCCTCGCGGCGGGCGCGCTGCGCAGTTTCGCGGGGTCGATCTCCACGGCGTACTTCGCGTCGGAGCCCGCGCCGGCCGAGATCTCGTGGCCGCTGGCGCTCTCGGGCATCGCGATCGGCGCGGTCGTGGCACTCGCCGCGGCGTGGATCCCGGCCGCGCGCGCGGCGTCGGAAGCGCCGAACGACGCGATCCGCCGCGGGCCCGACGACTCCGTCGGGCGCCCGGTGCTCTCGACGCTCCGCGTCACGCTCACGACGACGTTCGCCGCGGCGAGCATCGTCCTCGTCGTCGTGCCCGATGCACTCGGACGGTGGACCGGCTACCTCGCCGCGATGCTGGCGCTCCTCGCGTACCTCGTCGCGGCACCCGCGATCCTCGCCCTCGGCGCCCGCCTTCTCGCGCCGCTCCTCGCGCGATGGTTCGGCGTGCCGGGACGTCTCGCCGCGGACCAACTCGCGCGACATCCGGTGCGCGCGGCGCTGCCCGCGGCCGCGCTGGCGCTCGGCCTCGCGCTCGTCGTCGAGACGGCGGGCACGATGACGACGCTGTCGGAGAGCACCGCCGAGTGGATGGACGAGCAGGTCGCGGGCGATCTGTTCGTCTCGTCGAGCCGCGCCGTGATGGGCGCAGGCGGACACACGCCGCTCGACGCGTCGCTCGCCGCGGACCTGCTCGCCACGCCGGGCGTCGCGCACGTCACCGGCGTGCGGTTCCGTCACCTCGCGTGGCGCGACACGAAGCTGATGATCCTGGCGCTCGACATCGGCCAGTACCGCGGCATGGCGAAGCTGAAGGTGACGGGCGGCCCGCGCGACGAACTGCTCGCGGCGCTCGAGACCGGCCTTGCGTGCTTCGTCAGCGAGAATCTCATCCACCTCCACGGCGTCGGCATCGGCGACGTGCTGGAG
>JANNHP010000331.1:0-30697 GCA_031404455.1 Planctomycetia bacterium | reverse complement strand
GCGGTCGCGGTGGGGACGCCGGTGATCGGCACGCCGATCGGCGGGACCGGCGAGGTGCTGCGCGAGGGCGACACGGGCCTCACGTTCGCGCCAGGCAACTCGCGCGAGCTCTCGAACCAGTTGAAACGCCTCCTCGCCGACGAGGGACTGCGCGCGCGCCTCGTCGCGAACGCGCGCAAACTCGTCGAGAGCCGCTACTCGCTCGGGTTCACGGTGGACCAGATCGAGGCGCTGCTCCGGCAAGCCGTGGAGCGCGCGCGATCCGCGACGCCGAAGTGACGGGCGGCCCGTTGCGCGCCCTCCTCGTCGTCTACTACTTCCCTCCTTCGGGCGGACCGGGCGTCCAGCGCGGACTGAAGCTCTGCCGCAACCTCCCGGCGCTCGGAATCGAGCCGACGGTCGTCACGGTGGAAGCCGCGACGTACCTCGGACCGGGCGAGTACGCGCCCGATCCGTCGCTCGAGACGGAGATCCCGCGCGACCTCCGCGTGGTGCGCACGCAGAGCGGCGAGCGCCGGCGGCTGAAGGCGGCGCTCCAGTCGGCGCGGCTGACGCGCCTCGCGTGGCATCTCGCGCCGGCTGCCTTCTTCGAACGGCAGGCGGCGTGGTTCGGCCCTGCGCTCGACGCCTGCCTGCGCGAGATCGAGACGTCGCCGCCCGATGTCCTCTACACATCGTCCCAGCCGTACGTCGTCCACCTCGTCGGCCGGGAACTGAAGAGGCGCACGGGCATCCCGTGGGTCGCCGACTTCCGCGACCCGTGGACGTCGTCGTGGGGGCGCGCGTGGCCGTCGGAGCGAGCGTTCCGGTGGGAGTGCGAACGCGAGGATGAAGTGTTCGCCGACGCCGACCGCGTGATCGCGAACACGCCCGGGTCTCGCGCGGAGTTCCTCGTGCGGCGCCCTTGGATCGACGGGTCGAAGGTCGACGTCGTCCCGAACGGATACGACCCGGACGACTTCGCCGCTCCGCCCGCCGCGCGCCGCGACGACGAGGTCCTCGTCGTCCACTCGGGCGCCTTCCGGGCGAACCCGCCGGGCCGCGAGCGCCGCGGCGTGCGGGCGTGGATCGACAGCGGCGCGTTCGTTCCGTACCCCTACGACCTCGGCACGCACTCGCCGGAGACGCTGCTGCGCGCCATGGCCGAACCCGGCGTCCTTGCGGCACCGCGACCGGTGCGCGCGCGGTTCGTCGGTCCACTCGCGCCTGGATGGCTCGACCTCGCGCGCTCCCTCGGCGTCCTCGGCCGCGTCGAGGCGACGGGGTACCTGCCGCACCGCGAGGCGGTCTCGCACGTCCTCGCGGCGGACCTTCTCTACCTGCCGACGGTGACGAGGTCGGACGGGGCGCCCGTCTCGAACGTGCCGGCGAAGACTTACGAGTACCTGGGATCCGGGCGCCCGGTCGCGGCGCTCGCGGGGCCCGGGGACGTGAGGGATCTCGTCGGCGGCCGGGAGCGTGTCTCCCTGCTCGATGCGGTCGACGTCTCCGGGCTCGCGGCGCTCCTCGCCCGGTGCGCCGCAGGCTCGGGTCCGACCGCCGTCCCGGCCGATCCCGAGGACGTCCGCGCGTGGCGCCGTGACGCCCTGGCGGCCCGCACGGCCGAGGTGCTGCGCCGGGCTGCGGGCAGGGGGGCTGGACCGGCTCCCGTGGAATGCCGATAAAAAGACGTGGCCGAGCCTGGCTGGGCTCTTAGCATCCCCGCCGCGTCCCACTGGAGACCGAAAACGATGAAGTCGATCGCCTCGAGCGTTGCCGCCTTCGTGATTGCCGCGATCGGTATCGCGATCTCCGCCGCACCTGCTGAGGCGGGTCTCGACTTCACCGACACCGCGACGAGCGTCAGCGGAGGCACCGGCGACTTCACCTTCAACGGTTCGACGACGATCGGCACCACGGTCTCGATGGTCAACGGCTTCGGCGGCGCGACGAACGCGACCGTGAGCTCGAACCTCGCGAGCGGGTCCGGCACCCCGACGCTCGCTCGCGTCGTGTTCTCGTACAGCGGCGCCTTCGGCGTCATCGCGGCCGACTGGTCGGTGGACCACGGCAGCCCGGCCTACAACATGGTCGTCGAGTTCGGCGCGATCACGCTCGGTGCGGGCGGTTCGGCGTCCCTGCAGGCCATCGAGTTTGCCGAGGGCGCCGGTTTCCAGACCGTCTGGAACATCAACCGCGCGATCACGACCGCGGACGCGAACACGAAGATCCACATCAACGTCCCCTCGGCCTCGATCCCGCTCACCGAGCGCGACCTCGCGACCGCGGTGCGCCTGACCTTCCTGTTCACGGGCGGCGCGGGAACGTCGATCAACCTCGCGGCCGTCGCGAACCCCGAGCCGGGCACGATCGCCCTCTTCGGCTTCGGCCTCGCCGGCCTCTTCGGCGCGGTCCGCGCCCGGCGCAAGAGCCGCGCCCGCGCGAAGACCGCGTAACTGCGGTCCGTGACGTCCGGGAGCGCCGACGAGACGCCGGAGCCGGGCGCAGTCGCGACGAACTCGTCCCCCCGCGTGTGGATCGCCGCAGGCGTCGTCGCGGCCGTGTTCGTCGCGCTCTTCTGGCACATCCTCGCGGTCCGCTTCCACTACTACCTCGAGGCGCCGCGTTACTCGCACTGCCTCCTGCTCCCCGTCGTCGCGGCGCTCTGGGTCTACGACCGGGCGGACTCGCTCTCGACGGTGCCGCGGTCCGTGGCGGCGCGCGGTCTCGTGGCGCTCGTGGCGGGCGTCGTCGTCTACGACTACGGGCGCCTCATCAACATGAATCTGCTCCAGCACGCGGGCATGCTGGTGTCGCTCGTCGGTCTCGTCTGGACGCTGCTCGGCCCCGCCGTGCTGCGCGCGCTCGCGTTCCCCCTCGGGTACCTGGTGATGATGATCCCGCTCCCGAAGACGTGGGACGACGCGATCACGCTGCCGCTCCAGAACTTCGCCACGCGCATCGCGCAGACGTTCTTCGAGGCGCTCGGGTGGATCGTCGTGCGCGAGGGCAACGTGCTGCAGCTCCCGCGGATCAAGCTGCTCGTCGAGGAGGGTTGCTCCGGGGTCCACAGCCTCTACGCGCTCCTCGCGCTCGCGGTCGCGTGGGTGTTCTTCGTCGAGCGGCCGATCTGGCTGCGCGTCGTGCTCGTCGCCTCGGCGGTGCCGATCGCGGTTGCGGCGAACTCGATCCGGGTCGCTGCGACCGGCGTCCTCGCCTACCAGGTCGATCCGAGCTACGCGCAGGGACTCTCGCACCAGATGGCGGGCATGATGGTGTTCGCGATCGGCGTGGCGCTGCTCCTCGGTCTCGACTGGTGCCTGAAGCCCGACGCCCCGTACACGGAGACGGATGACGCCCGCGCCGTCTGAGACGCCGCTGCGCGTCGCGGTCCTCTCCGAGCTTCCCACGCCGTACCGATGGCCGCTCTTCGAGCGCGTGGCGAAGGAGCCCGGCATCGAGCTCTCGGTACTCTTCTACTCGCGGAGCGAGGCGGACCGGAACTGGACGGTGCCCGTCGACGACGCCGGCGGCCCGGGACGTCCGCGCGTCGAGTTCCTCCCCGGACGGGCGTTCCACGTGCGCGGCAGGCGCTCGCTCTTCTTCCACTGGAACCCGGCGATCCGCGAGCGGCTCAGCCACGGGCGCTTCGATGTCGTCGTCATCCCGGGGTGGTCGATGCCCACCAGCGTCGTCGCGGCGATGGCGTGCCGCGTGCGTCGGATCCCGTACGTCGTCTTCAGCGAGACGCACGACCGCTCGCCGCGTCCGGCGTGGCTCCGGCTGACGAAGCGGGTCGCGCTGCGGCCGATCATCGCGGGTGCGGCGGCTTGGCTCGCCACCGGCACGCTCTCCGAACAGTTCCTCGCGAAGCACGGCGCCGAGCCGTCGCGGATCTTCCGTTTCGCGAACACGCCCGACGTCGACGTGCTGCGGCGCCGCGTGGACGACGCCCGTCCGCGCCGCGCGGCGACGCGCGCCGCGCTCGGCGTCCCGCCGGACGAGCCGATGGCGCTCTTCGTCGCCCGCCTCATCGGCGCGAAGGACCCGGCGACGCTCCTCGAAGCGCAGGCGATCCTCGAATCGCGCGGTGCGGCGCCGTGGCTCGTCCTCGCCGGCGACGGTCCGGAGGCGAAAACGCTGCGCGACCTCGCGGCGGCTCGTAGGCTCTCGCGCGTCCGGTTCGCGGGGAGCCGCGAGCCGTCGGAGCTGCCCGAGATGTACGCAGCGGCCGACCTGTTCGTGCTCCCGTCGTGTCATGAACCGTGGGGTGTCGTCGTGAACGAGGCGATGGCTGCCGGGCTTCCCGTAGTCCTCACCGACCGCGTGGGCGCGGCTGCCGACCTCCTCGTCGACGGAGTCAACGGGCGTCTCGTGCCCGCGGGCGACCCCGCGCGCATGGCCGACGCGATCGGCGAGATCGCCGCCGATCCGGCGAAGCGCGCGCGGATGGGCGCCGAGTCGCTCCGCATCGCCCTCGGCTGGGGGTACGAGCCGAGCGTGCGGGGCTTCGTCGCGGCGGCGCGCTGCGCGGCTGGGAGGAAGTCGTGAAGCCGCGGACGGCGCTCTACGCCGTCTGCGCGGTGATGATCGCCGCAGCCGCGATCTCGTACGCCGTCGGGGACCCGGCGGCGCGCCTCACCGGGACCGTGCGCCTCGCGCGCCCTCTCGGCGAGGCGATCCCGCGGGAGTTCGCGGGATGGCGCGGGGTCGACGATCCGATGTCGGAGCACGAGATCCGGACCACCAAGGTGGACGACTACCTCCGTCGCCGGTACCGCTCCGCTTCGGGGGACGAGGTGCTGCTCTACGTCGCGTACCACGGGAACAAGGAACGCGGCATGCAGACCTACTACCACAACGTGGACGTGTGCTTCCCGTCGCAGGGGTGGAAGAAAGAGAGCGACCGCACCGGCACCGAGACCCTCAGCGACGCGGCGAAGGAGATCCCCGTGTGCCGCTACGTGTTCGGGAAAGACGGCGTGCGGCTCTCGGTGCTCACGTTCTTCAAGGTGGACGACGAGTTCCTCGATCAGTCGCCGCGCAACAAGCCCTTCTGGACGCTCCTCGACCGCGCGACGCCGCAGCTCGACGACGCCCCCGGCACGTTCGTGCAGGTGCAGTTCCTCACCCTCGTGGGCAAGGCCGGCGAGAGCGGCGCGGCCGACGTCCAGTCGAGGTTCCTCCGCGACTTCGGCCGCACCATCCTCACGGCGGTCGAGAGCGGGCTGCCCGAGTGAGCGAGCGGCGCCGGCGCACCAAGCGCGGATTCCTGCGGGCGGCCGGGCTCTTCGCGGCCGAGCTCCCGTTCCGGATCGCGGCGCTCCTCCCGCACAGGAAGAGCGGCCCCCGCGCGGACCGCAAGTGGTCGCGGCCGAAGCGGATCGCCATCGCGATCACGGTGGTGATCGTGACGGCCGGCGCGACGACGACGTGGATCGTCGTCTCGAAGGGACGGGGCAACGCCCAGGCGACGTGGCGGCTGCACGACCAGGCGCTGGAGCAGTTCGGCGCGGGCCGCTTCGAGGACGTCGTCGCGACGTGCCGCAAGATCCTCCTGCTCTCTCCTGGCGACTACCGGGCGCAGTTCAACCTGGGCGCCGCGCTCGTGCGGCTCGGCCGCACGGAGGAGGGCCTCCGCGAGATCACGAGGTCCGCCGAGAACCACGCCGACTTCGACGACGCGAACCTGGCGCTCGCGCAGGCCGCTCTCGCGCACGGCGACGAGGCCGAAGCGTTCGAGCGGCTGTCGCTCGTCACGGCGAACCCGCCGACGTCGGGCCTCGCCCGGTCGATGTTCGCGACTCTGCTGCAGCGTCGCGGCGACGACCCCGGCGCCAAGCCGCACCTCGAGGCCGCAGCCGCCGACACCGCGACCGACCCCGTCGTCCGCATCCGGGCGGGCCTGGCGCTCGGACGCCTGCACGGTCTCTGGGCTTCGATGTCGATCGGCTCCGAGACGTCAGGCTCCGAGCGGCGGGCCGAGTCCGACTGCTACGCGGCCGCCCGGCAGGTCGCCGAGATCGCGATCGCGCGCGCGGCAGCGAGTGAACTCGCGGAACTCCACGCTGCGCGGGCGGAGGTCCTCCTCGCGACCGGCAGACCCGGCGAGGCGCTGCTCGACGCCGATCTGGCGCTCGCCGCGGCGAAGGACCCCTCGGAGCTCGCGGCCCTCAGGCTCCTCAGGGCGCAGATCTACTTCCTTGCCGGAGATCCCGCCGCCGCCGAGAAGGAGCTCGAGGCCGCACTCGCCGCGGAGGAACGGCCGTCCGCGGCGGCGTTCCGGAGCGCATCCGGACTCTTCGCGGCGCGCGCAGAGCCGGTGCGCGCTCTCGAGATCCTCTCCCGGGGCGCGACGCTCCATCCGGACGACACCCAGCTCGCGCTCGACCGCGCCATGCTGCGTTTCCTCACCGGCGACCTCGACGGCGCCGACGCCGACTGCGCGCGCGTCGCGGCGGCCGACACTCGCGGCATCGCAGCGCTGCTCCTGCGCGGTGACGTCCGCCGCGCGAAAGACGACCTCGCCGGCGCGCGGCAGGCCTACGCCGAAGCGGCAGTGCGCCGCCCCGACGACGCCGAGCCGAAGCTCCGCCTCGCCGGGACCTCGTTCGCGGAGAGCGGGGAGCAGTCGGAGGGTGCCGCTTCGAGTCTCGCTCTGGCCGAGTCCATCGCGCGCGAGGTGCTGTCGAAGTCGCCGGACCATCCGGGCGCCCTCCTCGCCCTCGCGAAGGTGCGGCTCGCTTCGTCGCCCGGCCGCGACCCGCCGCGCCGCGGGCACCCGGTCAACGACGACGCGCTCAAGCTCCTGCGGCGGTCGGTCGCGGCGAATCCTCTGTCGATCGAGGCGAACACGTTCCTCGCCTACGCCGAGCACCTCACGCGCAACGACCGCGAGGCGGCGATCCGGCTCGTGCGGATCCTCGACGTGACGCGCGGCGAACGTCCGCGTCTGCGGCTCCTCCTCGCCCGGTGCCTCCTGAACGGCGGACTCCTCCCCGAGGCCGCGGCTGCGGCGCGGCGCGCGGCGGAGCAGTTGCCGGACGACGCGGAGGCGTGGCGCGTCTCGGCCCAGACGTCGCACGCTGCGGGCGACCGGCAGGGAGCGCTGACCGCGTTCGAGCACCTCGGGACCATCGAACCGGCGAAGCTCCAGCACCTCTTCGACCAGGCCGCGGTCCTCGCCGAGATGGGCCGGTTCTCGGCGGCCGAGGAGCGTTTCGCCGCGGCCGAGACTCGCACCGCCGCGATCGCCGACGAGAACGAGCGCTCCGCCGCGGAGCAGGACGTCGCGACGGCGCGCGCGGAGTTCTACCGGCTGCGCGGGGACATCGAACGCGCCAAGGGGTCGTACGGGGCGATCGTCGATCGCAACCCGACGAGCGCCGCGCCGTACGTTCGGTACGCGCGGTTCCTCCTGCGCCTCGGACAGCGCGACGACGCCGAACGCCAGGTGGAACGCGGGCTCGCCGTCGAGCCGTCGAGTCTCGAGGCGCGCCGGATGCTCTGCGAGATCGGCTTCTCGCGCGGCGAGGTGTCGGCCGCGCTCACCGCGCAGGTGGAGGAGGTGGCGCGCATCGCTCCGTCGGATCCGGTCGTCCTCTACCTGCGCGGCAAGCTCGCGGTCCTCGCGGGCGACCTGAGGATCGGCCGCGAGATGCTTGCGCGGTACACGGCCGACCGTCCCGAGGACGCCGACGGGCAGTACGCACTCGGCGTGACGCTCGGCAAGGCCGGCGAGTACGGCGACGCGGTGAAGCGTCTCGAGACGGCGGGGGAGCTGATGCCGGGCAGTCCCGAGGTCAAGGTCGCGCTCGCGAAGGTGCGGCAGGGCTGGGCCGTGGAGATGATGCGCCGGGGGCGCCTCGTCGAGGCGCAGGCCACGCTCCGTCGCGTCGTCTCGGACGATCCGTCGTCGCGCGAGGCGAGGGCGTTGCTCGTCGATTCGCTCCGCGCGGTCGGCGACGTCGACCTCTCGGAGAAGGAGGTCCGGGCTCTGCTCCGGACCGACCCGGCGGACCGCGCGGCGCTCAGGATGCTGGCCGCGCTCCAGGTCGAGCAGCGCAACCTCGACGACGCGGCGGCGACGCTGCGGCGTCTGACGGAGACCGACGGAACCGACTGGACCGCGTGGCAGTTCCTCTCGGCCGTCCTCGCGGACAAGGGAGACCTCGACGGCGCCGAGGTCGCAGCGTCGGCGGCGCGCAACGCCGCGCCCGACGAGCCGGGCGCCCTCGCCGCGATGCTCCACGTGCTCGTGCTCCGCGGCGACACCGACGGCGCCGCGCGCGAGATCGAAGCCGCCGCCGCGAAGCACCCGGAGGAGGCGCAGTACCCGTACTTCCTCGCGATGCTCCTCGCGCGGCAGGGACGCCACGAGGAGGCGATCGCCGCAGCGTCGAAGGCGCTCGACCTGAAGCCCTCGATGCCCGGGGCGCTCGAACTCGCGATCCACGTGATCTCGACCGGCCTCGCCGATTCCGACCGGGCGGCCGAGTTCGCGCGCGCGCGCGTCGCGAGGGTGAAGGACGACCCGGTGATGACGTACCAGCTCGCGTCGCTCGAAGCCGAGCTCGGCCGCCGGACCGAAGCTCTCGCGCTCCTCGCGCCGATCTGCGAGATCGAGATGCCTCTGCCGGCGGCGCTGGCGCTGCGCGGACTCCTCCTGCTCGATTCGCGCGACTTCACCGCCGCCAGGGCGGCGCTTCGCAAGGGGATCGAGCGCTACGCGGACGCCGTCGACCTGCACTATCTCCTCGCCCAGAGCTGGCTCACGGACCCGGCGCACGTGAAGGACGGCCAGCCGCAGGAGCCGGCACGCGGGTACGCGATCGCGGAATTGCGCGCGGTCGTCGCGGTGATGAAGAGTCACGCGCCGGCGCGGAACAACCTCGCGTGGCTCCTCTCCCGCGACGAGGCGACGCGCGCAGAGGCCCTCGAGAACGCCGAGGCGATCGTCCAGCGGTACCCGGGCTACCCGCCGTACCTCGACACCTGGGGCGGCGTGCTCCTCGACCTCGGCCGCAGCGCCCAGGCCGTGACGGCGTTCCGGCGCGCGCTCGGCGCCTGCGAAGCCGAGCGCGCGGCGCTCGACAAGCGCGCGCAGGCGAAGCTCTCCCTCGCGGAGTCGGCGAAAGTCGAGGCGCTCCGGAAGCGGCTCGAACGTGTCACCGCCGAGGTGAAGACGCACTACGAGGCGGCGCTCAAGGCTCCCCCAGGTCGTTAGGCGGGCGATGACACGGGCGCGGAGACGCGCGGTCGCGCACCTCTCTCGCTAGCATCGTCACCCCATGAAGCGAGGCTCCCCGTGAGGCAGGTCGTGCAGGCGGTGAAGGGCGGACGCACGCGCGTCGCCGACGTCCCGGCCCCGGGGCTCCGGGCGGGCGGGGTGCTCGTCCGCACGCGATGGTCGCTCATCTCCGCGGGCACGGAGAAGCTCATCATCGACCTCGCCGGGAAGTCGCTCGTCGGCAAGGCGCGCGCGCGGCCGGACCTCGTGAAGAAGACGATCGAAAAGGTGAAGCGCGAGGGCGTCGTCGCGACCTACCGCGCGGTCGCCGGGCGGCTTTCGGGCGACATCCCGCTCGGCTACAGCGCGGCGGGCGAGGTGCTCGCGGTCGGTCACGGAGTGACGGGCCTCGCGCCGGGCGACCGCGTGGCGTGCGCCGGGGCGGGCTACGCGAACCACGCCGAGATCCTCAGCGTGCCGCGGAACCTCTGCGCGCGGGTGCCGGAGGGCGTGGATCTGCGGCTCGCGTGCTCCGCGACGCTCGGCGCGATCGCGCTCCACGGGGTGCGCACCTGCGACGCGCGCCTCGGCGAGACGGTCGTCGTCGTCGGACTCGGCCTCCTCGGTCAGCTCGCGGTGCAGATGCTCCGCGCGTCGGGCGTCCGCGTCGTCGCCGTGGACCGCGACGCCTCGCGCGCGGCGCTCGCGAAGCGACTCGGCGCCGACGTCGGCGTCGGCGGGGACGACGATCCCGCTCCCGCGGTGCGCGGGCTGACGAGCGGCCACGGAGCCGACGCGGTGCTGGTCTGCGCAGGTTCCGATTCCAGCGAGCCCGTGTCGCTCGCGGCGTCGCTCTGCCGCCGCCGCGGCGTCGTCGTGGTCGTCGGCGCGGTCGGCATGGACCTCGACCGCCGGACCTTCTACGAGAAGGAACTCTCGCTCAGGATGAGCACGTCGTACGGCCCCGGGCGCTACGACCCGGCGTACGAGGAGCGCGGCCTCGACTACCCGTACCCGTACGTCCGCTGGACGGAGGGCCGCAACCTCGGTGCCTACCTCGACCTCGTCGCGAAGGGCGCGATCGACCTCGGGCCGCTCTACACGCACGAGTTCCCGATCGAGGAGGGCGACGCCGCGTATGCGCTCGTGACGGGCGAGCGCGCGGAACCGTTCCTCGGCATCCTGCTCAGCTACGACGGCGACGCGAGGACCGCCCTCGCCCCGGCCGATCCGCCGCGCGCGCCTGCGCGGAACGGCAGCGCGCGCATCGGCGTGATCGGCGCCGGCCAGTTCGGCACGGCGGTGCTGCTGCCCGCGCTGAAGTCGTCGTCGGCCGCGAAACTCACGGCGATCTCGACGGCAGGCGGCGCGACGGCGGACGCGGTGAAGCGCAACTTCGGATTCGACCGCGTGGCCTCGGGGCCCGACGACGTGATCGGCGCGCCCGACGTGGACGCCGTCGTCGTCGCTACGCGCCACGATTCGCACGCGTCGCTGGTCGCGTCGGCCCTCGCGGCCGGGAAGCCGTGCTTCGTCGAGAAACCGCTCGCGATCCGTCCCGAGCAACTCGCCGAGGTCGTCGCCGCGATGAAGGCGAAGCCGGGCGTCGTCTGCGTCGGCTTCAACCGCCGCTTCGCTCCGGCGGTCGTCGAGCTCAGGAAACTCCTCGCTTCGAGGACGTCGCCGCTCCACGCGCGCTACCGCGTCAACGCCGGGGCGATCCCCGCGAGCCACTGGACGCGCGACCCCGAGAGCGGCGGCGGGCGGATCGTCGGCGAGGCGTGCCACTTCGTGGATCTCCTCGCGTTCGTGGCGGGCTCGCGGATCGCCACGGTGTTCGCCGAACGGATCGGCGAGGACGGCGCGGTGATCGTGCTGCGCTTCGCGGACGGATCGACGGCGACGCTCGACTACGTGACCGCCGGCGATCCCTCGATCCCGAAGGAGCACCTCGACATCCACTGGGAGGGCACGAGCTTCGTCCTCGACGACTTCCGCTCGCTGACGCGCCACGCGGGCGGGAAGAAGCGCGAGGTGTGGAGCGGTTCCCAGGACAAGGGCCACGCGGCCGAGATCGCGGCGTGGCTCCGCGCGGTCGTCGCCGGGGAGGCGTCGCCGGTCCCGTTCGACGAGGCGGTCGCCGCGACCGAGGCGACGTTCGCGGCGCTCGACTCGATCGCCACGGGCACGGCCGTCGACCTCGGGGAATGACGCTCGCACGCACGCTGCGGACCGTTCGCGACATCCCGGCGGGCCAACTCGCCGCGCGTCTGCGGTTCCTCTGGCTGCGCAAGCGCTACGCGATCGACCCGTCGCTCCCGTTCGAGCACGCCGCGATCGACGTCGCGGGGATGACGCCGGTCGCCGATCTGCCGCGTCCGCCGGACGACGTGCTCTGGCCCGAGGGTCTCGACGCCGTCGAACGCCGCGCCGCGGAGTTCGCGCGCGGACGGTTCGTGTACCTCCACCGCGAAGCCGACTTCTCCGCCGGCATCCGCTGGCGCGACGACGACGACGACGCGTCGCCGCTCTGGCTCTATCAACTCCAGTACCTCGGCTCCGTCGCCGACCTCGCGCGGACGGGACGCGTCGCCGAAGCGGCGAGCGTGCTCGCGTCGTGGCGCGCGGAGTTCGAGGGACGGTGGGACGCGGCGGCGTGGCACCCGTATCCGGCGTCGCTGCGCCTCGTGAACCTCTGCGTCGCGGCGGCGTGTGCACGAGGGTTCGAGGCACTCGGCCCCGGCACGGCGAAGCTCGCAGCCGTCCACGCGGCGTACGTGCTGCGGCACGTCGAGCACGACGTCCGGGGCAATCACATCCTCGAGAACGCGCGCGCACTGCTCTGGGCCGGACGCGTCTTCCGCGGCGGCGCGGCGGGGGAGTGCGACCGCGCGGCGCGGGCGATCCTCGAGGCCGAGATCCCGGAGCAGGTGCTGCCGGACGGCGGACACTTCGAGATGAGTCCCATGTACCACGGGATCGTCCTGCGGGACTTCATCGAGGTCCGGGCGATGCTCGCGGCGGACAATTCCGTAGAGATGCAATCGGTCAACTCCGCAATCGCCCGGATGGGGGAGTTCCTCGCGGGGATCCTCTGTCCCGACGGAGACATCCCCCTACTCGGCGATTCGGTCCGCAGCTTCGGTCCGCCGCCGGGCGCTCTGCTCGCGCTGACCGGCACGCCTCGCGCGGCGCACATCGACGAGGGACGTCACTTCAAGTCGACCGGGCTCCACGTGTTCGCGCGGCGGCGTTCGTGGACGATCGTCGACGCCGGACCGACGTGCCCGCCCGCGCTCCCTGCGCACGGTCAGGCGGACTCGCTGACGTTCGAGCACTGGATCGACGGCGCCCGCGTCGTCTGCGACCCGGGCGTGCACGACTACACCGGTCCGGAGCGCGCGTGGGGCAGGTCGTCGCGCGCGCACAGCACGCTGACCGTCGACGACGAGGACACGTCCGAGGTGTTCTCGAGCTTCCGCGTCGGCGGGCGCGCAAGGGTCACGTCGGAGCACCGCGACCACGGCATGGAGGCGACGCTCGTCCCGTGGCGGGGCGGCGCGACGCTTCGCCGCGCGCTCCGCAGTCACGGCGAGGGCCTCGTCCTCGACGACACCGGCCCGGCGGGCTCTGGCGTGATCCGCTCGCGCCTGCATCTCGATCCCGCCGTGCGCAACGTCTCCGGGGACGACGCGAGCGGACGATTCGTCGTCGAGACGCCGCGAGGCCGGGTCCACGTGATCGCGAGCGGTCCGGTCGTCCGCGAGACGGGCCGGGTGTCGCACGAGTTCGGACGGATCGAGCCGACGACGATCCTCTGCCAGACGCTGCGCTCCGTGGACGATCCTGCCGAAGTCCGCGCGAGCTGGACGATCCAGGCCGCGGAGCCGCCGCGATGAGACCCACGCGATGAAGATCGTCTGGCTCTGCCACTACTTCGCCCCCGAGATGGGCGCCCCGCAGGCGCGACTCCTCGAGATGTCGCAGGCCTTCCGCGAGGCGGGCCACGACGTCGCGGCCGTGACGTGTTTCCCGAACCACCCGACCGGCGTGCTGCGGGCCGAGGACGTGGGCGTCAGTTACCGCCGCGATGACATCGACGGCATCGCCGTCCACCGCTGCCGCAGCTACGTGGCGCCCAACAAGGGCATCGTGAAGAAGACGCTCGGCCACCTGTCGTTCATGTTCACGTCGTACTCTGGAATCTCGCGCGCCTCGCGCGAGACTCCACCTGACGTTGTCATCGTGTCGAGCCCGACGTTCTTCAGCGTGATCACCGCCTGGCTCTGGTGCGCGCCGCGCGGCATCCCTTGGGTCTTCGAGGTGCGCGACCTCTGGCCGGCGGTGTTCGTCGAACTCGGCGTGCTGAAGAACCGCCTCGTCATCTGGGTGCTGGAACGGATGGAGCTCTTCCTCTACCGGCGCGCGACGCGCGTGGTGACGGTGACGAAGTCGTTCAAGGACCACATCGCGCGGCGCGGGATCGATCCCCTGAAGATCAGCGTCGTCACGAACGGCGTGGACCTCGACCGGTTCTCACCCGGACCGCGCGAGGAGAAGTTCGGTCACTCGAAGGGGCTCGCGGGGAAGTTCGTCGTGCTCTACCTCGGCGCGCACGGGATCAGCCACGCGCTCGGGCGGATGCTCGACGTCGCCGAGCGCCTGCGCGACCTCGAGGACGTGCGGATCGTGCTCGTCGGCGAGGGGGCCGAGAAGGACCGGATCGTCGGAGACGCGGCACGGCGCAAGATCGAGAACGTCGTCTTCCACGCGGGCGTGCCGAAGGACGAGGTCGTCCGCTGGTACCGCCTCGCGCACGTCGGGCTCGTGCCGCTGCGCGACGTCCCGCTCTTCACGACGTTCATCCCCTCGAAGATGTTCGAACTGCTCGCGTGCGGACTGCCGGTCGTCGGCTCGGTCGCGGGCGAGGCGGCGGAGATCCTCACGGCGAGCGGCGGGGCGCGCGTGGTGAAGCCCGAGGACGTCGTCGCGATCGAACTCGCGATCAGGGCGCTGCGCGACGACGCGGGAATGCGCAAGCGGATGGGCGACGCCGGGCGCGAGTTCGTCGTCGCGCACTACTCGCGGCGGAAGCTCGCCGCGGACTACCTGTCGATCCTCGAGGGCGTGAAGTGACCGTCGCGCTCGCGGGCGGGACGGGCTTCACCGGACGCCGCGTCGCCGCGCGACTCGCCGCGAAAGGGCACGTCCTGCGCTGCCTCGTCCGCGGCACGAGCGACCGCGCGGCACTGCCGCCGGGCGTCGAGACGGTCGTCGGCGATCTGGCGGACGCGTCGGCGCTCTCGCGTTGGCTCGCGGGCTGCGATGCGCTCGTCTACTGCGCGTCGATGGGCTTCGGGCACATCGGCGGCGTCGTCGCGGCGGCGGAGTCGGCGGGCGTGCGGCGCGCGGTGTTCATCTCCACGACCGCGCTCTTCACGCGACTCCCGGCGAAGTCGAAGGTCGTTCGCACGGCTGCGGAAGAGAGCGTGCGCGCGAGCCGTCTCGCGTGGACGATCCTCCGGCCCACGATGATCTACGGAGCGCCCGGCGACCGGAACATGGAGCGACTGCTCAGGCAGGTCGCGCGCTGGCCGGTCGTGTTCGTCCCTGGCGACGGGAAGGCGCTGATCCAGCCCGTCCACGTGGACGACCTCGCCGGCGCCGTCGTCGCGGCGTTCGCGTCGGCGGCCGCGGAACGCAGGGATTACAACGTCTCCGGGCGCGCGGCCCTCTCGCTCGACGCGACGATCGACGCCGCCGCGCAGGCCGTCGGGAAGCGGCGGACGAAGCTGCATCTCCCGCTCGGCGCAGTCGCGGTGACGCTCCGCGCGTTCGAGACGATCCGTCTTCCGCTGCCCGTGAAGTCGGAGCAGGTGCTGCGTCTCGCGGAGGACAAAGCGATTGCGCACGACGACGCGGCCCGCGACTTCGGCTTCGCGCCGCGGGCGTTCGAGGTGGGGATCGCGGCGGAGGCGAAGGCGCTGGGGCTCGCGTCGGGGCGTCCGTCGTGAGCGCCTCGGACGTCGCCGCCCCGTGGGTCGCTCTGCTCGGCGCCTTCGTGGGCACGGGCCTCGTCGGGATCGTCGCGAGGCGGCGACTCGTGGACGTGCCGAACGAACGTTCGAGCCACACGGTGCCGACTCCGCGCAGCGGCGGCATCGCGATCACCGCGGCCATCGTCGCGGCCCTGCTCGTCGGCCGGCCCTTTGGGTGGGTGTCTTGGTCGATCGCGACATTCTCGACGGTCGCGTGCCTCTTGGGACTCCGCGACGACGTTTCCGCTCTGCGGCCCCGGACGAAGATGGCGCTGCTCCTCGTCGCCGCTGCGCTCGCTGCGATGCCCGAGCAGGTGAAGTGTGCCGCCGCCGTCCCGTTCGTCGGCGACGTTCACCTCAGCCTTCTTGTCTGGCCGCTGACGCTCTTCTGGCTCGCGGGTTACGCGAACGCCTTCAACTTCATGGACGGGCTGAATGGGATGGCGTCTCTGACCGCGTTCGTGTCGGCCACCTTCTTCTGTTTCGCCAGCATGGGCGACCAGTTCGGCCGCCACGGAGACGACTCGCTCGGCGAAGTGGCTGCCGTCACCTCCATCGCTGCGCTCGGCTTCCTCCCCTGGAACTTCCCGAAGGCCCGCATCTTCATGGGCGACGCCGGGAGTCTTCCGCTCGGTCTCCTGCTCGCGTGGTGCGCCGTGCGCGCGAACGCCACCGGCGCCTTGCCCTTCCCGGCCTCGGTCCTGCTCCTCGGCCCGTTCCTCTTCGACGTCACGTTCACGCTCGTCCGCCGCGCGATCGAGGGCAAGACGATCGGCGCCGCGCACCGCGAGCACCTCTACCAGCGACTCTCCCGCGTCTGGGGCTCGCACGCGAAGGTGTCGCTCCTCTACGCGGGCTTCTCGGTCGTCACCGGCTCACTCGCCCTCGCCTACGCGGGCCTCTCCGACACCGGCAGGCTCCTTTCCCTCGTCCTCCCTCTCGCCGCGATGCTAGGTTTCGCCTCGTTCGTCCTGCGCGCGGAGCGCAAGAAAGGCTCGTAGCGAAGAGCCATGGATGTGAAGCAACTCCTCAGATACCGGGTCGCCGTGGTGGTGCTCGTCCACGCGGCGCTCGTCTCCGTGGCCTGGTACGGAGCATGGTGGCTGCGCCTCGAGACGGCACTCTGGGACACGGACGCGTCGAAGGGTGTCGACTACCTCGGCGTCGCCACGACGCTCTTCGCCGCCGTGCTCATCGCCCGCCTCGCGACGTTCTGGTACTTCGACCTCTTCCAGGGGCTCTGGCGCTACGTCTCGCTGACGGACCTCATCAACCTCGCGAAAGCGACGCTTGCGGGCTCGCTCATCTACCTGCTCGCGATCATCGCGCTGCGCCCGGGACTCCGGGACGTCGCGCGCAGCGTGCTCGTCATCGAGCCGATCCTCTGCCTCATGCTCGCGGGCGGCGTGCGCATGGTGGTGCGGACGTACCGCGAGATCTTCGCGCCCGCCGCGCGCGGCGGACGCCGCGTGCTCATCGTCGGCGCGGGCGACGCGGGCGAGATGCTGCTGCGCGAGATGAAGGCGCACCGGCACCTCAACTACACGCCCGTCGGCTTCATCGACGACGACCGGCGCAAGCACGGCACGAAGATCCACGGCGTGCCCGTGCTCGGCGGGATCGACGGCGTGAAGGTGATCGTCGAGACCACCGGCGCCGAAGAGCTGATCATGGCGATCCCGTCGGCGCAGGGCGCCGAGTACGCGCGCATCCTGAAGGACTGCGCGTCCACCGGCGTGCGTCTCCGGCGCCTGCCGCAGGGCGTGGCCGACATCATCCGCCTCACCGAACTGCGCGACGTCGCCGTGGAGGACCTCCTCGACCGCGAACCGGTGGAGATCGACCTCGACGCGCTGCGCGCCGCCGTCAGCGGGAAGATCGTGCTCGTCACCGGGGCGGGCGGCTCGATCGGCTCGGAGGTCGTCCGTCAGCTCGCGCCGCTCACGCCGTCGCTCGTGATCGCGCTCGACCGCAGCGAGAACGCGCTGTTCTTTCTCGAGCGCGAGATGGCCGTGCACCACGCGGGACTCGTCGTCCGCATGCGCGTCGGAGACGTCCTCGACCGTCCGGCGATGCGCGCCCTCTTCGAGCAGCACAAGCCGCACCTGATCCTCCACGCCGCCGCCTACAAGCACGTGCCGCTCATGGAGTCGCACCCGGTCGAGGCCGTGCAGAACAACGTCGCCGCCACGCGGTTCCTCGCGGAGCTCGCCGTGGAGCACGGCGTCGAGCGCTTCCTGCTCATCTCGTCGGACAAGGCCGTGCGGCCGACGAGCGTGATGGGGGCGACCAAGCGCGCGGCCGAGCTCGCGCTCCAGGCGATGCCGAAGTCGTCCACGCAGTTCATAGCGGTCCGGTTCGGCAACGTGCTCGGCAGCGACGGCAGCGTCGTCCCGCTCTTCAGGAAGCAGATCCAGGAGGGCGGCCCGGTCACCGTGACGCACCCCGACGTCGTCCGGTACTTCATGACGATCAGCGAGGCCGTGGGTCTCGTGCTGCAGGCGGGGGTGATGGGCAAGGGCGGGGAGCTCTTCCACCTCGACATGGGCCGGCCCGTGAAAGTCGTGGAGCTCGCCGAGAAGCTGATCCAGCTCTCGGGCTTCCGTCCGCACGAGGACATCGAGATCCGGTTCATCGGCCTGCGACCCGGCGAGAAGATGCACGAGGAGCTCCTCGCCGACGGGGAAGGCGTGGAGCCGACGCAGCATCCGCGCATCCGAGTCGTGCGGTTCGGGGCGTTCGACGTGGAGCACGTCCGCGCGCGGATCGAGGATCTCCTCGCCGCGGGATCGATCGGCCGGCACGCGCTCGTCCGGGCGCTGAAGGCGGTCGTCCCCGAGTACGAGCCGCAGAACGAGGAGTACCGCCGCCTGCTCGCCGAGGAGCCCGTCCCCTCGCCGCAGCGGGGTCCGTCGTCGCGGCGCCCTGCATGACGTTCCTCTTCGCGTTCGTGCGCGCGATGCGGCCGCACCAGTGGGTGAAGAACCTCTTCGTCTTCGCGCCGCTGCTCTTCTCGCACGAGATGCACAAGGAAGGCGTGGCGCTGCGCGTCGTCGCCTCGTTCGCGATCTTCTGCGTGCTCTCGTCGGGCGTCTACCTCGTCAACGACGTCGCCGACCGCGAGGCCGACCGCGTCCACCCGAAGAAGCGCAAGCGCCCGATCGCGGCAGGCGAGGTGAGCGTCGCCGCGGCCCTCGCCGGCGCGGCCCTCCTCGTCGCCGGCGGACTCGCATGGTCCTGGTTCGGGCTCGGGAGCAGGCACGCCACCCTGGTCTTCGCGACGTACCTCACGATCCAGATCCTCTACACGTTCTGGCTGAAGCGCGTGGTGATCGTCGACGTGATGTGCATCGCCTCGGGGTTCGTCCTCAGGATGCTCGCCGGCAGCACGGTCGCGTGGATCGACGGGAGCGCCTGGATCCTCGTGTGCACGATCTTCGTCTCGCTGTTCCTCGCCCTTGCGAAGCGGCGCCACGAGGTGATGTCGCTAGGGACCGACGCGGCGTCGCACCGCGCGATCCTCGCGGACTATCCGCCGGCTCTCCTCGACCAGCTCATCGGCAGCGCCACGGCCTGCACGCTCGTCACCTACGCGCTCTACACCGTCGACGAGCGCACGATCGCGTTCCACAACCTCACGCCGAAGCCCATCCTCGCGGCGACGCTGCCGTTCGTGATCTTCGGGATGTTCCGGTACCTCTACCTGGTGTACCGGCGCGACGGCGGCGGCAGTCCGACCGTGACGCTCCTGCGCGACGTGCCGACGCTCGTGAACGGCGCACTCTACGGCGCCGTGGTGTTCTCGATCTTCCGCTTCGCCCACGCCTGACGTCGAGCGGAGTGTCGATCCGGCGCGACGTCCCGCCTCGAGCGGCGCCCGTGCGCGAGCCTGGACGCGCGACGCCACCGGGCGGCACGCACGGTGCTTCCGTAGGGCGTATCCGATCCGGCGCGCGACGGACGACGACCGACTCGCTGCCGGGACCTCCTCTCTCTCGCTCTCTCTCTCTCTCTCTCTGCGAAACGGGCTCCGGAGCGTGTGCTCCGGGGCCCCGTTTCATTTCGAGAGGGAGCTTGCCGATAGGGGGAGCACGCGCCGTAGAGCAGACCGGAATGTCCGGAGTCCTCGACGGTCGCGCGAAAGGTGATCGGGATGAACGCCAGGCGTTCGCCAGCCGGGCTGGTGCAGGCTCTCCGCCGGCGTTCGCGCGTCGTCGCCGTCCTGGCGCTCGTCGCCATGATCGCCGCGTGCGTGGTGTCGCTCCTCGTGCCGCGCACCTACTCGGCTGAGGCCGATGTCCAGCTCGGCTGGACGTCCGGGTCCGGCGGGACTGCGTTCATCGCGCGAGTGGCGGACGTCCGCGAGCGACTCCAGTCGCACGACACGCTCGCCGCGGTCGCGAAGGAGCTCGATCTCGGGGCGAAGTTCGCGGCACTCCCCGAAGCGGAGCGGAGCTCGCGCACCGAGGAACTTCTCGCCGCGCTGCGTGAGAACACGACCGTGTCCGAGGGAGCGCCCTCCCCTTCGAGCGCAACGATCACGGTGACGGTCCGCGACTCGGACAAGGACACCTGCGCCAAGGTGGCGGCGGCAATTGCCGGCCAGGCGAAGGGTCTCCACGTCGACCACGGCACGAACGACAAGCAGCAGGCGGCCGACGACCTCGCGAAGACCGTGGCGGAGGCCCAGACCGCCTACGACGCCGCAGCGGCGGCGCTGGACGACTTCCGCGAGACGAACCAGGAGTTCCTGGGCGGTGCGGGAGCGAAGCTGAAGGCGACACGCGACCAGAAGCAGCAGCTCCGCGAGACGACGATCAACGGGCTCGAGCAGCAGAAGAAGCAGCTCGACGAGCTCGTCGCGCAGGAGAAGCAGTTCGAGACGGTCTCCGTGCGCCAGGCCGACCCGGTCCGGCTCGCGGGCATCGACGACCGGGTCGCGGACGCTCGCGAGCGGATCAGGGTCCTGACCGTCGAGGACAAGAAGGCGGACACGGACAGCGAGGTCGTCGCGCAGCGCGTGCGTCTGAATGGACTCGAGGAGGAGCGCAAGAAGCTCCTCGCGGACTCGCCGCTCGCCGAGACCCGCCGCGCGAACGAGCAGTGGGTGCTGCTGACGAAGGCTCGCGCCGACGTGCAGAGCCAGCTCGACGCGGCCGGCCGCCAGCTCAAGCTCCTCGTCGCCGCGGAGAAGGAGCTCCTTGAGCTCGCGCGGCGGACCCCGGAGTTCGAGGCAAAGGAGAAGGTGCTCGACACGGCTGAGACGGCGGCGAAGCAGACGCTCGAGGAGAAGTCCTCGGCGCTCGCCGCGGCGGAGTCCGTTCTCGCTGCCGCCCGCGAGCGCGGCTCGCTGACGATCGCCGCCGCCGCACCTCGCGGCCCGGGCACGCCGGCCGGACCGGGCGCCCTCATGATCGCCCTCGCGGGCCTCGCGATCGGCGCGATCGCCGGCGTCACCGCGGCGATCGTGCGCGACCGGATGGATCACTCGTTCCGGGACGTCGACGCGGTCGCGGGCTTCCTCGGCGTGCCGACGCTCGGCGCGGTGGACGTCATCGAGACGCCGTCGGAGTCCGCGGCGCGGCGCGCAAGGGCGCGGCGCTCGCGGGCGAGTCTCGCGTCGCTGGGCATCGCGGCGGCACTCGTCCTCGCGCTGGCCGTCTTCGGCAGCGTGCAAGGGGTCGTGGATCTCGTGAAGTCCGTGGCGGGCTAGGGAGGAGAGACGATGTACCAGCACTTCTACGGTCTGGAGCGGATGCCGTTCAACACGACACCGGACACCCGGTTCTTCTTCCACTCCGACCAGCACCAGGAGGCCCTCTCCTCGCTGCTCTACGCCGTCAACGAGCGCAAGGGCTTCACGCTCCTCACGGGTGAGATCGGCGCCGGCAAGACGACGGTCTGCCGCGCCTTCCTGAACCGCCTCGACCCCGACACGAAGGTCGCGGTCATCACGAACACGCGCCTCACCGAGCGTCAGCTCCTCCAGGCGATCTGCGAGGAGTACGGCCTCTGGATCCCGGGCAACGTGGGCAAGGTGACGCTCTTCAACGAGCTCAACACGTTCCTCGTCGACCAGTACCGCCAGGGCAGCAACGTGGTGCTGATCGTCGACGAGGCGCAGAACCTGCGCCCCGAAGTGCTCGAGGAGATCCGCCTCATCTCGAACCTCGAGACCGAGCGAGACAAGCTGATCCAGATCATCCTCATGGGACAGCCCGAGCTCCGCGAGATCGTGGACCTGCCCGAGCTGAAGCAGTTGAAGCAGCGCATCGTGCTGCGCTACCACCTCTACCCGCTCTCCGAGCGCGAGGTGCAGGCGTACATCTTCCACCGGCTGAAGGTCGCGGGCGCTGACGGGTCGCTGAAGTTCGGGCGCAGCGCCCTGAAGGCGATCTTCGACTACTCGGGAGGCATCCCCCGCGTCATCAACATCGTCTGCGACAACGCCCTCCTGCTCGCGTTCGTGCAGGAGACGAAGAAGATCTCCGAGGAGATCGTCAAGGAGGTCATCCGCGACCTCGAGGGAAGCCGCAAGGACCTGCTGACGCAGGGGAGCTGACCCATGGGCAAGATGGACCAAGCCCTGAGGAAGGCCGAGGAGGTGCGCGCGCGCACCCTCGAAAGCCCGAGACAGTCGGCGGGAGCCGCGCAAGGCGGCGCGACCGCGACCTCGTTCGCGATCTCGGCGCCGTCTCGGACGACCGAGGTCGACCCGCACCTCGTCGCGATGACCGACCGGCAGAGCCGCCAGGCGGGTCAGTACCGGGCGCTGCGCGACACGATCGCCGCGCTGAACCCGGCGCAGCCGCACAAGGTGTTCGTGGTGACGAGCTCGGTCGCGGGCGAGGGCAAGAGCCTCACCGCGCTGAACCTCGCGTGCTCTTTCGCGGAGAACCCGGAGAAGCGCGTGGTCGTCGTCGACGCCGACCTGCGCACTCCGTCGCTCAATCGCCTCCTCGGCATCGACAACCAGCGCGGCCTCGCCGACTACCTCGGCGGCGGCACGATGGTGGAGATGGTCCTGCAGCGCGCCGGCCTCGCGAACCTCTGGGCGCTGCCCTCGGGCCGCGTCCCGCCGAACCCCGGCGAGCTGATCGGCGGCAAGCGCATGGAGGACCTCGTCTCCCGCCTGCGCCGCGACTTCGACTACGTGATCATCGACTCGCCGCCGGTCGTTGCGAGTGCCGACGCGAGCGCCGTGGCCCCGCGGGCCGACGGGACGATCCTCGTCGTGCGGGCCTCCCGCACGCCGTCGAACGTCGCGCGTCACGCCGTCGAACTGCTCAAGAAGGCGCGCGCGAACGTGCTCGGCACGATCGTGACGGGCGCCGACGCGGCGTCGCTCGAGTAGGAATCCGGCCGAGTAACGACCTCGGCCGGATTCCTAGATAGACGACCGGGCTACGAGAGGCGTCGGCGGAGAGCCTTCGGCGCCTCTCGCTGCGCGGCCGACTGACTCCGAACTCGTCGCCGACGCGCGCTACGGAAGCAGCTCCAGCACGATTCCGTCGAACCAGAGCGACCAGTGATCGTCGCTCGTTCGGCGGGCGAGGAGACGCAGTTCGAAGACGTGCTCACCGGCCGCGAGATCGACGACCCCGAGTGCCGAGATCCCGCGCTCGACGCGCATCCCGCTCGCGGTGGGGACGCCGCCCGCCACCCGCTGCGCCGGGGCGTCGTCGATGCGCCACGAGAAGGGCGAGTAGTCGTACGGCGCCTCGCCGACGTGGCGTTCGAGACTCCCGCCCGCGTACCAGACGCGGTACCGCCCGGCCTTCTCCACGCGCAGCGGAACCTTCGCCCAGTGGCCGAGCGCGTCGGTCTCGCGATCGCTCCAGATCTCGAAGATGAAGCCGTCGCTCATCGCGTGGCGCTCCGACACCCACCAGTCCGCGCTCGCGGCGCCGGTCTCGGCTTCGACGACCGTCAGCTCGCCGAGTTTCGCGCCGAACGCCTCGAACACGCTGCGCACGTCGGCGGGGTCGATCGCGGAGTTCCAGCGCCCGCCGAGGTTGACACCGTCGTGACCCTGGCCCGAGACGTCGCGGAGCCGCGTCGCGCCGTACTCGAACTCGAGGAGCGCGAGCGTCGCGCCGTCCCGGTCGAGGACCGCCTGGGGCGTGAAGTCGTCCTTGTAACGCGCGCCCTCCGAGAGACGCACGCCGCGCACGTCGTGGTGCGCGACGCGCACCGCCCAGTTGGCGCCGTCGCGGACGGTCTCGCACGGGCCGACGTAGAGATCCGTCGGGCTCTTCAGGAACTTGCGGTCGTCGCAGCGGCCGGCTGCGACGCACTCGCCGTCCCGGTAGATCCGGACCGCGTCGCCGGTCGAGACGAGCGCGAGGTGCTCCCACTGCTGCGTGGCCGGGAGCGGCGCCGACGAGATCGCCCACCAGTCGTTCGGCGCGACCGCGGCGCAGAACTGGAGGTACGCCGCGCCCTTGCCGTCCGGGATGCGGCGCAGCACCCAGCCGCACTTCGTGTCGAAACGCATCTTCTCGTTGCTGAGTTCGGGCCAGGCCTCGTCCCCGGCGAGGTAGATCTGCGTCGCGGCGTCCGGGGACCGATACGAGAGTTCCAGCGTGAAGGCGCTCTCCGGCGTCACGAGGTTTGCCGAGTTCGCGAGCCGGACCCGTGTGTGATCGCGGAGCCGCAGCGACACCGCGGTTCCCGCCGCGGCGACGAAGCGGTCGGAGGTCGGGTCCCAGCGGAAGCGACGTCCGTGCAGCGTCCACCACGCGGCGGCGTCCTTGCGCGGCGCCTCCTTCGGCAGGATGCGGTCGAGCCGCTCCGTTCCCGCGGCGCCCGCGGCCGCGAGCCAGCCGACGTCGTGGTCGAGGCCGCGCCGCGCGACTTCGGCGTGGAGCGATCCGAGCCGGTCGAGGACGGCCGCGACTCGTTTCTCGATCTTCGGGCGGCTCGCCGCGAGGCCGAGGAGGACGCGCCGCGCCGGTTCGCCCATCTCGACGAGCCTCAACTCCGCGGCGGCGTCGTCCATCCCCGCGAGGTCGGCGACGCGGCGACGCACCGCGGCGTCGATCGGCGCGTACGTGCTCACGTAGCCGAGCACCTGCTCGTTGCGAGTCGGCGGCGCCACGCCGTCGCCCTCTTTCGCTTCCGCGGCGAGTGCGAAGACCAGGAGCGCGAGTCCGGTCAGCATCGGGCGCATGGCCACCTCCTGGGAGAAGCGGGCCCACTCTAACGGTTCGCGCCCGGCCCTTTGACGACCGCGGTCTCATCCGGGACGTTGTCGCCCCGCTCCCTCGGAATTCGCGGAGACGCGCCTACCACGTCTCCAAAATGCGCTCGGCGTCCGCATCCCGCGGCCGCGCGACCGAGAAGGAGCCCCGCCTGAGCGACGCGACGCCGAAGAAGACGGAAGCGCGCGCCGTGGGCGTGGCGGTGGTCGGGTGCGGGGCCTGGGGACGGAACCTCGTCCGCACGTTCCACTCGCTGCCGGGGAGCCGTCTCCTCGCCGCCGTCGATCTCGACGAGAAGCGTCTCGCGCAGATGCGCACGCAGTTCCCGGGGCTGCGCGCCACGACCGACCTCGACGCTGTGCTCGCCGAGAAGGACGTCGAGGCGGTCGTCATCGGCGCGTCGGCTCCGGCGCACAAGGCGCTCGCGCTGCAGTCGATCGCGGCGGGGAAGCACACCTACGTCGAGAAGCCGCTCGCGCTCTCGTCGGCGGACGCGCGCGAGATCGTCGCGGCGGCCGAGGCGCGCGGCGTCCTGCTCATGGTGGGGCACCTGCTCCTCTACCACCCTGCCGTCCTTTACCTGAAGCGCCTCCTCGACGCCGGCGAACTCGGCGACGTGCTCTACATGTACAGCCAGCGGCTCAATCTCGGGACGGTGCGCAAGGACGAGAACGCGTTCTGGTCGTTCGCGCCGCACGACGTGTCGGTGCTCAACTTCCTGATGGGCGCCCAGCCGCTCTCGGTTTCGGCGCGCGGGCAGGCGTTCATCACGAAGGGCGTCGAGGACGTGGTGTTCGCGGTGCTCCGCTATCCCGGCGACCGCATCGGGCAGGTCCACGTGTCGTGGCTCGACCCGCACAAGGTCCGGCGCACGACGCTCGTCGGATCGAAGAAGATGGCCGTGTTCGACGACGGCGACGCATCCGAGAAGGTCCGCATCTACGACAAGGGCGCGAACATCTCGCGCGAGTACGCGACCTACGGCGAGTACCTCGGCTTGCGCCACGGGGACGTGCTGATCCCGCGCATCGACTCGTCGGAGCCCCTCGCCGCCGAAGCGGCGCACTTCCTCGACTGCGTTCGTACGGGTGCCACGCCGCGCTCCGACGGACGCGACGGCCTCGCGGTCGTCAACGTGCTGGAAGCCGCGACCGAATCGATGCGACGCGACGGCGCGCCCGTCGAGATCCGCTGACCGAAGAGCAGACAGGAGACATCGACCGATGCAGGTTCCCCTCCTCGACCTGAAGCGCCAGTGGAAGACCATCCGCGAGAAGGCGCTCGCGAACGTCACGCAGGTGCTCGACGACCAGGCGTGCATCCTCGGCCCGCGCGTCGCCGCGTTCGAGAAGGCCGTCGCGGCGTACGCCGGCGTGCCGCACGCGATCGGCTGCGCGAGCGGAACCGACGCGATCCTCGTCGGCCTGCGCGCGCTCGGCGTCGGCCACGGCGAGGAGGTGATCACGACCCCGTACACGTTCTTCGCGTCGGCGGGTGCGGTCGTCAACGCGAAGGGCAGGCCGGTGTTCGTCGACATCGAACGCGACTCGTTCAACATCGACCCGCGGCAGATCGAGGCCGCCATCACGCCGAAGACGCGCGTCATCCAGCCCGTCCACCTCTACGGGCAGTGCGCGGACATGGACGCGATCAACGGGATCGCGAAGAAGCTCGGCGTCGCGGTGCTGGAAGACGCGGCGCAGTCGCTCGGCGCCGAGGACAAGGGCCGCCGCGCGGGCTCGATGGGCGACATCGGCGCGTTCAGCTTCTATCCGTCCAAGAACCTCGGCGGCGTCGGCGACGGCGGGATGATGTGCACGCGCGACGCGAAGCTCGACACGCGACTGCGCGCGCTGCGGACGCACGGCGGCGTCAACCGCTACTTCCACGACGAGGTCGGCTGGAACAGCCGTCTCGACGCGCTGCAGGTCGCGGTGCTCGAGGTGAAGCTCCCGCTTCTCGACGCGTGGAGCGACGCCCGCGCGAGGAACGCGCGCTTCTACGACGAGGCGCTGATGGGAATCGCGGGGCTCGTCACGCCGCGCGTGATGCCGGGCAAGCGCCACATCTACAACCAGTACATGATCCGCTGCGAGCGACGCGACCAGTTGCAGGAGTTCCTCACGAAGGCCGGCGTCGGGACCGCCGTCTACTACCCGCTCTCGCTGCACGAGCAGAAGTGCTTCGCCGACCTCGGCTACCGGCAGGGGCAGTTCCCCGAGTCCGAGCGCGCGTGCAAGGAGAACCTCTCGATCCCGGTCAACCCGGAGCTGACGGACGACGAGCGGAACTACGTCGTGGAGAAGGTCCGCGAGTTCTACGGGGCGAGGTAGGCCGGCGATGCGCGTCCTGACGGTCGTCGGGGCGCGGCCGCAGTTCGTCAAGGCGGCGCCGGTGTCGCGCGTGCTGCGAGAGCGCCACGAGGAGGCGATCGTCCACACGGGACAGCACTATGACGACGCGCTCTCCGGAGCGTTCTTCCGCGAGCTCGGGCTGGCAGAGCCCGACGTGCAACTCGGTGTGGGCAGCGGCGACGCGGGGCCGCGCCTCGCGGCGATGATCCGCGGCGTCGAGACGGCGATCCGTGCGCGCCGTCCCGACGCCGTCGTCGTCTACGGCGACACGGACTCGACGCTGGCCGGGGCACTGGCGGCCCGTGAGTGCGGCGTGCGCCTCGCCCACGTGGAGGCGGGACTGCGCAGCGGGGACCTCGGGATGCCCGAGGAGATCAACCGCATCGCGACGGACCACGTCGCGGACCTCCTCCTCTGCCCGACGGAGACGTCTGCCGCGAACCTCCGTGCCGAGCGAGCGCGCGGTCGCATCGTGCTGACGGGCGACGTGATGCTCGATGTCTGCCTCGCCGCGGCCGAGCCGGCTCGTCGTCTCGGCGTCGCTGCGCAACACGGCGTCGCGCCGGGCCGCTACTACGCGGCGACGATTCACCGCGCGTCGAACGTCGAGGATGCGTCGCGGCTCGCGGGCATCGCCGCAACCCTCGACTCGCTCGACCTCCCGGTCCTCCTCGCCTGCCACCCGCGGACGTCCGAGGCGCTGAAGGGCCGCGCCTTCTCGAACCTCCGCCTCCTGCCGCCGCTCCCGCACGCGGAGATGCTCTCGCTCGTCGCCGACGCCCGCGCCCTCGTCACCGACTCGGGGGGCCTCCAGAAGGAGGCGTTCTTCCTCGGCGTCCCGTGCGTGACGCTGCGCGACGAGACGGAGTGGCTGGAGACGGTCGCGAGCGGCTGGAACCGTCTCGCCGGCACCGACCCGGCGCGCATCCGCGCGGCGGTCGCGGCGATCGCGGTTCCGTCCGCACCGCCCGACCTCGGCGTCTACGGCGATGGACACGCCGCCCGCCGGATCGTCGACGCGCTCGAAGCCTGACGGTCCCACGGCACTCGCGACGCCGCGGCAAGACGTTCGCGTTCCGACGTCCACGATGCGCGCTTCGTCCACTCGCCGCGACGCGGAGACCTCCGCGTGATCGCCTCGCCGCTCCCGACGGATGCACGAGGGGCGACCGCGTCGCCGTTCGCGGGACTGCGCGTGGCGCTGATCGCATCGGGCGCGTCGTCCATCCAGACGAGCCTGCTCGCGACCGGCCTCAAGCTCGAGGGCGCGATCGTGCGGCGCATCGCCACCGACGCCGCGGTCCACCTGACGGCGGCACGCGTCCCGTACCTGCGCGACCGCCTCCGGCTCGCGAAGTTCCGCGCCGCGCTCGCCGAGGCCGTTGCCGAGGGCGCCGACGTGATCCACGTCGAGGCGGCGCCGAGCCCGGGTCTCGAGCCCGTCGTCGGATGGGCGATCGACGCCGCACGCCACGCGGGTATCCGATCGGTCGTCCGTCTGCTCGAGACGCCGAGCCACGACCTCGAGGCAGCGGCCCTCGCAGCCGACGGGATCGTCGTGCCGTCGCCGTACCTCCGCGAACGCCTGCGAACGAGGCTCGACATCGACTCCACGCTCATCCCGCACGTCGCCGAGGACTCGGGACTCGACGCGCCGCCGGTGCGGCGCGAGGGAAGTCTGCGCCTCCTCTGCGCGCGTCCGCTCGACGCCCGGCACGGCGTCGGCGTCGTGATCGAAGCCGCCACACGCGCCATCGAAGCGGGGGTGGATCTCGAACTCGTGGTGGCGGGTGACGGTCCGGAGCGCGCGGCGCTCGAACGCCAGGCCGCCCGCACGCTCGCGCGCCGCGTGACGTTCGCGGGCGACGTCCCGCGGTACTACGTCCTCTCGGCCCTGCGCGAGTCGGACGCCGTGATCGACGCGAGCGTCTCCGACGAGTACCCGGCCGTCCTGGCCGACGCGCTGGCCGCCGGAGTCCCCGTGGCGTCGGGTGCGGCACCCGGGGTTGCGTGGGTCGTGGACCACGGCGAGACGGGACTCGTCACGCCGGTCGGCGACGCCGCGGCGCTCGCGGAATCGATCGCAAGGCTCGACCGCGACCGGCACGCGACCGCGGCGTTCGGCTGGTGCGCCAAGATCCGCGCGCTCCGTCGCACCTGGGACGCCGTTCGCGGCGAATGGGCCGCGATCTACGTCGCGCAGCCTCGACGCCCGGAAGCCTCGTCCGCCCGTGCGGCGTCGCGCCCGATCGACACGACGGGCGTCGCATGAGCGGACGGAGCTCCGAATCGAGCCTGGGCGGACGTGCCGCGACGACACGGACGTCGCGGTGCCGGTCGGGTACGCCCCTTGCGAACGGGATCTTCACAGGAAGACGAGGAACCGGCATGAGGACTCGATGACCCGGCGATCCGAACAGAGGGACAACCCCCGCTTGAAACTCCACTACCCGATCCGGGTGGAGACTCGGGGCTCGTCCGATGCGACCGCGCTCAGCCGCACCGTGACGCAGAACGTCGCCGCGCGAGGGGCCTACTTCTCCACGTTCGACGCGGACGTGTTCAAGGTGGGACAGCAGGTGTCGGTGGTCCTCTCGGTGCCGCACCGGCTCGCTTCGGGCGGGGAGAACGTGATGCTCGATCTCCGCGGCGAGGGACGCGTCGTCCGGATCGAGGGGCCACAGGTTCACGGCCGCTACGGCGAGGACGGGACGACTCTCGCCGGCGTGGCCATCGCGTTCTCGGAGTCCTTGTCCTTCCAGTACCGGTGGGTGTGACGACATGAGGAACCTGCTGACGATCGAGGTCGAGGAGTACTTCCACGACGAGGGGTTCGCGGACACCGCCGACCGCCGCGACTGGGCGAAGCGCGAGAGCCGCGTGCGGCGCCAGACGGAACGTCTCTTCGAACTCCTCGCCGCAAAGCGCGCGCGGGCGACGTTCTTCGTCCTCGGCTGGGTGGCCGAGCGCGAGCCGGACCTCGTCCGCGAGATCGCGGCGCGCGGCCACGAGGTCGCGAGTCACGGTTCGCTCCACTCGATGACGGACACGCTGACCGAGCGCGCGTTCAGGAGCGACGTGCGACAGGGCAAGCACGTGCTCGAGGACATCGTCGGCGCCGAGGTCTCCGGATACCGCGCGCCCGGGTTCTCGATCAACCAGCGCACGCCGTGGGCGCATCAGGTTCTCGCCGAGGAGGGGTTCGTCTTCAGCTCGAGCGTCTGCCCGTCGCGTCTCGACGGCGACGCCGCGTTCCCCGCCCCGACGACTCCGTGGCGTTCCGACTGCGGCAGCGGCCTCAGGATCTTCGAGTTCCCGCCGCTGACGCGGCGCCTCGCGGGGCAGAACGTCCCGGTCGCGGGCGGCAGCTACCTGCGCCTGCTCCCGGTCCGCGTCGTCACGAACGCGATCGTCGCGATGAACCAGGCGAAGGCCCCGGCCGTGCTCTGCCTGAGGCCGTGGGAGATCGACGCGACGCAGGGAGAGCTGAAGGAGACCACGCTCTCGCGCTGGCGTCACTGGGCGGGCGTCGAGGAGTTCGAGGGCAAGCTCTCGCAACTCCTCGAAGCGCACGACTTCGGGACCATCGGCGAGCACGTCGGCCTGCGGCCGCAGCGCGACGACTCGTCGAGCCGCGTCGTCGCGTAGCGCGGGCGCAGGTCGTCAACGAGCTCCGTGTCGAATCCGTCCTCTCGGTAGGGGCGGACCCCCGTGTCCGCCCAGCGCGGAACGGACGGGGACCCCGTCATCCGAGTGACCCGGGCGGCAACCAGGGGTGAAATCACTCCTCTTTCCTACGAAAATCCTCCACCGAAATCTTATAGCGGCGCAGCAAGCGCTGCAGGGCCTGGCGTTCCATGCCGCAGTTTTTCGCAGCCAGCGAGATGTTGCCCC
>JANNHP010000330.1:0-2464 GCA_031404455.1 Planctomycetia bacterium | reverse complement strand
CGCCCACGTCGTGTTGACGAGGTTGCGGTGCGTGAGCATCACGCCCTTCGGCCGCGCCGTGGACCCCGACGTGTAGATGATCGCGCAGAGGTCGTGGTCGACGAGGAGCGGGTCCCGGGGCGATGCGTGCGGACCGGCGAGGATCTCCTCGAACGTGCGGCCGGGCGGGGCGCCCGCCGGGGGCGGGCCGGTCCAGATCACCTGCGCGAGTGAAGGGACGTTGGGAGCCGCCTCGCCGACGAGATCCGCGGACGCCGGGCCGGCGATCAAAGCCTCTACCGCGCAGTCCGAGAGCATCCCCGCGAGCTTCTTCGGCTTCGTCAGCGGACTGAGCGGGACGGCCACGCCTCCGGCCTTCATCACCCCGAACACGGCGACGACCACCTCGGCCACGTTCGCCGCAAGGACGGCGGCGCGGTCGCCGCGGGCGAGTCCGCCGTGTTGCAGCGCACACGCCACGCGGTCGCTCGCCGTGTCCACGTCGGCGAACGTGAAGGCGCGGCCCTCGCAGACGAGCGCCGTGCGGCCGGGATGCCGGGCCGCGCTCGCGCCGAGGAGGCCATGGACGAGCGTCTCGGCGGACGTGACGAAATCACCCCCGGGGGATCTCGTCACGGCGCGTCAGGCCCCCGGGCTCGCCGGCGCCGCGCCGCCCTGCGCCGCGAGCTTGCGCTCGACGAAAGCGACGAGGTTCGCGACCGAGTCGAGGTTCGCCGGCACGACTTCCTTGTCGTCCACCGCGATCTTGAAGGTGCTCTCGAGGAACGTGATCAGTTCCATGGCGCCCGTCGAGTCGAGCACGCCCGTCCCGAGGAGGGACTGCGTGGGCGTCAGCTTGCTGCCGTCGCCGAGGAGGAAGTTCTCGACGATGTACTCGCGGATCTGCTGTTCTCGGCCCATCGCTCCGTCTTCTCGACCTCGGGGAGCGCCGGCCGATTCCCGTCGCCGTCCGTCCCGCCTGCTTCGATCGCGCGCGAAACTAGCCCTTCATGCGTCGCTCACGGAAGCGAATCGGATGGCGCGAGGGTTCACGGGAGTTCCCGCGCCCGTGTGGCGGGCGTCAGCCGGCGCCGCCCGGCACGCCCGCGGCCGCGCCCGCGGCGACCACCCGTCCCTCGCTCAGGACCACGACGTGGTCCGCCGTCGCGGCGTACTCCGCGCGGTGCGTCACGAGGATCGTCGTCCTGCCGCGGCAGAGCGCCGCGAGGGCTTCGCGCACGAGACGCTCGTTCACCGGGTCGAGCGCGGACGTCGGCTCGTCGAGGAGGAGGATCTCGGGGTCGCGCAGGACCGCCCGGGCGATCGCGATTCGCTGCCGCTCGCCGCCCGAGAGGCCCGCGCCCTTCTCGTCGAGAAGGGTGTCCCAGCCCTTCGGCAGGCGGGCGACGATCTCGTCGACGCGCGCCGCGCGGCCCGCCGCCTCGATCTCGGCGCGCGTGGCCCCGGGACGCGAGTACGCGACGTTCTCGGCGAGCGTTCCGGCGAAGAGTCGCGCGTCCTGCGTGACGATCGCCATCCGTCCGCGCAGCGACGCGAGCGTGGCGTCCCTCACGTCCCTGCCGTCGAGGAGCACGGCGCCGGCCGACGGATCGAGGAGGCGGGGAAGCGTGTGGAGGAGCGACGTCTTGCCCGCTCCCGACGGCCCGACGATCGCGGTCGTGCGGCCCGCGGGCGCGACCACGGTCACGTCGCACAGCGCGACGCGGCCGTCGGGGTAGGTCACGGTGACGCCGCGCCACTCGATCGCGTCGCGGAGCGGAGGCAGGGCGACGGCGTCCTTGCGTTCCACGACCTCGGAGCGCAGGTCGATCGTCTCAAAGATGCGCGCGGCGCCCGCGAGACCGCCCTGCAGGCGGTTGGCCGCGCCGACCGCCTTGCGGAGCGGGCTCATGAACGCCGCGATCGCGATGAAGAACGCGAGGAAGCTCGTCGCCTCCATGTCGCCGCGGACGACCATTCCCGCGCCGACGAGCAGGACGGGCGCGACCGCGACGATCGCCGCGACCTCGAGCGCGGGCCCGGTCGTCGCCTCGAGCCGCGTGAGGCGCATCGCCCACGCGTACACGCGGTCCGTCACGCCGACGAAGCGCGCGCACTCGGCCTCCTCGCGGCCGTAGACCTGCACCACGGGCATCGCGGCGACGGTCTCCTCGACGCGCGTGAGCAGCATCGCGCGCTTCTCGAGCATCCCCTCCGCGGAGCGGCGGATCCGCTTTCCGAGGAGGCGCGTCAGCACGAGGAGGAGCGGTACGAGCACCGCCGCGACGAGCGTGAGCTTCCACGAGAGGACGAGCGCCCACGCGAAGTACGCGATCGACTGGAAGCCCTCGACGAAGAGCGTGCCGATGAGCGTCTCCACGGCCTTGCCCGTCATGTCGAGGTCGTAGGTGAAACGCGCGGTGAGGTTGCCCATGCCGACGCGCGCGAGCGTGCTCTCGTCGTGCTCGGTGAGACGCGCGAAGAG
>JANNHP010000329.1:0-3488 GCA_031404455.1 Planctomycetia bacterium | reverse complement strand
GTCGCTCGCCCAGATCAGGTAGCGACCGCGCGGCAGGGACTCGAGGCGCAGCGTGCCGATCCCGTCCGCCGACGTGCTCGTCGTCTCGCCCGTCGCGACGTCGCGGACCGAGAGGCTCGCGCCCGCCGCGGGCTTCCCGTCGGCGTCCACGATCCGGGCGCGGAGCGTCGCCGGTGTCATCGCGTCGCGCGGCACGCGGATCTCGACGTCGGTCGTGCCCGTCGTCGTCTCCGCCGAGACGAAGCACGCGATCCGCGTGCGGCCCGAGACGGCGATGCGGTACGAGCCGGGTTCGAGTTCGTCGAACGCGAACGCGCCGTCGGCCCCCGTCTGCTGCGACTCGCGCGGCGAGGGCAGCCAAGGTGCGCGCGGCCGGAGCGCGACCGTGCAGTCGGCGAGGGGCTTCCCGTCCGCATCGACGACGCGTCCCGCGATCCGCGGCCCGCCGCCGACGAAGAGATCGCACTGGAACTCCGCGCCGGGCTCCACGGTCACCGACTTCTCGATACTCGCCCCGTCCCGGGTGCGGACGCGCGCCTTCACGGCCCCCGCTTCGAGTCCGGCAAGCGCGAACGAACCGTCCGCAGCAGTGCGCGCCATCCAGCGCGATCCGGCCTGGATCGTCGCACCCGCGACGGGCTTGCCGTCGGCGTCGCGGAGGGTGCCGTGCCACGTCGTCGTCGCGGGAAGGGTGACGTCGAGGTGCACCGTCTCGCCGGGTTTCGCACTGCCCTTCTCCGTCCGCGTGATGCCCTGCTTCGTCTGGACGACGACCTCGAACTCGCCGGGGACGAACGACTCCACGCGATAGCGCCCGTCCGCGGCGGTCGTCACGCGCGACGGCAACGCCGCCCGCGCGCCCTTCGGCGGCAGGACGCCGCCCGCCGGACCGGCGGGTCTCACCGAGACCGTCGCGCCCTCGGTCTCGCGTCCGTCGACCTCCCGCACCACCCCCTCGACCGCGGACCCCGGTCCGCGGAAGGCGAGGCGGACCTCGACCGTGTCGCCGTACTTCCCCTCCACGGCGAAGTCCCACGACGCGACGTGGCCCGGCGCCTGCGCGTGGACGCCGCCGAACGGGCGTCCCGCCTCGAACGAGAACGTGCCGTCCGCGCCCGACTCGGTGACGACCGGCGGAGTGCCGCACGTCGAAACGACGGCCGCGTGAGCGACCGGCGCGCCCTGCTCGTCCACGACGACGCCCTTCACCGTGATCGTCTTCTTCGCGCCGGGGACGCTTCGCGCGATCGGGACGAGCGGCTTCGACTCGTCGCGCTTGCCGTCGCCCGGCAGCACGACGACGCGCGCGTCCTCGATCGCGACCGACAGCGACTGCATCGAGAGGAGGATCTTCACGAACGTGCCCGCGCCCACGCCGTCCATCTCCATCGTCGCCCGCCGTTCCTCGGGTGTCGGCCCGAGGGCGAGGAGCGCTTCGGCGCAGATGAAGAAGTCCACGTCGCTCTTCGCCGAGACGTCGCCGAGACGTCGCCGAGGATCTCGAGGAGCGGCATGTCCTGCCACTGGCCGCTGATCTTCGTGCGTTCGAGCTTCTGCGCGGCCGTCTCGGACGACGCGGTGGGCTTCGGCGGCTCGGCTTTCGGATCGTCCGGCTTCGGCGCGGGCGGCTTGGCCTTCGCGTCGTCGTCGCTCGACGCGACGGGCGCCGGAGCGGGAACGGGAACGGGCGCCGCCGCGGGCGCGATGGCGACCCCCGCCGCCTCGTTCGCGGCCGCGGGCCACTTCGCCGCGACCAACGCGCCGAGTCCAACCGCGACGACGACCGCCCCGAGCGCCCACGCCGTCTTCGTCGCCACGATCGCCCCTCCCGCGGCCGCGGTGCCGATGCCCGCACCGGCGGCCGATTCCCTCGTTCCGCCGATCAGCGGCACCAGCGCCAGATGCCACGGACGCTCGTCCCGTCCGAGCTCCCGCGCGAGGCGTTCCCGCAGTTGCGCGAGTCCCCGACTGATCCGCGACCGCGCGGTGTCGAGCGGCACGCCCGTCCGCGCGGCGACGTCCTCGACCGAGAGCCCCTCGAAGTAACGGAGCAGGATCGTCTGCCGGTACGGCTCCGCCATCTCGACGACGGCCTGCACCACGCGACGGTGCGTGTCCGCGATCTCGGCGAGTTCCGCGGCCGACTGCGTCGCCTCCTCGCGCGCGACGACCGACTCGCGCGCCTCGCGCCGCGACTCGCCGCGCCCGATGCGGCGTGCCCGGCTCCGGGCGACCGCGCCGAACCATCCGCGTAGCGACTCCTCGTGTCGCGGCGGCGACGAGAGCGCGGCGAGCCACGTCTCCTGCTCCACGTCGTCCGCCGCGTTCGGATCGCGGACGACCGCCAGCGCTACGCACCTCACCCACTCGCGGTGCGCGAGCAGCGTCTCGACGGGGATCGGCGCGGCGTCCATGGCGTCACCCGACGGAATCCCGCGGACGCAGAACCGGATGCGTGGAATTCGCGGCGGGGGGCGGAGTCTACGCCGCGCGCTTCAGCGCAGGACCACGTTGAACACGTCCGGAGCTTTCTCGGTGGGGATGTCGAGCGTGCCCGTCAGCCGGCGCCGGTCGCTGGTGAGGACGACGACCTGGTGACGGCCGGGGACGAGGCGGATCGTCGGATCCGGTTGGTCGCGCGGACGCAGCCAGCGCCGGCCCGCGACGATCCCCGCGGCGTCGGAGACGGTGAGCATCGCCTGCGACGGACTCGCCCCCGGGAACTGCAGGTGAATCGTGCGCGCCGGCGCGGAGCGCAGCGGGACCGTGACGTCCGTCGTCTCGCCGGAGCGGACCTCGAACGGGAGTTCCACGTTCCCGATCGGGTCGTTCGGCGGGAAGGGGACGCGGACGGTCGCGGAGTACCTGCCCGGGCACATGTCCACCTCGACTGCGGCGTCGCCGCGGAGTTCCACGCCCGGCCCGGTGCCCCAGAACCATCCGATGCCCCAGGACCACGCGTAGACCACGTCAGGAGCGATGCGCGACAGGTAGCGCCCGCTGCTGACGCTGGCGACGGCTTCGGACCCCGGGCCCGACCGCGCGGGAGTGAAGCGCACACGGCCCGGCGGCGGGAACCGCAGCACGCCGAGATCGACGTCCGCCGCGTCGCGCACTTCGATCGGAGGGAACTCGAACGTCCCGAGGGTCGGATGGGACGCGATGACGTCGTAGGTGCCCGGCGCCACGCGACTCGAGACCCAGTCGCCCTTCGCCGCATCGATGGAGACGTGTCCGGCGAAGACCCGGTCGTGCTGGAAGAGGAAGACCTGCATCGACTCGGCTTCGCCGGCCAGCGGCGCCCCCTTCGAATCCTCCAAGCGACAGTGGACGTGCGCGCGCGGCATGTTCCCGGGCAGCACGCGCAGCGTGATGTCACTGAGTCCCGCCGACATCGGCTCGGTCAGGAGAGAGAGCGACCGCGACTCGAGGTTCCTCACGCACAGCCGGAAGAGGGCGTCGGGACTCACGCGCAGCGAGAAGGCGCC
>JANNHP010000328.1:0-4369 GCA_031404455.1 Planctomycetia bacterium | reverse complement strand
CTGCTTCGTCTTGAAGAAGCCCTTCGCGGGATCGGTCGTGGCGCCGCTCGATCCGCCCGTGGAAGTGCCGGGTGTGGAACCGGTCGTCGACTCGTCTTCCGCGCCCTCGCGCCGGTGCGTGACGAGCGTCTCGGCGAGGTCCTCGTCGTTGGCGTCGAAGAGCGCCTTCATCACGACGAGCGGGGCCGTGTTGATGTTGATGCGCATCGCGGGGTCGGCCGTGTCCTCCGCGAACACCGTGAGGTAGCGCGAGAGCCCCGGGATGCCGTTCGCCCGTTCCCAGGTGGCGTCGCCGGTCCCGCCCGACGTCGACGACTGCGACGCGCTGTCCTCCTCGTCCTCGCTCGCGTCCTTCACGTCGTAGAGGCGCTCGAGCGTCCAGTGCCCGCCGGGCACGCGCATCAGGTCGTCCACGCTCTGGAGCCGTCCGCGGAACTGCTTCGACGCGGGCATCGGATTGTCGTCGGTGTCGGCCTCCGCCTGCAGCCACTTCACGAGGTCGTCCACCATCTCCTTCGCGTCGCCGTCGGAGAGGTCGAGCGTCGAGTGGTCCTCCCGGTAGAGATCGATCAGGCGGATGAGGAGTTCGCGCGTCTGCTGGAACTGGGGGGTCTCTTCGGTCCTGCTCAGCGCGCGCAGGTTCACCTTCGAGCGCTCGTCCTCGCACCAGGCGGTGAGCTCGACGTCGGTGTTCTTGAACGACGCCGTCAGCTCGGCGTCGTCGCCCGTGACCTCGCCGAACGTCGTCGATCCGCGCTCGCCCCAGCCGGAGAGCTTGTCGTGGTTCTTCCACGACCAGTCGTCGCCCTCGCCGTCGTAGCCCGAGCCGTTGGTCCCGTCGAAGCGCAGCGCGCACTTCAGGATCTCCACGCGGCCGTCGACCGCGGTGCGCAGGAGGAGGTCCTCCATGGCGTGGTCCGCCATGCGGAAGCTCGTCTTCGCGGTGATGGCGATCTCTGTCGCGAGCGTCGCGATGAGGACCAGCACCACGAGCACGATGAGGAGCGCGACTCCGCCGTTGCGGCGGGCGCGGGGGGGAAGGCGGGACGGCATGCGCGGGATTAGACGCCGCGCCCGGCCGCTTCGTCCGCGATTCCGCGCCCCGACCGAATCGCGTTTGCCTATCCTCCCCCGGGTGCCGACCGTCCCCGACCCGCCGACCCGTCCCGTACTCGACCCCCGCTGCCGTCCGTGCGTGCTGCACGACCTCCACGGGGCCATGGACCTGCTCGGGTACGACGCGGCGCTGAAGGCGAGGATCGACGCCCGGGCCACGCGCTGGCTCGACGAGCACCTGCCCGAGGGCGGACTGCCGAGCCGCGCGATCACTGCGGTCCACCGCATCCTGAAGGAGGAGTCGGGCGACGCCCTTCCCTTCCGCGATCTGCGCGCGGGCTGCAACCGGATCGGCGTCGAGCTCGCGGGGCGCGTCGCCTCCGAGGTCGCCGCGATGGCGCCGCACGAGCGTTTCGCGCGCCTCTGCCTCTGGGCCGTCGCCGGGAACCACCTCGACTTCCGGACCGCCGGGATCGGCTACGGGTTCGGCGTCGGGCAGGTCGAGACGATGCTCCGCGGCGTCGTCTCGAAGGGATTCGACATCGACCGGACCAGCGACATCGAGCGCCTCGCGAAGCAGGCCCGCCGCGTGCTCTACGTCCCCGACAACGTGGGCGAGATCGCGTTCGACGCGCTCCTCGTGCGCGAGATCCGGAGCTACGGCGCGACGGTCGTGGTGCCGTACCGCGGCGGGCCGATCACGTCGGACGCGACGCTGGAGGACTTCCGCGCGACGGGACTCGACGCTGCTGCCGACGAGATCTTCGAGGCCGGCCCCGACACGCTCGGCATCTCGATGGACGAGGCCTCGCCGCGTCTGCGCGAGGAACTCGCGAAGGCCGACCTCGTCCTCACGAAGGGCCAGGCGAACTTCTACCTCGCGTACGGATACCGCGAGGCGCTCGTGCCCGCGATCGCGTGCCTGCTCACGACGAAGTGCGACGTCATCTCCGAGAAGTTCGGCACGCCGAAGCGGCTCTCTCTCGCCGTCGTCGTCGAGCGCGACCGTCCGCTCCCGCAGGTGAAGGCGTGAAGGTCGCGAACATCCTCACGCTGTCGCGACTCCTCCTCGCGCCCTTCTTCCTCTGGGCGTTCCTCGCGGGCACGCCCGCGGGCAACTGGTCGGCGCTGGCACTCGCGCTCTTCTTCGAGGCGACGGACCTCGCCGACGGCTACGTCGCGCGGCGTATGAAGCAGACGAGCCAGCTCGGGAAGATCCTCGACCCCTTGGCCGACTCCGTCAGCCGCTTCACGATCTTCCTCGGCTTCCTCGTCCTCGGCTACGCGACGGTGTGGCCGATCGCCTGCATCTTCTGGCGCGACTCGATCGTCTCGACGATCCGCATCCTCGCCGCGAGCCAGGGCGTGATCGTGTCGGCGCGCGCGTCCGGGAAGATCAAGGCGATCGTCCAGGGCATCGCGATCGGCGTGATCCTCGGCGTCACCTGCCTGCACGACACGCTCGGCGTGTCGATGGATCAGGTCCGCGAGCACTCCGGAAAGCTGATGTGGTTCGTCGCGGGCGTCACGCTGCTCTCGCTCGTCGACTACCTCGTCGGGAACCGCAAGGTCCTCGCCGCGCTGGACGCCTGACGTGCGGCGCGCCGCGGCGTTGCTCCTCGTCCTCCTCGCGGTGATCGCGGCGCCCGCGCGCGCGCAGGAGGTCCGTACGGTCGAGGTCTCCGAGAGCGCCGCGGACGCGATGTCCCGCGCGGCCCCGCACTTCGAAGAGGCGCAACGGCGGCTCGCGTCGAAGGAGTGGGACGAAGCCGTCGCCGCGTACGCGAAGGCTCTCCTCGCGATCGGTGACGAGGCCGTGCTCGGCGGATGGCGCGACCAGGCCCTCTACAACACGGCGTGCGCCGAAGCTCGCGCGGGCCGGACGGAGAAGGCCGCCGACGCGTTCGCGAAGAGCGTCCGCGACGGACTGCGTCCGGTCGTGCTGCGCGGCCCCGCCGGTGCGTGGGTCGCAGAGCCCGGCCTCACGCTCGAGCACCTGCTCGCCGACGCCGACCTCGATCCGATCCGCAAGCAGACGGCGTACGTCGACGCTCTCAAGCCGTACCTCGCGGCGGGCACGCCCGTGTTCGAGTTCACGCGGCCCGAGACGAGTTCGCTCGTCCCGGTGGTGATCGTGCTCGCGCTCGAGGGCGCCGACGCCGCGCGCGCGGTCACGCCGTGGCGCGTCGCGGCGGGGGAGCGGCGGATCGCGATCGTGACCGTCGAGGGGCCGATCCGTCCGACGCCGAAGGAGCGGAAGTGGCTCCTCAAGGACGGCGACGACCGATGGGCCATTGCGAAGATCCGCGAGACGCTCGATCTCGTCGCGAAGGACGTGCACGTGGACAGGAAGCGCGTGTTCCTCGTCGCGATCGGCGAACGGCCCGGCGAGGCCGCGTGGGCCACGGCGCTCGCGGAGACGTCGCGTCTCGCCGGTTTCGCCGCGCCCGGTGCGCGGTTCCACGCGGAGTGGCACGCGGACGGGGTCGCCGCGCTGCCGGTGTCGTGGCGGGTGGCCGTGGGGACCGCCGACGAAAAGGCGGCCAAGATGCTGAAGGATCGCGGCATCGACGCCGCGCGGGTCGAGGTCTCGAACGACGAGTCGAAGACTGCGGCGGCGATCCTCGACGCTCTGCTCGCAAAGTAGGCCGAACAGCCGCGCTCTGCCGGGGCCCAGGGAGTCGCACCCGGGGCATTGCCCAACTCGCCCCCGGCGAGTTGGGCCGCGTCCTTGCGTCCGCGCCATGCCCGTTCGTCGGAGGCGCGGAGCGCCTCCTCCTCACCCGGCCTGCGCCGCGTCGCGCGCGGGCTTCGCGCAGATCCACTCCGAGTCCCGCGACGAGAAGACCGGCGAGGACTGCGTCACGTGGCACTCAGTGCGCTACGACCTCGCGAGGCAGACGATGCGCCTCGTCGCGTGGACGGATCGTCTCGACGCGGGCGGGTACGTCGCGAGCCGCCGCTACTCCCGCATGAACTTGAGCTGGATCACGCCCGAGCAGGCGCGGTCGCTGCTCGCGGCCGCGGGGTTCGAGATCGAGCATTCGTGGGGCGGGTTCGACCGGACGCCGCTCACGCCGGAGTCGAAGACGCAGATCTGGGTCGCGCGAAGGGAGTAGGGGGCACGCGGGCCATCGAGCCGCAGCAGTTCTCGGTAGGGGCGGACCCCCGTGTCCGCCCGAGTTCAGCAGGGAGCGGTGCCCGCGCCGATTTCGCGTGGGGCGGACACGGGGGTCCGCCCCTACCGAGAACTGCTGCGGCTCGATGGCCCGCGTGCCCCCTACTCCCTTCGCGCGACCCAGATCTGCGTCTT
>JANNHP010000327.1:0-4739 GCA_031404455.1 Planctomycetia bacterium | reverse complement strand
CGGACCCCCGTGTCCGCCCAGCGCGGAACGGACGGGGACCCCGTCATCCGAGTGACCCGGGCGGACACGGGGGTCCGCCCCTACCGAGACAACTGTCGGCGGTTCGCGAGAGCCTCGGCGCCGTTCACCGACGGCAGGCGGCGGCGATCTCGCGCGAGAGGCTCGCCACCTCCGACCGGATCGCGGCGACGTCGAGGGTGACGTGGCGCCGGTCGCGATAGACGACGCGGCCATCCACGACCGTGTGCCTCACGTCCGAGCCGTGGGCCGAGTACGCGAGGTGCGAGTAGGGGTCGTACATCGGCGTCATGTGCGGCGCCGTCGTGTCGACGACGCAGAGGTCCGCGCGCTTGCCGACGACGAGCGATCCCGCTACGTCGTCCATGCCGAGGAGTTTCGCGCCGCCGGTCGTCGCCATGCGCACCGCCTCGCGGGCGGGGACGACCGTGGGATCGCGGAGCACGCCCTTCGAGAGAAGCACGGCGAGGTGCACCGACTCGAAGAGGTCGAGGTCGTTGTTGCTCGCGGCGCCGTCGGTGCCGAGGCCGAGGTTCACGCCCGCTGCGAGGAGCCCCGCGATGTCGGGGATGCCCGAGCCGAGCTTCAGGTTGCTCTCGGGGTTGAGAGCGATCCCCGCGCCCGCGTCGCGCACGAGCGCGACGTCGTCGGGCGTCACGTGGACGCCGTGCGCGCAGATCGTGCCGCGGCGCAGCACGCCGGTGGTCGCGAGGAGTTCGGGCGGCCGCATGCCGTGCGCCTTCACGCAGTCCGACACCTCCCGCTCCGTCTCGCTCATGTGGATCTGGATGGGGAGCCCGAGCCGCGCCGCCTCCTCGGCCGCGAACGAGAGCTTGTCGGGCGGCACGGTGTAGACGGCGTGGAGCGCCATCGAGACGCGCACGAGCGGGTGACCGCGGTACTTCGCAGCGAGGTCCACGCACCGCTCAATCGACGCCCCGGCACTCGGCGAATCGGGCGTCGGAAAACCGATGACCGCCTGCCCGAGCAGCACGCGCATGCCGGCGTCGGCTGAGACGCGGCCGACCTCGTCCTCGAAGAAGTACATGTCGGCGAACGCAGTCGTGCCCGACGCGAGCATCTCCGCGACGGCGAGGCGCGTGCCGAGCGCCACGTTCGCGGGCGTCGTGAACTTCTTCTCCGCGGGCCACACGAAGTTCGCGAGCCAGTCGTGGAGCGGCATGTCGTCGCCGAGACCGCGGTAGAGCGTCATCGCAGCGTGGCCGTGCGTGTTGACGAGGCCCGGCAGCACGATGCCGCCCGCGATCTCGTCCTTCGGCGCGAACCGGCGCAGCACGTCGTCCCGCGCGCCGACGGCGACGATCGCTCCGCCCAGAACGGCGACCGCGGCGTCCTCGAGCACCGGGAGCCCGTCGGTCATCGGCAGCACGAAGTCGCCTCGGACGACGAGGTCGCAGGCGGCGCGTTCGGTCATGCCGCGGAGGTTAGCGCCACGGACGGACCGCACGACCGCGCCCCTTGACATCCCGTCGGGCCGCTCGGACACTCGGCCCGCCGCCCGTTCGCCGTGCGCAGTCCCGAGGAGGTGTCCCGTGGCGCAGTTCACGATCAACGTCCCGAAGGAGTTCCTCCAGCCCCTCGACGAGCTCGTTGCCCAGACCGGCGCCGGCACCCGCGAGCGCTGGCTGACGAACGTCGTCGGGCAGGTGCTCGTCGACTACCAGACGACGAAGGAGCTCGGAGCCAAGGTGCAGGAGCGCAAGTTGCAACTCGGACGGCTCTGGAGCTGAACGGTGAGCCGCGAAGTCCTCTGGCAGGTGGTCGGCCGCGCTCGCGCCGATCTCGCGTTCGGGCAGGAGCTCCGCGAGGACGCCCCGCGCGCCCTCGCCGGCGCCGGCTACGAGCTCGATCCCCGCGAGATCGAGGACGTGAAGAACTTCCTCGCAACCGGGTCCGACGTGCCGGGACCGGGCGCCGTGCCGCCGGCGATGCAGGGCGGCATCCCCATGCGCCCCGAGGACGTCGAGTTCCAGCGCGCGATGATGAAGGACCGCTTCACGAAGCAGATGGCGCGCATGGACAAGCTGAACGACTACTCCCTCTCGCTCATCATGGGGACGTTCGACAGCGCGAAGAGCACGTACCGGACCATCACCTGGATGAACCGGATCATGTTCGTCGTCGGCATCGCACTCTTCCTCTTCGCCGGTCTCTACACGGTGTTCGCCGAGCAGAAGATCTACTCCCTCGTCTTCTGCGGACTCGGCGCCGCGAGCTTCGTGGCGCTCTTCCTGCTCGGTCCCATCGACAAGACGCAGCGGGCGCTCTCGAACCTCGTCCAGGCCGAGGTCGCGTTCATGAACTACTTCGACCAGCTCACGTTCTGGGAGAACTACGCGCAGATCCCGCGGCAGACGCCGCAGGGCGGGCCGGACCCTCTGAACATCGAGCGGGCGAGCCAGGGACTCCAGGAGCGCTCGCGCGAGACGATGGAGCTCCTGCAACTCTACGTCGAGGACCGCGACCCGCAAGCGCGCGAGAAGCCGCCGCGAGCGAAGCGCGGCGACGCGACCCCGGCCGACTCGTAGCGCGGGAGACACGATCGTCTCCCGCGTCCGGGCGCCGCGCCGTATCCTCTCTGCGCATGCCCGGCCCCGATCCCGCCCCGCCGCTGCTCCCGAACCGAGGGACGCTCCTCGTCGCGGGCCCGCGCCTGCTCGACCCCAACTTCATGCACGCGGTCGTGCTGCTCTGCGATCACGGGCCTGAAGGCAGCTACGGGATGATCGTCAACCGGCGCGGCGAGATCACGCTCGCCGACCTCGGCAGCGAGGCGCCGCTCCTCGAGGGACGCGGCGACGCCGTGTGGTTCGGCGGTCCGGTGGGGGTGGAACAGCTCCAGGTGCTCCACGGTCTCGGCGCCACGGTCCCCGGCGCGCTGCCCGTCCTGCCCGGCGTGCAACTCGGCGGCGATCCGGCGGTGCTGGCGAAGCTGCTCTCGGGCCGGAAGGGCAAGTCGGCGCCGGCGAAGTTCGTCGTCGGCTACGCGGGGTGGGGCCGGCAGCAGCTCGAAGGCGAACTGCGCGAGGGCGCGTGGGTCGTCTGCCCCGCGAAACCGGAGTTCGTGTTCGACGGCGAACCCGAGACGCTCTGGCGCCGCGTGCTGCGTTCGCGCGGCGCGCCGTACTCGGATCTCGCGGACATCCCGCCCGACCCGTCCTGGAACTGAGACCGCGCCGCTTCAATCGACGTCGCGGTTCCCGGGGGCCTTGGCGTAGCATCCGCGCTCAACCTAGGCATCGAGGAGGCATCGACGATGGACTGGAAGAGCATGACCGAGGGGATCCTGCGCTGGATCCACGTCGTCGCCGGCGTGGCCTGGATCGGGCACCTCTACTTCTTCAACTGGGTCAACGCCCACTTCGCCGCCACGATGGACGCGGAGACGAAGAAGAAGGTCGTCCCCGAGCTGATGCCCCGCGCCCTCTACTGGTTCCGGTGGGGCGCCGCGTTCACGTGGGTGACGGGCCTCCTCCTCGCCGGGCTCGTCTACTACATGAAGTCGAGCCTGATGTGGAACTCCTACGTCCTGCCCGAGGCGCGCTGGGCGGCACCGTCGCTCGTGATGGTGCTCGTCACGTGGCTCGGGTTCCTCGTCTACGACCAGATCTTCGGCCGCATCAAGGACCAGCGCGTCGCGTTCGGCGTCGGGCTCGTGCTCGTGCTCGTCGCGGGCGTGCTCTCCGGCATGGCCAACTGGGCCGACTGGTCGTTCCGCGGCTACACGATCCACCTCGCGATCCTGTTCGGCACGATCATGGCGTTCAACGTGTGGTTCCGCATCTGGCCCGCGCAGCGGAAGATCATCGCCGCCATCAAGGCGGGGACGCCGCCGGACGCCGCTCTCGTGGCGCTCGCCGGCGCGCGCTCGAAGCACAACACGTACATGTCGGTGCCGCTGCTCTTCGGCATGCTGAGCCAGCACCAGACCTGGGCGGCGACGAACGAGCCGTGGACGTTCCTCGTGATCGTGGCGATCGGCTGGTGGCTCGTCTTCCACCTGTACATGATCTCGAAGAAGGTCAAGGGCTTCTGATCGGCGTCGGTATGCCGATTGCGCCCTGAGCCGCGATGACGCTGCGGCTCGAAGCCCTCACCCGGAGATTCGGCAGCCACCTCGCGCTGGACGCCGTCAGCCTCCACGTGCGCCCGGGCGACTGCTACGGCTTCCTCGGACACAACGGCGCGGGCAAGACGACGTCGATGCGCATCGCGCTCGGTCTCGAGCTCCCCGAGTCCGGGCGCGTCACCGTGGACGGCTTCGACGCGGCGCAGTTTCCGCGCGAGGCGCGGGCGCGCATGGGCGGGCTCATCGAGACGCCCGGCTTCCACGGGCATCTCTCAGGCGTCGCGAACCTCGTGCTGCTCGCACGCCTGCAGGGTTTCGACGGTCCGTCCGCACGCGCCGAGTCGCAGCGTCTCGTCGAAGCGGTGGGCCTCGCGCGCGCCGGGACGAAGCCCGTCCGCGCGTACTCGCAGGGCATGCGCCAGCGTCTCGGCATCGCGCAGGCGCTCCTCGGCTCGCCGAAGGTCGTCCTCCTCGACGAGCCCATGAACGGCCTCGACCCCGAGGGCATCGACGAGATCCGGCGACTCTTGGCGCGACTGACCCGCGAGGAGGGCAGGACCGTCCTCTTGTCGAGCCATCAGTTGTCCGAGATCGCCGGGCTCTGCAACCGGATCGGCATCCTGCGCGAGGG
>JANNHP010000326.1:0-2022 GCA_031404455.1 Planctomycetia bacterium | reverse complement strand
GGCGCCGCGGGCACGGCCGCGCCCTCGAGCGCGCCCCAGCGCCGGCACTCGGCCGCTGAGTGCAGCGCTTAGCACGCCGCGAGCATGCCGCCGTTGCGCGCGGACCCGGGGTGCTCGATGTCGTCGAGCAGGAGGAGACGGGCGTTGCGTTGGAGCCGTTCGGCGTGACGAGTCCGGTAGCAGCATGCGATCTCGATGGGCCCGACGTCACAGCGCGAGCGGAACCCGACGAGTTCCTCGTGACATCGGCGCTCCCAGCGAATGCTCGGCGTCCGGCGGTGCGCGACGAAGCGCCTCAATCGCTGGGGCGGGCGTCCATCCTCGCCGTTCTCGAGGAGAGAGTCGCCCGTGATGACGTCGGGCGAGACGTCGAGCTCCATCGCCCGACGCAGCGCGCCCGGCCGGACGAAGTAGTCGTCCGCGTCGAGCCAGACGATCCACTTCCCGCTGCAGAGCTCGGCGGCCGCGTTGCGCGCCTCGGAGAACGAGTCCGACCATTTCCGCCGGCGCATGATCGCGTCGAATTCCCGGCCGACCGCTTCCGCGTCGGGAGTCGAGCGGTCGTCGATGACGAGGACGACCTCGTCGGCGATCCCCCTCGTGGACTCGATCGCGCGGCGGAGCTTCGACGCCTCGTCCGGGGTGCGGACGAGGACGATCATTGCGAGCGAGCAGAGCACCGGCGCGCGCGCGGTCTTCGGAGCGACGAGCGAGAAGGCGTCGGGGCTCACGACCTGCCGCCCTTGCCGATCGAGCGCTCGATCTGCGCCACGACGTCGCGAGTTACCAGGCGCTCCGTCACGAACGGGTCCGGCCAGTCCGGGCCGGTTTCGCGCGGCGTTACACGGCAGCGGACGCCGCCGCCGTCGCGCTCCAGGGTGTAATCCGCGTCGGCTGCCGCCGAGTCGATCGCCGCCGACAGCTCTGCGACGAGCCGGCGCGTCGCCTCGGGCACGTTCGGGGGCAGCGGCAGAACTGCGGCGTAGGCGCGCTCGTTCGCGGTGAGGTGCATCGCGGTGGCGCGCAGGATCTGCTTCCGAGACGCGCCGCGCGCCACGAGCTCGAGTGCGTTCGCGAGTCCACCGATGATCCCGGCGTCCGAGCCCGCATCGACGAGACGCCGGAGCAGCGCGACATCCTGGGGAAGAAGTGCGCTCATCCGCGCCGCCTCGTCGGGATGGACCCGGCCGCGACGCCCTGTCCGTTCACCTTGGCGACCACCGCGCGGGCGCCGCGGTGGGACATCTTCATGGCGATCTCGTCGGCCTGGCCGCTGAAGTCCGCGACGACCACGATCGTGTCGCCGCCGCCTGCCTTCGCGGACTTCGGGCCCCCGATGAAGTCGGAGACGTAGTCGCCCTGCGGGGTGCCGCCGCCAGCGCCTCGCCCGGCCGCCGCCGCGGCTGCGCCAGCGCCCGCCCCAAAGAGCTGCTGACCGACGCTCGCCGCGGCGCTGCGCAGGCCGGTCCCCTCGATGAAGCCGGAGGTGATCCCGTTGTAGATCGACTGGTGCATCTGGTCGGTGATCGACCGGAAGAAGCCGCCGATGTCGCGCGTGTTCGCGAGGTTCATCGCGGCATCGGTGACGCCAGAGGTGAAGGCGTCGCCGAAGCTCTTCGCGTACTTCTGCGCGGCGGTCGGCTCGATGACGGACGGGGTGAACGGCACCGGCTCGGCCACGCCCCAGTTGCCGGTGTGCGCCGGTCCGCCGAACCCGGAGAACTTCGTCGAGTCTCCGATGTAGTCGCGACCCGCCATCAGGTCGGCCATGCCGCGGCGCTGCTCCTTGGCGGCGGCGATCTGGGCCGCGCGCGTGGCGGCGACTTCGGGCCGGAGTGCGGCGCCGCCGCTGGTGGGCTCGTAGAAGGAGAGGCCGCCGAGCGCTTCTTCTCGCGCGGTCAACTGCACCCCGGGACTCGCCGGGAGGGACGGCTGTCCAGCCGCCGCAACTGCGATGCGGCTGTCGCGGACGTGCTCGGACATCGAGACGAGGTTTCTCAGTTTCCAGATCGTGTCGTCGAT
>JANNHP010000325.1:0-1840 GCA_031404455.1 Planctomycetia bacterium | reverse complement strand
TTACCATTTGACGCGCTGTAAACAATATCGCCGTCAGGTGTCCACGATACCCCGAGGCACTTGCGCCGCGTCCCGGCGCTCCTGGGGAGGACCGACCGCAGGCGGACGATCACCGTGAGGTCGCCGTCGGCGGGTTCGTGGTGGAGGGCTGACTCCACCTCGAACGGGCCGTCGAACTCGAAGACCTCCTCGTCGTGCTCGAGGTCCGCGCCGGGGATCTCCAGTTCTTCGCCCGCGACCGTGACGACGAGACCATCGCGGCGGGCGTCGTCCCACTCGGCGCGCGAGAGCTCGATCTCGAGGAAGAGGTCGCTGTCGAGCATGCGCAGATCCGCGTGGTCCTTCACCGGCTCGCCGCCGCGCCAGTAGTTCGGGACGTACTTCTCGCCGGAGAGCCTCTTCTGATGCTCCTCGGCCGCCCAGTCGTAGTCGCGAAGACCGCGCGCGCCCGCCATGTCCTCGATGTGGTGCTGCACCTCGTGCCGGACGGTCTCGCGGAGTTCCCCGTCCACGTCGAAGTCCGGGTCGCGCGACGCAACCGCGGCGAAGGAGCCGTAGTAGAGGAAGACCGTGGAGAGGAGCGGCTCCTCGGAGTGCCAGCTCGGCGCGTGGACGCACTCGCCGAGCGTGAGCATGCCGCGGACGCGCTTGTGCCGCTTCGGCTCGGCGACGACGACGGGACCCTGCACGCGTTCGCGGAACTCCGGAGGGATCTCCTCGAAGTACGCGCGCGCCTTCTCCTCGAACACGGCGAGGTCCATCACGCGGCGGATGCTAGGGGACTTCTCCACGGGGAACTCCTTTCCGCATGAGACGCAGTCCCCGGTCGCGAGATCCAGGGTTCCCGGCGGACGGCCGGTTGGCCGTAGCATCCCGGCATGCAGCGCGCGCTCGGTCTGGTGATCGCGATCCTCGTCGCCGCGCTGATCGCGTTCGTCGTCCTGCGCGGCGGCGCGAGCCCCGACGAGGCTTCGTCGCCGATCGAGAAGCTCCTCGCCGCGGGACGCATCGCCGACGCGCGGACCGATCTCGCGGCCGCGCGGCGGCATCTCGATCCAGCGACCGCGGACTACCTCGACGGCCTCATCTTCCTCGCCGAGGCGAAGGACGCCGACGCGGCCGTGGCGCTCGCGCGCGCGCAGGCGGTCCGTCCGGGCGAATGGCGGATCGTCGGCGCGCTCGCTGCCGCGCTCACCAACGCCGGGCGGCACGCGGAGGCCGTCGCGGGTCTCGAGAACTACGTCGCCGTGGCGCCCGGCGACGAGCGCGGTCTCGTCACGCTGGCGCAGTACCTGCTCGATGCGAAGAGGGGCGAGCCCGATCCGCTGAGAGCGCTCGCGACGCTCGACCGCGCCGCCGCGCTCACGAAGCGGGTCGCCGCGCCCGGCGATCCGACCGCCGTCCCGGCGGGACGGGAACGCAATCTCCGGACGGAGTCGCTGATCCGTCTCGACCGCGGCATGGAGTCGCTCCTCTCGGCCCGCGACGGGACGAAGGAATCGCCGCAGGACGCCGACGCTTGGTACCTGCTCGGCGAGGCCGCCCGGCGCCTGCGCCGCGGTCCGGAGTCCGTGGACGCGTACCGCCGCGCCGCGCAACTCGCGCCGTCCTCGCGACGGAACCTCGAACAGTTCACGCTCGCGATGATCGAGTTCGACGGCGACGGCGCCGAGATCCTGCGCGCAGCCGACGCGCTCCTCTCCGGCGCCCCCGGCGATCCGTCGCTGCAACTCCTCCGGGCGCGCGCGCTCGTCCGCGCGGCGGACCCGAGGGTCGACGCCGACGCGAAGCTGATGGAGGAGGCGGCGACGATCTACCGCGACCTCCTGAAGCGCGACGG
>JANNHP010000324.1:0-6204 GCA_031404455.1 Planctomycetia bacterium | reverse complement strand
AGAGAGTCGCCGCGGCCGTGAGATCGACGACCTTCGAGCCGGTGTCGAAGAAGCCGGAAGCCTTGAAGACGCTCTGCGCCGGGGCACCGGCGTTCTTCTTGTAGGCCACCTTCTTCGGCAGGAAGAACGAGTCGACGATCTCGACCGGGGCGACCACCGCGACCGAGCGCGACGTGCCGCCGGTGTTGGCTTCGTTGCCCGTGGGCTCGAGGTTCGTGAGGTCCACCGCGCCGAGGTGGTCGTCGTTCTTCGACGTGACGAAGGCGCAGGTCCCGTCGGGGAACGAGTCGATGCCGTAGGGCTCGAGCACGCCGGCCGCGATCGACTCCACGTAGCCCACGCCCGAGAGATCGTAGATGTCGATCGAACCGAGTCCGGGCGTCGCGGGGAGCTTCCCGGCCTCGGTTCCGTTCTGCGGCGGCGAGAAGCTGAGGTTCGTGACGTAGGCGATGGTGCCGACGACCGTGACGTGGCGCTGGCCGCCGATGTCCTCGAGCGTGGCCGTGACCGTGGCGGTCGCGACGTCGATGATCTCGGGGGCGTTGTCGCTCACGACGATGGCCTTCGTGCCGTCGGCCGAGAACGCGACGTCGCGCGGGGGCGAGTCCACGATGATCGGCGAGCCGACCAGCGTGTTCGTCGCCGTGTCGATCACGTCGATCGTGGCCGAGCTGCGGTTCGCCACGTAGACCTTGGTTCCGTCCGGGGAGATGGCGAGCGACTCGGCGTTGGAACCCGACAGGGTGATCGTGCCGGTCTGCGTGTTCGTCGCCGTGTCGATCACGCAGACGAACCCGGTGTTGCACGCGACGTACACTCGAAGGCCGTCCGGCGTGACGGCGCAGTCGTAGGGGCCGGACCTCGAGAGCACGACGGTCGTCACCACGACGTCGGTCGCCGTGTCGATGACGGAGACGCTGCCGGACGCGATCTCGCCGACCACGATGGAACCGGCGCTGTTGGCTACGTAGACGAACGCCTGGTCCGGGGAGGAATCGAGTCCCCGCGGCTCGGAGCCGAGGGTCAGTGTCTTGATCGTGGTCATCGTCGTCAGGTCGACGACCGCGAGAGTCCCTTCGTCAACCGGCACGTACGCCTTCGCGCCGGCCGGGACGCCCGAGGACCCGGCTGCGCCCGCGGGCGCGGCTCCGAGGAACGCGGCGCAGGCCGCGGCGAGACCGAGCAGCACGCGACGAACCGACTGAGTTGCGGACATTGACGTCCTCCCTTCAGGACGCGCGGATGCTAGCGGGCTCGCGACGCAAACACGCCGCGTCGAATGCCGCGGAGCCGCCCGCCGCGGGACCTCTGACGCCTGTCCCCGTCCCCTCCTAGACTCGGGGCCCGACCCATGGGCATGGGCGTTTCGGAGGTGTTCAGCATGAGTGCTACCAAGGGTTCGGAAGGGCGCATGGCGGCGCTCGCCACGGCGGCGGCTCGCGAGCCGCGCGAGTTCGACGTGCCGCGCGACCCTCAGGGGCGCATCCGCGTCTCGGCGGAGTACGGCGTGCGAACGTTCGACCTGCGCAAGATGCGCGAGAAGCTCCCGTCGTCCATCTACGACAAGCTCCTCGCCTGCGTCGAGAAGCAGGCGCGCCTCGAACCGACGGTCGCGGCGGCCGTCGCCCACGCGGCGAAGGAGTGGGCGATCGAGAACGGCGCCACGCACTTCTGCCACTGGTTCCAGCCGCTGACCGGTCTCACCGCCGAGAAGCACGATGCCTTCCTCACGACGATGTTCGGCGGCGAGCCCGTCGAGAGCTTCGGTGCAGCGCAGTTGATCCAGAGCGAGCCCGACGCCTCGAGCTTCCCCTCGGGCGGCATGCGCTCCACGTTCGAGGCCCGCGGCTACACGGCGTGGGACCCGTCGAGCCCGATGTTCCTCCTCGGCACGAAGGAGGGCACGACGCTCTGCATCCCCTCCGCCTACCTCTCCTGGCACGGCCACGCTCTTGACGAGAAGACGGGGCTCCTGCGCAGCATGGAGGCCGTCAACCGCGAGGTGACGAAGCTCCTCGCGACGATCGGAGAGGAACCGTTCCTGCGCGTCACGTCCACGGTCGGCGCGGAGCAGGAGTACTTCCTCCTCGACCGCGCATTCCTGCCGCTGCGGCCCGACCTCGTCGTCGCCGGACGCTCTCTCGTCGGCGCGGCGCCGCCGAAGGGCCAGCAGTTGGAAGACCACTACTTCGGCTCGATCCCGCAGCGCGTCGCGGCCTTCATGAGCGAGTTCGAGCATTCGCTCTACAAGCTCGGCGTGCCGTGCAAGACCCGTCACAACGAGGTCGCACCCGCCCAGTTCGAGACCGCACCCATCTTCGAGGAGGCGCACCTCGCGGCCGACCACAACCAGCTCACCATGGAGGTGATGCGGCGCGTCGCGCGGCGTCACAACTTCGAGGTCCTCTTCCACGAGAAGCCGTTCGCCGGGATCAACGGTTCGGGCAAGCACCTCAACTGGTCGCTCGCCGGGAAGAAGTCGAACGGTTCCTGGGCGAACCTCCTCGAGCCGGGCGAGACGCCGGAACACAACCTGCGCTTCCTCGTCATCACGACGGCCGTGATGCGCGCCGTCCACCGTCACGCGGGCGTGCTGCGTGCCGCCATCTCGGGCGCGGGCAACGACCACCGGCTCGGCGCGAACGAAGCGCCGCCGGCGATCATCTCGGTCTTCCTCGGGAAGTACCTCTCCGAGATCTTCGACCGCCTGGCGCAGGGCCTTCCCCGCGACGGCGCCGCGCGCGAGAAGGTGCTCTCCCTCGGCATCTCGCACCTGCCGGAGATCGCGCGCGACTCGACGGACAGGAACCGCACGTCGCCGTTCGCGTTCACGGGCAACAAGTTCGAGTTCCGCGCGTGCGGCAGTTCGATGGCCGTGTCGTTCCCGCTGACGGTCATCAACTCGGCGGTCGCCGACGCGGTGGCCGACATGGATGCCGAGATCAGGAAGCGTCTCGACTCCGGCGTCGGCGTCGAGGCCGCGGTGCTCGACGTGCTGCAGGTCGTCGCGCGCGAGACGGCGGCGATCCGCTTCGAGGGCGACGGCTACTCGGACGCGTGGCAGCAGGAGGCCGAGCGGCGCGGTCTCCCGAACCTGCGCAAGACGCCCGAGTCGCTCGAGTGGCTCGCCGAGCCGAAGCACCATCGCTTCCTCGTGAAGCAGGGCATCTTCTCCGCGGAGGAGGTCCTGGCGCGCGTCCACGTCCGGACGGAGCGCTACCTGAAGGACATCGACATCGAGTACCAGGCGTTGCTCAAGCTCGTGGACGTGTCGATCGTCCCGGCCGCAGCCGGTTTCCTCGGCGCGCTCTGCCGCTCGGTCGCCGACACGAAGGCCGCCGGCATCGACGCGCCGCACGCCGGCCGCGCGCGGGAGTTCGCGAAGGCGCTCGGCGAGGTCGAAGCCGCGCGCGACAAGCTTCTCGAAGTCCGTCAGACGCTCGACGCCGTCCACGACGAGAAGGAGAAGACGCGCCGCTACGCGTCGGACCTCGTCCCCGCGATGCAGCGCACGCGAATCGCGTCGGACCGCGTCGAGAACCTCTGCGGCGACGCGTGGTGGCCGCTGCCGCGGTACCACGAGATGCTGTTCGTGAGGTGAAAGGCTTTGACGGAACCGCGAGGCGCGGCTCCGTCAAAGCCTTTCAGTGGCCCTCGGTACGGTCGCGTGCGCACGGCGGTCCCCGGCGCGGCTTGCCGCGAGACCGTCCACAGGACGGTCTCGTACCCTGGCCGCGGGCGTTACGAGACCCTCCCGTGGAGGGTCTCGCGCGGCCCGGCAAGATTGCTACGCCTGCTCTTGTCCGCGCGGCGGACGACAACGCGGCGGACGGAGCCCCGGACACGCTGGGTGCGCAATGGACGGGCCCGACCGGATTCCATCCCTTTCCACTCCCGAGTCGGAGGAGCGCGATGAGGGACATCTTCGTGGTCACGCACTGCGAGTCACGGCATCACGTCGAAGGCCTGGTCGGCGGTTGGTACGACGGCGACTTGACCGACCGCGGATGCCGGCAGGCTGAAATGGTGGCTCGCGCGGTGAAGAGCCGCGTGAGCCCGCAAGACACCCGGCTCGTGTCCTCGGATCTCCTCAGAGCGCGCGGAACCGGCCAGGTCATCGCAGATGCGCTGGGTCTGCAGATGGACATCGACGCGCGGCTGCGCGAGATCAGCTCGGGAACTGCCGACGGGAAACCACAGCAATGGCTCGCCGACCGAATCGTCCATCCGCCGCGGACCGGTGATCGCCTCGACCACACCGTGATCGACGGCGCCGAAACGAGGCGGGTGTTCGCGTCCCGCATCTACGCCGCCATGGCCGAGGTCGACGCGATGCGGGAACGGCACGTCGTCATCGTGACGCACGGCTTCGCCATGACGTTCGTGACCGCCGCGTGGCTCGGCCTGCCGATCGAACACGCCGGCTACATCGATCTCCGGAGCGAGCCGGGCGGCATCACTCATCTGCGGCAGGCAGGCCCCTTCTGGAACAAGTCGCTGCAGTCTCTGAGCGACACGCGACATCTCTCGTCGTGAGACCCGCGGGCGCGATGATCGGTCGGCGAGCAGGTCTGCGCCCGCACGGGGAGTTGCGGAAGGTGGCCCCGTTCGCGGGGCTCACGTAGGCTCCCGCCATGGACGACATCAACGCGCGGATGCGTGCGCTGCCGGCGGTGACGGCGCTGCTCGAGCATCCGTCGGCCGCGCCGCTGCTCGAATGCCGGTCGAGGGACGTCGTCGTCGCGGCGATGCGCCGCGCGCTCGACGCGGCGCGGGCCGAGGTGACGGCGGGGGCGGCGGCACCCGCGGCCGAGGCGATCGTCGCGCGCGCCGCCTCCGATCTCGCCCGCGCCGACCGGCCCGGACTCCGGCGGGTCGTCAACGCGACGGGGATCGTGCTGCACACCGGGCTCGGCCGCGCGGTGCTGCCGAAGGCCGCGATCGACGCTCTCGTCGCCGAGGCGTCGGGCTACTGCCTCCTCGCGATCGATCCCGAGACGAACGAGCGCGGACGGCGCGAGCGGTTCTGCGAGGAGATCCTGAAGGAGCTGACCGGCTGCGAGGCGGCGACCGTCGTCAACAACAACGCCGCGGCCGTGATGCTCGTGCTCAACACGCTGGCCCCGGGGAAGGAAGTGATCGTCTCGCGCGGGCAACTCGTCGAGATCGGCGGGGCGTTCCGCATGCCCGACGTGATGGCGCGCGCGGGCTGCCGCATGGTCGAGGTCGGCTGCACGAACCGCACGCATCTGCGGGACTACCGCGACGCCATCACCGAGAACACGGCGGCGATCATCCGCGTCCACCCGAGCAACTACCGGGTGGTCGGTTTCGTCGGCGAGCCGTCGATCGAGGAACTGGTCGCGCTCGGCCGCGAACGCGGACTGCCGGTGATCGACGACCTCGGATCGGGAGCTCTCGTGAAACTCGACGCCGCTTTCGACGAACCGCTCGTCGCCGACTCGCTCCGTGCGGGCGCCGACGTCGTCACCTGCTCGGCGGACAAGCTGATCGGCGGGCCGCAGGGCGGCGTCATCCTCGGCAAGAAGTCGATCGTGGAGCGCTGCGACGACAACCAGTTCGCGCGTGCGCTGCGCGCCGGGAAGCTCGACCTCATCGCGCTCGAGGCCACGCTTCGCCTCTTCCGGGACAAGGACGCACTCCTGCGCGATCACCCGACGGCCCGCATGCTGACGGAGTCGCTGGAGACGATCGCCGCGCGCGCGAAGAAGCTCGCGGCGGCGATCCGGAAGTCCGCGCCGGCGCTCGATCCGAGAGTCGACGACGGCGTCAGCTATGCGGGTTCCGGGGCCCTCCCGGTCCGCGAGATCCCGACGAAGTGCGTCTCGGTGGCACCGCCCGCCGGCGTCTCGGCCTCCGAGACCGCGCGGCGCCTGCGCTGCGGCGATCCGTCGCTCTTCGTCCGCGTCCACGCCGACCGTCTCTTCCTCGACCCGCGCACGATCCAGCCCGGCGAGGACGCGATGGTGCTCGCGGCGCTCGCGGCTCTCGCCGCGTGACGCCGGAGACCTTTCGTCTCGTCGCCTGGGGCGTCGCCGCGCTCACCGCGGTCGCGGGCGCTCGCGTCGTCTCGCGGCGAGACGCTTCGGGCCGTCTGACCGTGCGGCGCCTCCTCCTCGCGAGTGCCGCGATGGCGGCGGTCGAGACGATCTCGCTCGTGCTCCTCGCCGGCGTCGCCGGAGC
>JANNHP010000323.1:0-23520 GCA_031404455.1 Planctomycetia bacterium | reverse complement strand
GCATTTCGTTTCTCCACGCGCGTGGTGTCTCCGGAGGGGTCGGCGCCGCTCGGCGGCGCGGGCATGTCGTTGCGCATGCGACTGTCCGCCAAGATCGCCGCGGACGCTCACGGACAGACGGACGCCTCCGGAGTCGCGCGGTGGGCGCTCGTCCTGCCGGCGGACGCCCCGCCGATGCTCTCCGCCTGGGAGCTCGTCGGTTCGATTGCCGGTGCCCGCGTCGTGCACGCCCGGGGCACGTGGAGTCCGCAACTGCGTCCAGCGCAGGGCGCGGAACTGAAGCTCGAAGTCGGGTCTTCGCCCAACCCGCCCTGCTGGATCGTGGTGTGCGGGCCGAGGGAACTCACCGAGAACGTGAGAGACGTGACCCTGTTCGCGTCCTGGCCCGACTGCGTCTGCAGGGGAATCGGGTTCTCGGAGCTCGACGAACGCATGGAGCGGTACGACGACGCCGGTAATCGGATCTGGCGCGTCCACCTCGATCCGGATCCGACCGTCGCGTCGCCACCGAAGGGCTTCGAGCCGGTCGTGCAACTGGTCGCGCGAATCGAGGGGGCGGGCTCGCGGTCCGTGGTCGTCCCGTGGCAGGAACTGCTGGCGTCGCGGGCGACGCGCCCGGTGCGCGTCGATCTCGGAGCCGCGTCCGCGCCGCTCAACGTCGCCGTTAGCGTGGTCGCCGCCGGGCAACTCCATCGAGCGGGACTGCTCTGCATCTGGCGCCAAGTGACTCGGAGCGGAGACGAGTGGATCGCGTCGGGGACGTGTGCGATCGGCGCGCAGGGCACGGCGGCGCTCACGATCGCTGGCGTCGAGAGCTCGCTGGAGATCGCCGTCGTTTCGTCGGTCTCGGGACCGGCGGGCGCGGTCGTCATTCCGGTGTCGGGCACCTCGCCGACCGCCGTCGAGGTTCGGATCGGGACGCCGAGGGAGCTCAACCGCGTGTTCGAAGCAGAACACGGTCGCACGCTTGCCGGGATCACCGCGGTGCTCGTGCCGCGCACGCGGGCGCTGCAGACCGTCCAGTGCGTCGTCGAGGATCACGTCGTGCGTTCGCCGCCCGCGGCGCTCGAGGCGTACGACCTCGTCATCCGCGGCCGTGCCGCGGAGTCGAACGGCGAGAAGTACTCGTTCAGGGGGCCAGCCACCGGCGCGCCGGACGTTACGGCGATACTCTATCCTTCCATGGTCCACTGATGGTGCGGGGATGACTGCGCGACGGCCGGCCGATGCCGCGTCGGTCTGCGTCGCGGCGGCCTGCGTCGCCTCCGCGCTCGGGGCGATCGGGACTTGGCGCACGCATCGCGGGGTACTGAACGGCGCGGTCGTCAACGAACCCGGGGCGGCGTTGGTCGGTCACGAGGGCTACCTCCGCTGGCCGGAAGGCGACGAGGCGCAGTCGCGAGCCGCCTTCGTGCCGATGGCCGACGAGGCCGCCGTCGTTCGGCAGGCGCGACTCTCGATAACGGCCTTTCGCGACGACGGTTGCGTCGCCGCCGGAGCGCGAGTGGTCGTGCGCCCGTTGTCGTCGTCGGATCGCTCGAGTACGGGGATTCTCGACGTCTCGGTCCCTCGGATACTGGAGACGGACCCCGACGGTGTCGCCGCGGCCGAGGTTCCGTCGGGACAGTACGAAGTGACGGTCGTCGCGCACGACGGCGCGTGGATCGACGAGCGCGTCGATGTCGGCCGGCTCGGCACCGAGACTCAGCTCCGAGTGGTGGTGAGGCGACCTGAGCCGCGGACCGTGGCGCTGTCGGGAACTCGCGCCGCGTCCGTGAGAGTCCTACGCATCGTCTCGGAGGAACCCTGCGCATGGTGGGAGAGGCCATGCGACTCCGGGGAGGCCCTCTCCGTGCCTGCGGCGGGAGCTCGCTGGGTCTTCGCCCTGGACGCGGCCGGCGCGATCGTGGGAGCGGGCCGCGTGGACGACGGCAGTTCGCTGGTGGAAGTGGACTGCGGATCGTCTGCTTCGGTCGCAGGATGCCGCGACGCCGGGTGGCATGCCCTTATCGCGCGCGCGGGCGAGACCTCGGAGGTCGTCCTCGCCGATCGCGGACTGCGGTTCGCGGTCGCGGACGGCGATATCGAGGTCGTGTGCTGCGAGCCCAGCGATGACAGCCACCGGCGGGATGCCGTCACGATGCACGGCGTCGTCCTGGATCCAGCCGGCGCCGTCGAGGACTGGTCGCACGCGCTGGTCCGCGTGGATGCGGTGAAGACGCTGCGCGACGGAGAGAACGCCGTCATGACGATCGCCTGGGGTCAGTGCGACGAGGGCGGGTCGTATCCCGTCTCGCCGCCCGTCTCCGGACGGTGGCGCGTCACCCTCCTCGGCGCCGGACTGGAGCCAATCGCGTCACCGTGGTTCGACGGCGCCGCCGACGCACGCGAGATCGTCCTGGCATCGCGGGGCGAACGCGTAGACACGTGGTACGTGGATCCCACGGACGCGAGCGTGGCTCTGGTGTCGCCCGAGCTGGGGAGCCGTGTGCTCGTCCCGTCGGCGAGCGGGATCGTCGAACTCCCGAGGGCGGCGAGCGCCGCCGTGTTCGCCGAGGTGCGAGGGGCCGATTCGGTCGAGTGGCCCCGCCAGTTCGAGTACGTGTGCGTCGGGAATCCGGAAAGGCCGTGGGGAATTGCGCTCAGTCCTCCCGTCGCCCGCCGCGCGACGTTCCTCCACGCCCGTGGCCGCCCCGAGGTCACTGGCATTGCGTCCGGCCTGCGCGGCGCGGGGTCTTTCGCGCTCGAGAAGGCCGCGGCGACCCTCGGTGAGGATCGGCTCGAGACCGACCGTCTCGTGCCGGGTGAGCGCGTGCTGTGGCTACTGACGGCCGATTCTGGAGTCCGGGGTGCGATGTCGGTGGAGTTCCGCGGCGCGGCCGATGCTCAGGTGCTCAGGATTGCGATGCCGAGTTGCGCTCTCGGCTTCGAAGGAGCGCCGGACGACTGCACGATCATCGTCTTCTCGAAGGAGACCAGCGGAACCTACTCCGCCTTGGTCCGTCTCGATCCGCAGCGCGGCGTCCGGGTCCTTCGCGTTCCGCCCGGCGCGTACTTCGTCTACGGGTACGCGGGGGAAGTCTGCCACGCGTGGGATCGGGTGGACCTGCCCGACGCCGGCGCATCGGCGACGATCGAGCTGACGGCACGGCTCAGTTCGAGCGTCTCGGTCGACATCGATCTCGGAGACGGGCTACGCGCCCTCGATCCCGGTCTCTGGGTCGAGATCGATGGCGAACGCGCCTCGGGCATCGTCTTCGGCGCGGCCGAGCGGCAACGAGGCGTCGTCCTTCCGGCCGACGACCACCGGCTCGCAGGCTTCTATCGCGGACAGAAGGGGATTGTCGTTTCGCTGCGGCTCGATCGCTCGCGCGTGCGGGTGGCGTGTCCGCTGCCGAGATGACGGTGCACCATGAAGACCCGACTCTCCATCCCAGTGGCGATCTTCGTGCTGGGTGCCGGCCTCACGTGGCATCCGCCCGGCGTCCTGTCGGCGCAATTGGAAGGCGCCCTCGGACTCGGAGTCGCGCTCGCTGCCCTTGCGTGTCTCTGCGCGCCAGGCGGCGTCCCGGCAAGAGTGTCCACTTGGGTGTTCGCGGCGGTCGGCGTCGTAGTCGGCGCCCGGCTGGGCGAATCGGGGCTGACGTGCGCGGTACTCGGTGGCGCCGCGGCGCTCGGTCTGGTCCTCGCGACGCGACCGGGACCGCGCGTTCACGAGGCGCTCTGCGGCGCCGTTGCGCTCGCGCTCTTCGACGTGATCCGGTGGGCTCCCGAGTCGGCGGGCGTGTGGTACTCTGCCGACGGTCTCGTGAAGGCCGTCACCGGCTGGGCCTCGCGTCCGTTCGGGGGTGCGCGACTCGGGCTTCGGTACTCCGGCGCCGAGTTCGCGCTCGCGCTCGCAGTGGGCGACGTCGTCGTGGGCGTGTGCCGCGGCCGGGTCCGGGTGGTCGGCGCGTCGGTCCGTCTGCTCGTCACGATGTGCGCGTCTCTCGCGCTGACGTACGGGCTCCTCCTGTCGGGAGTCGCGCTCCACGAGACCGTTCGTTGGTGCGCGTCGGGCGCCGTCGTCGCCGCCGCGGCGATGGCGGGCATCCACGGGCGCGAGGACGCTCTCGAGGCGGATTCCGCGCGGCCGCCGAGCGCGCGACTCGGATGGGGCGCCGCATGCGTCCTCGCGCTGGCGGCCGTCCTGAACTCGAGCGCCCCGGTGCAGGACGCGGACCGACCGCCGACGCGAGTCTGGTGCATCCGGGAGGGCCTCCAGACGTGGAACGATCTCCGGCACGGTGAGTACGGGTCGTGGTCCGGTGGGATGTTCGGCGGGCTCGCGGAGTCGATGTCGCTGGCGGGAGCAGAACTCCACCGCGTCGGTGCGGACGAGTTCCTCCGTTCCGACGTCTCGCCGTCGGACATGGTCTGGTTCCTGAACTTCAACGGCGAGCCGGCGCCCGAGCTGCGGGATCGTCTCCACGACCTCACGCGGCGAGGCCTCGTCTGGGTGGTGTTCGGCGATCACACGGACGTCGCCGGCCTGATGCGCGGATCGAACCGACTGCTCGAATCGACCGGGATTGCCTACCGCTTCGACTCCGCCAAGACCCTCGAATCCGACGGTCGGATGTTCGGGCGCATCGGAGCGCCGTTCGCGGACGCCTTGGACGCGGCGGCAAGCATGCCGTACGGAGTCGGCGCTTCGCTGAGCTTGAGCGGCGGCGCGCGGCCGCTGGTGTTCGGTCGGTACGCCTTCAGCGATGCGGGCAGTCGCGCGAACTACCCCGGAGCTCTCCTGGGGAACTACCGGATCGACGCGGGCGAAGAGGTCGGGGACGTCGTGGTCGCCGCCGTGAGCGAGATCGGCGAGGGGCGAGTCGTCGTCTTCGGGGACACGACGCCGATCCAGCAGTCCGCCCTATTCACGTCGACGCGCTCGTTCCTCCGCGCGTTCGTCGGCTCGCGAGGCGCGTTCGATCGCCCCTGGACGGGCGTGCTCGCCGTCGCGTCTCTCGCGGCCTGCGCGTGGTTCCTCGGGACCCGGAGCCCGCTCCGGCTGCCCCGCTTCCGATGCATGTTCGCGGCCGCGCCGCTTGCCGCGACGGCGATGGTCGTCCACTTCGTATCGCTGCGACCGGGGCGGCTGTCCGCGACTTCAGCGGATGTCCGGTCCAGCGTCGTCCGCGTCATCCAGGTACATCCGGTCGATACCTCGCCCGGGACTCCGGAGTGGCGCCAGACGTGGAGTGTGGCGTCGAGCGCGCGCCGTGCCGGCTTGTTCCCGATCGCCTGTTACGGAACGGACGAGATCGAGCCCGGCACCGATCGGTTCGTCCTCGTCGCGCTGCCGCTCAAGCGAATCGCGGATCAGGAACGGCTGGTCGAGTTCGTAGGACGGGGCGGAATGCTCCTATTCATCGGAGGACCGCGGCACGCGCGCGCGCTCGATCGAGTGCTCGCCGCCGCCGGTGCGAGGATCGAGGCGAGGCCTCTCGGACGGTTCCCGCGACGCACCGTCAACCGCGCCGGAGTGGAGTCCCCCGTGTTCACGTCTTCGTTCGAGCTGACCGTGGACCAGGCGACGGCCGACGCGTGGACACCGCTCCTGACCGAGGACGCGATCACAGTCGCGGCGCGGAGGCGGCTCGGACTCGGATACGTCGTCGTGATCGCCGACGAGGCCCTTCCCTACGGGAACAATGTGGAGGGCCGGAAGTCCTGGCACCTGGGGAACATCGCGTTCCTACAGCGGACCTGGACCGGACAGGAGCCCCGGTGATGCAGCGGATCTCGACGGGACTCCTGTTCGCGTTCGCCGTTTCGGTGCACTCCGCCGTCTCGGTAGGGCCCGTCGGACCCGGCGTGCTCGCCGCGACCATCGCCGGCATCGCGTATCTCGTCGCCCGCGCCGTTGCCGTTCGACCGTCGTTCGTGAGGGGAACGCTGGTCTCGGCGGGCGAACTCGCGCTGGCGCTCTGCGTCACGCACGCACTGGAGCTAGTGAGCGCCGGACGCGACGGTTCCCGTCCCCTCGTGCAACTCTCCGCCGCGATGTTCGACGCAGTTGGTCTGCCGAACACCGTTAGCGGCGGCGAGCTCCTCGTCCGGTTCCCTGGCGAAACCGTAAACGTCGCTCCGAACGTGGTGCGCGCGGGTCTTCCGCCGCTCGTCGGTGCCCTGACGGTGCTTCTGATGTCCGGCGCGAGCGACGGATGGAACTTCGCCCATGTCCGCCGCTGGGCGCTACTCGCGGCGCTCGCAGTCGCCGCTGACGTCGTGCGCTTCGTCGCGCTCTCCTGGCTCGGATCGGAGTCGTTCGGCTTCCTGAGCGCGGGGAGCGTCCGTCTGTCGACGGGACTCCTGTACGGGTGGCCGTGTGTCGTCAGCTTCTTCGTGCTCGGGGCTGCCCTTCCGGTCCTCGGCAAGCGCGCCGCCCGCGGGGAGCCCGCCGTGGCCGTCGCGCCGTGCTTTCGACGCGCGGCGCCGGTCGCGCTGTGCGTCGGTGTGGCGGGCATCGTCGCGGCGTGGCGGCTCCCCCCGACTTCGGAGCCCGACCTCGGGCGGGTTCTGGTCGACGACTCGCACTGCGAGGACTGGGAGCTCGCGGGGGTCCGATTCGACGACCGATGGCGTGGCGACATGTCGGTCTACGCGTGCGGGTACGCCGTCGAACTGCTCGGTCGCCGATTCCGCGTCGATGTGAACCGGGAGAGGCCCCTGCGGGAGGACCTGCTGAAAGACTACGACATCGTTCTGCTCAAGGTCCCGAGCCGACCTTACGAGGCCGCCGAGCTCCACGACATCGAGGAGTTCGTCGCTTCCGGGGGCGGCGTCGTGGCGGTCGGCGACCACACGGACCTGTTCGCGTGCAACACGCACCTCAATGCGATCGGCTCGCGTCACGGGATCACGTTCGAGCCGACGGCGGTGTCGAGGATCGACGGTGGTCAAGTGGTGGTCGACCGCGGACTCGCGGACCCGAGGGTGGAGGATCACGCGTACGGCATGGAGTTCCTGACCGGGTGCAGCGTCCGCCTCACCGGACTCGCGTATCCCGTGATGGCGTCGAGGTCGGGATTCTCGGACCAAGGAGTCTGCTGGAACCAGAGCTTCTTCGGTGACTGGCGCGCGGAACCCGCGGAACACGCGGGGATCGTGGTCGGCGCGGCCTGCGCCGAGGTGGGCCGCGGTCGCATCGTAGCGTTCTCGGATGGCACGCCGTTCACCAACTTCGCGGCGGCGCTGGAGCGGCGCTACGAGGCGCTGGAAGCGTGCGTGGCGCTGGCGAACGTCCGACCGGTGCACTCCTCTTTGGTGCGGCAGATTCCGCTGCTGCTTCTCGCGGCGGGCGCGCTTCTCGCGCTCGGCGCCGCGCCGCGATTGGGCGCCGCTCATTGGGTGAACGCCGCGATCGGCGCCGGCTACGCGGCAGGCTGGATAGTGGGCGGCACTCTCGACGTGAGCGCCCTGGCGCTCCCTCCGGTCGTCCGACCCGTTCCGGAGGTCGCATTCCTCGGGGACAAGGCGCACTACCACCTCGCCCCGACCATCGGGGGCGCGTCGTTGCCGGTCGAGCAGTCGTTCGACACGCTCTTCGTCGAGTGCGAGCGCTTCGGGCTGCGGCCACGGTTCGAGCGATCCCTCGGCCGGTCGCTCGCCGAGTGCCGCGTGCTGGTGGTACCAAACGTCTTCCCTCGCTTCAGTCCCGACGAGTTCCGGAGGGTCCGCACCTGGCTGGAGGCGGGAGGGATCGCATTCGTCACGGCGGGCGCCATCGAGGCGACCCGGTCGGGCTTGACGGACTTCGCCCGCGAGTTCGGCGCGGCAGATGCGGCCGACTGGACGCTCGGACGGCGCGAGGAACCGCCCACCGGAGTCCGATTCGCCCAGACGGACGGCGGAGTCCGGCTCGCGGGCGTCGACGTGGGGCGAGGGATGGTCTTCGTCGGCGGACCTTCGGAGTTGATGTCGCGCGGCGGACTCGGTCACCCCTTCCCGGTGCCAAAGGACGACCGCGCGCGCCGGATCGAAGTGCTCGGCGCTATGCTCAGGACATGGCAGCAGCACTTGGGCGTCAGCGATGCGACGCGATGGCGAGAGTGAGGATCGTTCCGCGATTACGGGTACGCGCGGCCGTCGCGGGGCTGGTGCTCGCTGCGTCGCTCGGGCGCGCGTCCGCCGCCGATCCGCCGCTCGCCGATCGCGTGGCGAGTGCGATCGAGTCGGGGATGGCGCGGCTCGAGGAGGTCGCGACGGCTCGTCGCTACCTCGAGCACACGTTTCCCCCGAACCTGGCTCTGGCGTCGGTGGTGTTCCACGCGGACTACGCCCGCCGCGGCAGGGCGGCGGACGCCGTGCACGCCGCCCTGCGGCCGCATGTGACGAAGGCGCGAGAGGCGGACCGGCCGGCAGCTTGGGTCGAGTGGGCGCACCTGGCAACGCAGTGCATGGCGCTCTCACGGCGCAGGCAGCTCGTGCGGAGCGGCGTGATCCGCGAGCGCACGATGGACGCGTCCGTCGACGAGAAGAACACGGTATGGGTGGCGAATCGCCTGGCGCAGGACATGGTCCTGGCGGATCCCGCTGGACCCGACCGACTGTGGATCGGACACGACGTCAACACCGACCATTCGCTCCATTGGGGACTCCTCGCACTGCACGAGGCGCAGGAGGCGGCCATTCCGGTCGCCGACCGTGTGTGGCGGACCGCGTTGCGTGATCTGCTCGCGATGCGGGAGGGCGCACCGGGGGGCTCGGCGCGTGGATGGATCGCTCCGTACGCCCGGGGCACGGTCGCGTCGCCGCCGCCGGCGACCGCGCTCGCCACCGCCGGCGGAGTCGCCGCCGCCGCACTGTGCATGGCGCACCTGCGGGACGCTGCGGACGAGCCACTGCGGAACGAAGGCGCCCGGGCGATCGAGTCGGGAATGGATTGGCTCGATGCGAACTTCTCGTCGGTCGAGGACGTCGGCGATCGGCGCGACGCGCCGGGTGTGGCTCAGCCGATGCTGCTGCTCGCCTACGAGGCCGCGTTCGACGCACTGTCCGTGAAGCGCGTGCGCGGCCGGGACTGGTTCGCGGAGGGCGCCGAGTACCTCCTGGCAACTCAGAGCTCGGACGGTTCCTGGGGCTCGATGGGGGGTCGGCTCCACACGCAGGCGCATCCGCTGCTCTTCCTGCTCCGGCCGACGCGTCCGCTGACCGCAGTCACGCCATCGCGTCGCGACGTGGAGGACGCGACGCCGCCGGATCCTCGTGGCACGGTCCTCGACGAGGTCGTCCGCACGGCTGTGCGGCAGTGGCCGGCCGTGCGCCGCGCGTCCGAACGTGCCGACGCCCATGCGCAGTTCGTCGGCGGCTTCTCCCGGTTCGGTCCCGAGGTGATCCCTCGTCTGATCCGCCGCCTGGCCGATCCCGACGCGGACGTGCGCGGACCGGCGCTCGAGCTCCTGTCCCGTCTCTTCGCCGACGCGCTGCGCACCGCGATGCCGCCCGGCCTTTTCGTCGCGCCGCCGGACGACGACACTGCGCGCCGCGGCTTCTCGCAGGCATGGACCGCGTGGTGGGTCGAGCACGGCGACGAGCTGACCAGGGACGAGGCGGCCGGCCGCATCACGTCGAAGTGATGACCCCTCGGCGGGATCGAGGTCCGGCGCCGCCGCCCCGACCGTTCGCGCAACTGAACGCGATGGGAGCGGCAGCGACGGCTGACCAATCGCCCACACCTGTGCCGAGACCTCGATGCTCGCCGAGCTTGAGGACGGGAGCTGGTAGCGGCAGACTGAAAAGGGACCTCGCGGCGGGCTGAAAAGGGACCACCTCTTCCCCAGTCCGAGAGGGTGCTTTCTTGCCGGATCGCGGTGGCGTCGAGTGACGCCGCGCCGCGGGCCGTGCGGGAGGCCCCGGAGGTGATCCGAATGAGTCAGTGGGCCGAGGTCCGGCACCTGCACGACGTGCAGAGTGTTCCGAAGCGCGAGATCGCGCGTCGCTTGCAGTTGGACGTGAAGACGGTGCGGCGGGCGCTCGCCGGACGCTGCCGCCGGGGACGCCGCAGCCGCCGCGCCCACCGACTGGCCAGCCGACGCCGGCTCCGCGGCGGGCGCTTGCGCCGCAGCGGCCGCAACTTCGCGCTCCGGGGCCCCCTGCTCGGCGCGCCGCTGGCGGTCGGCGTCCTCCGGCGATAGCCCGAGCCGCGCCTCGTCGCGCGCCTTCCGCGCTCGTTCCTGCGTCTCACGTACCGCGCGCTCCACCCGCGCGGCGGCCTCGTCGCGCAGCGTCACGTTGCGCATGCGGAGCGCGTCGGACTCCGCGGCCTCGACGGCCTCCCGGATCCGATGCTTCGCGGCGGCAAGCCCCCGGCGCGTGCGGTCGGCATCGTCGCGCGCCGCCTCGAAGCGCCGAGTCAGCTCGCCGGCGTCGGCCGCGTCCCGGAACTGCGCGGTCCACGCGCGCTTCTTCGCGGGTTCGACGGCGTCGCGGGCCGCCTCCGCGGCGTTGCGGGCGGCTCGCCACGTCGCGAGCGTGCTGTTCATCGCCTCGCCGCGCAGCTTGAGTTCGCGGCAGAACTCCGCGGCAAGCTGCGCGTCGATGTCCGTATCCGCCTGCTCGACGTCGCTCATCGGCCCGTCTCCTCGTCACGCGCGAGGTCCTCGGCGATCTCGCGGCAGCTCGCGCACCACGGTTCCGCACTGTCGAGATCCTCCGCGCGGAAGTCCGCGAGGGGCCGCAGCTCGCCGCAGGCGTGGCACGTCACGCGGACGTCGTCGGGTTCGGGCGACGCACGCCCGTGAGTCGCGTCAGTCATGTCTCGACCTCTCGTGACGTCGACTGGGCCGCCGCGGAGGTCGAGTCATGCGGACGAGCCCGGGCCGACGGGAACTGCGCCGGGAGCGACCCGGCGGAGCGACGCTACCGGCGGCCGGGGACAACGCGGATCGAGCGGGCTGGACACACGTTCCGAGCGCGCCCTGCGGCACGGTCGGTCTCCACGGCGGGCGTCCGCCGGGCGCGGGACCGATCCGCGGCCCGGGCCGACGCGAGAAGCGCCGGGGGCGACCCGGCAGGGAGAGCCTACGAGACTGCGGGGACACGGTCCGGCGTCGCGGCCGTCTGGATTTCGGGCTTTCTCCTGTGACCAGTGTCATATCGCGGGTTCGCCGCGCCCTATCTGCTGCGGGGCGTAGGACGCGAACATGGGCATGAGAGCCGAAGACGGTCGTGTCGCGCAGCGGCGCAAGCGAGACGGTCGCCGTCTCTTCGCCGAAGGGGAACCTCATCGTGTTGGCCGAGGTGCATTGACCACGGCGACGTTCCACTTCGCGCGCTTGGGTGCCGAGACGGCGCGCACCGCATACGGTCTCCATGACAACGCCCGGGATCAGCGTGGAGGTGCCAGATGCGCTGCGGCATGGAAGAGGGGGCGGGGTCCGGAGGACTGAGAGAGGGACCCTGTCCGTTCGCGATCGGACACGACGCGGCGACGGACGAGAACGCTGAACGGTGCGGGGATCCGGCCCGATGCACTGTGTCGGTCTGGCTCATCTGCCGTTCGCGCGCCCCCACAAGGGCTCGGTCCGCGCTCGAACGGCTCGTTCGCGACGCACTGCGAACGTGCACGCCTGCCGGTCCCGAGGAAGGCATCACGGAACAGGTGCTGGCGGTTGCGATCTCGACCGCCGGCGCCGGATCGGTATCGGTGCCGCGCGACCAGAAACTCACGGCATGGGTGCGACATCTCGTCCGACGCGCTATCCGCTGCCAGCTCGGCGATCCGACCTCCAAGGTCATCTCGAACTCGGGCTGGGACGACATGGCCATCGCGGCGCTCTCGACCGCGCGCGCATGGTGTCGTCGCCGCCATCTTGGACTTCAGGAAGCAGAGGACCTCGCGCAAGAGGGCATCGTGCGGATGCTCGAGGCGGGCTTCCGCGGCGAGACCATCTTGAATCCACGCGCTTGGTGGTGGCGGGTGTTCACGAGCATGGCTGGCGACGCGATTCGCGGGCGGGCCGATCGTCCTTTCCGCCCGGCTCAAGAGCGCTCAGGCGGAATCGACTTCGAGGACGGCGAGCAACGGCATCTCGTGCCGCCCGACGAGGACGCCGCGCGGCGCGAGATGCTGGATGTTGCCCCGGCGCTCATCGGCAGCCTGCCCCCACCGTACCGCGAGATCGCGCGGCTGCAGTATCTGGCAGGTTGGTCGCGCCGAGATGTGGGCGCGTGGCTCAACGGATGGCACCCCTTGGGTGAGGAGGCACGCCGCAAACTCTTGCGAGGAGCGCACGAGATGCTGCGAGCGATCGGAAGGGGAGTGGATCCCGTTCTCGTGTGGCCCGGCCGCTACGACCCAAGAAAAAACGCGTGGCACCGGTACCCTCCCCCCGTGGTTTCTGCGTCTACAGATCATGCGAGCCGGCTCCCAATCGTGACCGACTCAGGCCAGTTCAGTACGCAGGGGGTGCGAGATGACGGATCATGCCAACGGTGGTCGTGAGACCAGAGGAGCCAGCCAGCCCGAGTCCGCCGTGAGGGTCAGTAGGCGCCGAGAGTTCCTCGGTCTCATCGGTAGGACATGGGTACTCGGCGCGCTGGCTGGCGTCACCCTGAGCGCCGTATCCGAGCAGTTCGCGTACGCGGCATGCACGTCGCCGCCGAATTCCTGCACCGATCAGTCGAGGAACGTCTGCGACTCGTCGCAAGGCACCAACACTTGCTCGGCGAGCGCGAATACGTGCAAGGGCTGGCACGCGAACCAGTGTGTCGGCAGCGGCAAGAACGTCTGCGACGGCGGCTCGAAGAACAGCTGCACCGGCAATGGCACCGGTCCGGGCGACAACAGTTGCCACGGAGGCAGCGCCGGTGCGAATACCTGCAAGAACGGCGCAGACGCGAACACCTGCTCCGGCGCGACCGCTGCCAACAGTTGCGCCTCGGTGGGAACGAAGGCGAATTCGTGCGAAGGATCGACCGCGCACGCGAACCACTGCAAGGACACGACGGGCGGCAACACGTGCCAGCCCGCGGCGGGAGCCATCGAGAACATCTGCACAGGCTCTCCTGGAACCAACTTCTGTGAAGGCCCCCCTGGTGCGAACACCTGCACGGAGGGTTCCAACCTGTGCGACCCCGCAAGCTGCAACGAGTGCAGCCCGGCATCGGCCAACTCCGCGACGTAGCCGACGGCGTCGGCAACCGAAGCTTCTGCTGCTACCCGAAGCGGGCGCAGACTATCCAAGGGTCTGCGCCCGCGAGCATGTGGCGACCGAAGAGGACCAACAAATGCGCCGTATCGCTGATACATCAAGCGATATATCCAGCGCCCCCTTGGAAGGGCGCGCGACCGAGTGGAGGCACGCAGGAATGACCCGTCCCAGATGGATCGCCCTAGGCGTGATTGTAGTCGTCGTGGCTGCATTCGTGGCGTTGCGCCTTGACTCAGCCGAGCCGCAACCCAACGTGGAACGCCACGGCGACGAGCCCACACTCCGCAGCGGGGGTCAGAAGCGCAATGCCCCTCCGCGTCAGCACTCCGAGCCGCAGGTCGCGCTCGACGACGACGCGAAGGTGACTCAAGCGATTCCGTCGCCGCCCTCAACCACGAACCCACTTTGGGCTGCACGCCTAGAGCGTCAGCGAGGCACCTACCAGAAGCTGACGGCTCACACGGTCGTGGCAAAATGGACCGGCGACACACCACTCGAGGAGCGGCTCCAGGCGCTGGGACGTGACCTCGGCATCACGATCTCGTGCGATCCGGCCCTCCCGCGCGACGTCTTCAGCAAGTCACCGGAAATGGACTTCGGTAGTGCCTCAGCGTGGACAGTCCTGACCTACGTGGGCCGGGAGAAGGGGGCATCAATACGCATCACCGACGACGGAATACGACTCATTCCACGACTCCCGCCACGCGAGCCATCACGCGTGGAGAAGTACGAAGATGACCCGTTCGGCGCGCTCGCGGCTGCCGGGAACTTCATAGTGGCGGATGCGACATTCCACTCGCGCTGGCAGAGCATCGAAGAGTGCGAGCAGACGCAAGTCGAATTCCCGTCGGACGCTCATATCGACGGCGTCAACGCGCTGCGTGCCGCTCTGTCTTCCTCATCCGTGCCGCTGACGCTCCGCTACCCGCGCGACTTCATCCACACGCTTGGTAGCGCGGGGGCAAAAAGCGGCACTGCACTTGCGATTGTGCAGAGTTGGCTGCCTGACGCCATTGTCATCGTCGGGCGCGGCGGACTCGAAGCATGGCCTCGACAGGACGAAGGCCTAGCGACGCGAGTCGCTTCGGACAAGCGCGCGTACGAACGCTTCCGGCAGCTGCTAGCCAAGACGAATTGGGCACCGAGCCCCGGCGACTACACATGGGCGGATGTCGCCGCTGCACTAGCCTCGGACAAGTCGCTGGCCGTGTCGGTTCTGCTAGACCCAGACGTCACGCAGACCCCTGTTCACGTTGCGGCACCGTTGTCGTTCCTCGCGATCCTTGATGGACCCCAATCGAGGGCCGGACCAGAAAGAGAGATCCCGGGCGGGGCCGCCGCCTGGACATGGGTGTCGGGAATACTCGTACTCACGCTGGAAAGGCACGAGCTGTGATTGACACGCCGCCCCCAACAAGCTCGCGAACCGCCAGGACGGCACAGTCTCGGACCTCGTACAATCCGTCATGTTTCCCGAGGAACGCCAGGATCACGAACCTGGACCTCGACATCACGAAGAAGTGCAATCTTCGATGCGTGTACTGTTTCAAGGGCGACTTGGCGGGTATGACCCGTGGCACGATGCCTGTCGCCGTGGCCCGCGCCGCAGTGGATTGGCTCATCGACGGTTCGGGCGGGGCGACGTATCTCAACGTGAATTTCCTCGGCGGCGAACCGACCCTAGCGTGGAAGAGCACAATCGAGGAACTCGTGCCCTATGCGAAGCGCCGTGCGTTTGCCGTCGGCAAGACCGTACAGTTCGGAACGACGACGAACCTCACCGCCATTACCCCTGAGATAGTACACTTCTCAGCGCAATGGGGTATGGGATGGCACCTTTCGATCGACGGAGTTCCGGAGATCCAGCTTGCACAGCGCCTCGGGGGTCACGTCGACCTAGTAGCTCGAGTAGAACAGGCAGCGAAACGCATTCTGGCCTATCGTGGCGGCTTCTGCGCGCGAGCGACGTTCACGCCCGACTACCTTGACCGACTATTCGACTCATACCAGTACTTGCGCGATCTTGGATTCCGGAACTTCGGGTTCGCGTGCGCAACGCAGACTCTCTCCGAGAGAGACGCAAGATTGTGGGTAGAGCAGAATGAGTTGATCGTCGATGACGTTCTGGCACGCGCGTCGGGGGGTGTGTTCCTCGACTATGGGCTCCTGACATATGTCTTCAAGTCGCTAGCGGGCGGTCCCCCTCCCGGCACTTGCGGGGCAGGCCGCGGATACCTGATGATCGATCAGGAAGGCAACATCTGGCCGTGCCACAGATGGGACGGTGCGGCGCACGACACGAAGCAGGAAGGGCAGTGGTGCCTGGGGAATATATTCCAGGGAACGTTCAATGACAAACTCCACGCCGAACTGCTCGGTCGGCAGGAGCGGCTGAAGGTCTCCAAGTGCGCCACGTGCGACGCTCGCAGGTTCTGCGGACACGGATGCCCGGCCGAGAACCTCTCGGAGACGGGGTCCATCGCGGCGCCGAAGGATGAGTATTGTCAGTTGATCCGAGGCGCGGCCCGAATGCTCCGCGTGAAGTACGAACGCTGCATCAAAGACGGGAATGCGAACGTGCTCCGGTACATCGACACGCTCGGCGAAACACTACCAAACAAGATCGGGTCACGGTGAGCCCGTGACCGAGGCGACAATCATGCCATTGGCCAAGGTAGAGGACGCCGAGATAATCCAACTCGACGAGAGCTCGATCGCCGCGATTGACCTTGGAGGATGGACACCGAGCGTGCACTTCTTGACGGGTCAGCAAGGACATGCCGCGGCGGACCTGTCGTCAGATCTTCGTGCCATTGGGCTCACACAGAGTCGAAAGCGCATGCTGCAACTACGCGAGACGCGGCTTCTGCGGAGTGAGGTCGGCTGCGGGATGTGTGCGGTGGGCATGCCGCAGTCTGTGGCAATTGACGCCGAACTCACCGCCGGCGAGCGGATTGCGTCGGGCGTGGCGGCGCTTGCAGAGGCGCAAGTCACCTGCACCGGAGTTGCCCTTCGATCCTCGTCCCCGGTTGATCCCGATGCAGTATCGAGGGTCGTGCGATTGCTTTACGGAGTTGGCCAGCATCGTGTCCGTCTCATGTTCCGTGCTGCTGACGTCTCAAGTCAACTGGCGCGAGAGAAACTTGTCTCCGTGCTTCGGGATCTCTGGTCGATCCAGCCTGTGATGGAAGTGTCGTGGGGCGAGGTCGATGTCGATGTACTTCGCGAGCCGATCTGGCATGAGCTGGCGACTCGAATCCGAATCCGAGGCTACGCGACCAGGCCTCCCGAGGAGGTCTGGTCCTGGATCTCCGGAAGTCGGTGCGACGTTGAAACTTTCGAAGTCTCTGACGACGTAGAACGTCGAAGTGCGGAGGTCAAGTGGCTGGTCGAGGCGTATGAGCGCGATCTTGTAGGGATCCCCGAGGTTTGCTCGCCATACGCCGAGGTCCTGGCCGCGTTCCGTGAACCGCGTGCGCCAGCACCGCGGTGCGTTCGGCTTCAAGGTAGGCGATTGCTTATCGATGAGACTGGCAATGCCCGTTGTTGCCCGACGGCGCCGCCAATCGCCGAATGGAAAGCGGCATTGGTCGGCGGGCGGCATTGGAACTGCGCCATGTCCTGGATCAGCAGGATGGCGACGGGGTGCTGCAATCCCGGGCGCTTGACGCGGAGAGACTGCCGCGGCACCGAGACTGGACCATGCCCGGAGGCCGCGTGCGAGTTCGCGCGCACGCTGCTTCCTGTACTGCTTCGGCGGCTTCGAGACTCGATGGTCGAGTCGCCAACCTAGGAGACGTGACAAACGGGAGTCGGATTCCCCAATCTGCGAGGTGGATCATGGAGTTGAAGCCAGAGGACATCACCCAGGCGGTCTGCAAGAAATGCGCTGCGTGCTGCCACGCCGTTCTAGCGGTCGATGGTGACCTTCGAAACCTGGAGTTCATGGAGAAGGTCTTCGGACAGCGCATGGAAGTCACGTGGCGCGGCCTGTGCGGCTGCGGGTGTGGGTCGCTCAAGTATAGAGGACGCGTCAAGGAGGCGTGTCCGGCCCTCGTAAAGTCCGAGAGCGGCTATGAGTGCCGCGACTACGAGAATCGGCCAGCATGGTGTCGGGAATTCAACTGCGCGACTTGGGCACTCGTCACGGGCCACGCGGAGAGCGATTACACGAAGCTTGCGGCGCAGGCGATGCTGGAGTCACGCGTGGCCTAGGTTGTTGGAGCAGCGCGAGGTGGCCAGTGCTCGACGAGGCGATGTCTGCCGTTCGAAAGGCCAGCGACCCACGCCGATGTCGATCGACGGGCGATGCGTCGGAGACCGAGCAGTCGACCGCCCGCCAGCTATGCACGGCAGGTCATCGCATCTGGCGACGCGGCCTCTGCGCCGGACACGACGGCAACCTCTCTGGCCGGCTCGCCGACGGGCGACTGCTCGTCACGCCGACGGGCGTGAGCAAGGGCCTGCTACGATCGTCGAGCATCTGCACCGTTGCATTGGACGGCACCGTTCTGCGCGAAGATAGGGGCTGCGCGGTCACCAGCGAGATCAAGGTTCACCTTGCGATCTACCAATCGCGTCGTGATGTCCGAGCGATCATCCATGCTCATCCGCCGCACGCGAATGCATTCGCGTTCTCCGACGAGGTTATTCCGAGCGGAGTCTACACCGAGGCCGATGTCGTGCTCGGGCGCGTGCCGACCGCGCGGTACGCGCCACCTGGCACACACGAGCTCGCGGAGAATGTCGTCCGTGTCGTCGGCAACGAGACGAGCGCGGTTCTGATGGCGCACCACGGGGTGGTCGTGTTCTCGAGCGTTGGCATCGACGATGCGTACGCGAAGCTTGAGGTGCTCGATTCGTATTGCCACATGCTGTTGGGAGCGGCGCGACTTGGCCGGATCGAACCGATCGGTGACGGAGACTACGCTACTCGCCGTCTCGGCGCGGTCGGGACGCAAGAGACCTGACCCGTCGCACGTCGCGCAGCTTACAGTTGCGCCACAGTTGACGAACTCCCGTCGTCCACCGCCGCACCCGCCACTCCATCCACGCCCGCGACGCGGACGTTGCGCGATCGAGCCTGGCCGGGCCCGCTTCGGGAGCAAGAGGCCGGAGGTTCAAATCCTCTCGCCCCGACCATGACGTAACCAACGCGCTCAGCGCGAGTTACGACGAGCGAGCGAGCGCCAGAATCAGCGCCCCGAAATGGCCCGAATCCGTCACCGCTGCACTAACCGCTGCACATCTTTTCGCGTTTCGGCGCGGCAGGGGACGAGTGCGGCGCTTCCGTCGAGCCTGCGGCGGCACTCGGCGCGCGGACACTTGCTCCCGCGGAGGCTCCGAGACAAGTGGCCGCGCGCGGCCGCGTCCGCGCCGTGGGCGCGCGTGTCGCGTCGTCGGGCGAAGGGTGGCCGTCCGGGGCGAGGTCGGAACGGGGCGCGACGTGGGCGCTCGCTCCGCCGCTGGAATCCAACAGAGGCGATCGGAAAGCGCGCGACGTAGCCTCCGCCCCCGTGATCGGCACGACGCTCGGCCCTTACCGCATCGACCGCGAGCTAGGGTCGGGCGGCATGGGCACGGTCTGGCGCGCGATCGGCGCGGACGGCGTCGCTGTCGCGATCAAGGTCGTGCATCCTCATCTCCTCGCCACGCGCGACTTCCGCGAGCGGTTCGACCGAGAGGCGCACGTCGGCCTCGCGATCCGTCACCCCAATGTCGTGGCGACGATCGCCTGCCTCGACGTCGAGAGCGGCGGGAAGCCGGTTCCGGCACTCGTCCTCGAGTACGTCGAGGGCCGCTCGCTCGTGGAGCTGCTCGCCGAGCTTGGCCGCGTGCCCGAGGACCTGTGCCGCCACCTCGCGCGGGAGATCGCGCGGGGGCTCGATGCGATCCACGCGGCGGGGATCGTCCACCGCGATCTCAAGCCCGGCAACGTGCTCATCACGCCGGGCCACGACGTGAAGGTGATGGACCTCGGCCTTGCGCGCAGCGTCTCCGGCGACGACCGGCTTTCCTCGACGGGTGTCTTCGTCGGCACGGCGGCGTACGCGCCGCCCGAGCAGTTCCGCGGCGCACAGACGCTCGACCCGCGCTCCGACCTCTACTCGCTCGGCGCGATGCTCTTCGAGCTCGCGACCGGCGAGGTTCCGTTCCGCGCGGACTCGATCGGCGATCTCGTGCGCCAGGTGCTGAACGAGCGGCCGCGGCGGCCGGGAACGCTCGCGCCGCAGCTCTCGCCCTTCTTCGAGGAGCTGCTGCTGCAGCTTCTCGCGAAGTCGCCTGCGGAGCGGTTCGCGTCGGCGCTGGAGCTCGGCGAGATCCTCGACGCCGGCGAGCGATCGTCGTGGTGGATCGACGCGAGTTCCCAGGCGACGAAGCTGTCGAAGCGACCGTCGCGGCGCATCCGCATCCCTCGCGCGACGGCGATGTGGGGCAGGGAGAAGGAGCTCGCGGACCTCGTAGTGGCCTGGGAGGCGGCGAAGGCGGGCGACGGGCGTGTCGTACTGCTCGAAGGCGAGACGGGGATCGGCAAGAGCCGACTCGTGGAGGAACTGCTCGCGTGTGTCGAGACCGAGGACGCTCACGTCGTCGTCGGCGGCTATCCGCCGGGCGGCGCGGCGACGGCGAGCGGGGCGTTCACGACCGCGTTCCGGGAGCACTTCGGTGCGGAGGGAGTCGAGGAAGGGCTTCGGGCGCACCTGCGGCAGACGCCGGTGCTGATCCCGGCGTTCGCGGCGCTCTTGCGTGGCGAGACCACACCGGCCGGCGCGGAGCCCCTGACGAAGGACTCGCTCCAGACGTGCTTCGTCCACGCGACGCGCTCGCTCGCCTCGGAGAAGCCGCTCGTCGTCGTGATCGACGACCTTCACTTCGCGCCCGAGGAGGGACGAAGCCTCTTCGCGGCGCTCGCACTGGCCGTCCCCGGACACCGCGTGCTGCTCGTCGGCACGGCGCGCCCGGGACTTCCTGCGCCGTGGATCGCGGAGCTCGAACGGCTCGCTCACGTCACCCGCAGCGCGGTCCGACGTCTCGACGAGGAGATGGTCCGCACACAGTTGACGTCGATGCTCGGAACGTCACCCGGGGCCGAAGATCTCGCCGGCCGCATCGCCTCGAAGTCGGGCGGCAACCCGTTCTTCGTCTTCGAGATCCTGCGGAGCCTCCGCGAGAGCGGGCACCTGACGCAGACGGCGGACGGCGCGTGGAGGATCGTGGGTCGGGCAACCGCCGTCGATATCCCGTCCACGGTCAAGGACCTCGTCGCGGCGCGACTCGGCGCACTCGCAGAGCAGGACCGCGAAGTCCTCGAAGTGGCGGCGTGCCACGGGTTCGAGTTCGACGGCCGTCTCGTCGCCGAGGCGCTCGGCCGTCCGCGGCTCGACGTGCTGCGACGGCTCGGGCGCGTCGAGCGGGAGACTTCGCTCGTCCGGGCCGTCGGCGCGCGGTTCGTGTTCGACCACCACGCCGTCCACGAGACGCTCTACGGCGGGATGCCGCAGTCGCTCCGCGAAGAGATCCACGCCGCCGTCGGCGGCGCGCTGGAGCGCACCAGCGGCGCGGCGGGCAAGGACGCGAAGGATCTCGACGGCGCGCTCGCGGTTGAGATCTGCGAGCAGTTCGTTCGGAGCGCGGAGGCAGCGCGGGGAGTGCGCTACCTCGACGCGGCACTGACACACATGGAGAGGCGCTACCTGAACGACGCCGCGATCCGACTCGCCCAGACCGCGCTCGGTGTCCAAGGACTCCTCACGGGTGCCGACCGCGGGAGGTTGCTGGTTCGACTCGCCGACGGCCCACTCGACCGACTGGGCCTTCGCGCGCAGCAGGAGGCGGCGGCATGCGAGGCGGAGCATCTCGCCGAGGCGGCGGGTGACGAGGAACTGGGCTGCAAGGCGTCGACGACGCTCGGCTTCCTCTTCCTCCAGGTCTCCCGACTCGACGAGGCCGAAGCGAGATTCCGCCGCGCTTCGGAGAGCGCGCGGTCCCGGGGCGACAACCGGTCCGAGGCGAGAGCTGCGACCGGATCGGGAAACGTACTCGGTGCCCAGGGTCGCCTCGCGGAAGCGCGGGAGCGCCTCGAGCGGGCGCTCGCGCTCAACCGCAGCATCGGGAATCGTCGGGGCGAGGGCAGCGCCATGATGAGCCTGGGCCACGTCTTCCACCACGAGCGTCGCCTCGCCGAAGCGAGAGCGCACTACGAGGGGGCGCTCTCGTGCCTCGGCGGAATCGTCGACCGGCGGGACGCGGCGATCATCAATGGGAGCCTGGGAAACGTCCTCGAGTCCGAAGGCCGTCACCCGGAGGCGGCAGACCAGTACGAGCGGACGCTCGCGATCTTCCGCGAGACCGGGAGTCGACTGGGCGAGGCGCGCGTCACGATGAACCTGGGCGTCGTCCGGAAGATCCAGGGCCGACTCGAGGACGCGCGGGAGCTTCTGCTGCGGGCGCGCGCGATCTGCCGGGAGATCGGCGATCGGAGCGGCGAGGCGAGTGCCACTGGAAACCTCGGCGCCGTGCTGTTCTGGCAGGGCCGACTCGTCGAGGCGCGGGTGTGCTTCGAGAAGCAGCTCTCGATGGCCCACGAGACGAAGGACATGAAGGGCGAGGCCATCGCGCTCCACAACTTGGGGCTCGTACTTGCCGAGGAGGGCGACTTCGCAGGCGCGATGCAGCGCCAGCTCGACGCGCTGGCGTTGAGCGAGAAGATCGGCGACCGCTCGCGCGTGGCGTGGACGCTGCTCTCGATCGGATCAGTTCGCGAGAGGTCGGGCGAGTCCGGCCTCGCTCGGGAGTCGTTCGAGACGGCATGGAACGAGGCATCGAGGAACGGAGCGGTGGAGGCAGAGGCGATGGCGCGCTGTCATCATGCGTGCCTAACGGGCGAAGACGCAAAGGGCGCGCAGGCGACTCTCATGGCGAACGATGAGCGGCTCGAGTTCGACGACCGCCTCAAGTCCCGCTTCCTCCTCTGGAGGGCGACCGGCGAGCGAGCGCACCTCGTCGAAGCCAAGCGCTTCCTAGACGAGGCCGTGGCCAACGTCCCCGACGACATCCGCTCGTCGATGCTCGCGAACCTGCGGGTGAACCGCGAAGTCGCGGCAGCAGCGAAGGCGGCGGGGCTGTAGGCGGGCGCCCGTCGCTGGAGCGCCACTCATGCAGCTATGCGCCGCGAGCGCCAGGGGCCGCCGTCCCGCCGAACTCCAGCCCCATCACCGTCGCCCGTCTCCTCTCCGACAGCGCGCTCGCGTAGATCTGCGTCGTCGACAGCTGCGTGTGCCCGAGCTGCTGCTGCAGGTCGGTGACCGCGCCGCCGTTCTGGAGGAAGTGCGTCGCGAAGCTGTGGCGCAGCGAGTGGAAGCTGAGCCCCGGCCGCTCCTCGATCTCCGCCGCCTTGAGAGCGAGGACCCAGGACCGCCGTACCTCGACGTACGGCGTCCCGTGCCCCGAGAGGAAGACGAAGTCCTCCTTCTTCGGCTTCTCGCGCGACGCGTGCAGCCGCTTCAGCTCCGCCGCGACCGCGGGGTGCATGTCGATCGAGTCCGCGCTGCCCGTCTTGGTCCGCAGCAGCGCGATCTTCGCTCCGTCGAAGTCGATGTCGCTCCAGCGCAGGCGCGTGACCTCGCCCTTCCTCGCCCCGGTGTAGACGGCGGTCACGAGGAGCGGCCGGAAGTGCTCGGGGCAGTTCGTGATGAGCGCGCGCAGCTCGTCCTTCGTCAGGTAGCGCCGCTGGCGTTGAGGCGCGCGAAGCTGCTTCAGCCCGGCGAGCGGGTTCTTCTCGATCTTTCCGTCGAGCAGGGCCTCGTTCAGGATGCGGACGAGCGCGCGGTGGTCGGCGTTGATCGTCGTCGGGCTGATCGGCTTCGCCGGACCGCCGAGCGAGTGACGCGCCGTCGAGCGCCACGCGCGGTAGTCGAGGAAGAGCGACGGCGTGATCTCGTCGAGTCGGACGGCGGGACGACCAGGGCGCTTCCCGAAGAAGTCCTTCCACGCGCGCAGCGCGGCGCGAAGGACGCCCATGGCTCCGTCCGAGTGGGTGGCGTCGAAGCGCCGCTCGATCACGTCCTCGGCGTACGCGACGAGCGTCGGGACGACGCGGGGCTGGTCCGCCGCCGCTGCCTCGACCTCCTACTCGTCCGCCTCCGCGATCGTCGGCGGCGTGAAGTACGTCTCGGTGATGAACTTTTTCTCCAGCTCGACGAGGAAGTCCTTCGCGTCCTTCTCGGAGTCGGGCGTCACTCGGACGATCACTTCGCAGCACCCTTCTCCCGCAGTTCGAGAAGCCGAGCCGCCTCGCCGCGGACGGTTGCGTCGCTATCTTGCGTAC
>JANNHP010000322.1:0-3631 GCA_031404455.1 Planctomycetia bacterium | reverse complement strand
ATCCAAACGTCGCGCTGTATCTACTGCTGGTGGACGAACGTCCCGAAGAAGTGACCGACATGAAGCGCAACGTGCCCGGCACGCTATTTGCTTCCAGCAATGATAACACGATCGAAAAGCACCTCGACCTCGCCACGCTGGTGATCGAACGGTGCAAAAGGCTCGTTGAATATCGCAAAGACGTGATCGTTCTTTGCGATTCGCTCACGCGCCTGGGTCGCAGCTTCAACGCCGGCAGCAACAGCGGCAAAACAATGTCTGGCGGAATCGACAGCCGCGCACTGGAAATCCCCACCGATAGGTAACCAGGCCGCAGCAGCACCCGAGGCCGCCCCATGACGCAGATCGTCTCGAAGACCGTGTCCCTCTACCCCTTCCGGGTGGACGGCGACCGTCCCTGGTACCTGCTGCTGCGTCGCGGCGCCGAGCGGAAGCTCGCCGGCGCGTGGCAGGCCGTGCACGGTCACGTCGAGGAGGGCGAGACCGCCGTGGAGGCCGCCGTGCGCGAACTGCGCGAGGAGACGGAACTCCTTCCCGTGTCGCTCTGGCAGGTGGACTACGTGGAGCGCGTGTACGACCCGCGGAAGGACCAGATCCGGCTCGTCCCGTGCTTCGGGGCGCTCGTCGTCGGCGACCCGAAGCTCTCGGCCGAGCACGACGCGTCGCGGTGGCTCTCGGTGCGCGAGGCGGAAGCTCTCTTCACGTTCGAGAACCAGCGAGCGGCACTCGCGCTCCTCCACCGCGACGTCGGACAGGTGCTCGCGCGGAGCGGAGACCCCAGTCCCTTCCTGCGCATCGCTTGATCTCAGGGGCTCCGGATTCCGATTCGGAAGGACCATGAGCATCAGGAGCCGCGCGCTCTCGAGCGCGCTGAAGACCGCACACCGCGAGGAGACGCGGGCCGCGTCCTTCTTCTCCGCCGTCGCCTCGAACGTGAAGCACGCCCAGTTGCACGGCAAGTTCCTGCAGTTCGGTTCGCAGGGCGAGGGCGGAGTGCTCACGGTCGAGGCGCTCCTCGACGCGCGCGGCATCGGCCGTCCGATGCTCGTCTCCGCGACCCGCATCCGCGCACTCATGCAGGGATGCGCCGCGCGCCTGCGTCCGTGGCGCCGCATCGTCGAGGACGCCCTCGACCTCACCGAGAAGCGCGCCCGGCGCATCTCCGAGGCCGCGTCGAACGCGCGCCTCGCCGGCGACATCGACGCCGCCCGCAACCTGGACACGCTGCGCGAGAACGCCGGCGCCCAGGCGCAGTGGATGCGCGAGTACCTGCGGTAGGAATCCGGGCAGCGACGACTGAGCGGGCGATTCGTCCTCGAGGCCCGGATTCCTGGTATCGAAGCGGACAGGACGCAACCGAGCGAGCGGTGCGCGCCACGAAGCGGAACGTGCTTCGGACGCCGCCCGCCGATGCGCCGGCTACTTCGCCCCGTCCTTCGCCTTCTTCAGTTCCTCGTCGTCCGGGAAACGGCGCAGTCCCTCGTCGAGGACGGCCTTGGCGTCGTCGGGCTTGCCGTCCTTCAGGTAGAGCTCGCGGAGCTGGAGGTACGTCTGCGCGTGCTTGGCGGCAGGCGTCGCGTTCTCCTGGACCTTCCTGAGCGTCTCGAACTCCTTGATCGCGTCGGGCCGCTTGTTGAGGAAGTCCGGCCACTGGCTGTAGTTGAAGGCGAGCGAGTAGCGGGCGTCCCAGTGGTTCGGCTCCTGCGCGAGGACGGACTTGTACTGCTCCATCGCCTTCATCGACCAGGCGCCCATCTCCGGGCCCGACGGCACCGTGAGCAGCTTGACGACGTAGGTCTGCGCGAGCTTCATCCGCGCGTCCACGTCGCGCGGGTTGTCGGCGACCTCCTTCTCGAGCGCTGACATCCAGTCCGCGAGGATCGCGGGCTTCTCGCGGAGCATCGCCCAGAACTTCGCCATCTCGTCCGGCGTCGCCTCGTCGGACAGCATCTTCTTCGAGAGCGCGTCGAACTCGTCCGCGCCGCCGGACGCACCGCCGGACGGGCCGGTCCCGGGGTCCTTCGCGTGCGGATCCGGCGCGGCGCCCCGGGCTGCTTCCAGCGCGGCGATGCGGTCCTCGAGATCCTTGAGGCCGCCCGCGGACTGTCTCGGCGACGTGTCCACGGCGTTGACGCGCCGGGTGAGGTCCTTCACGGTCGCGTCGAGCCCCTTCACCTTCTCCCCGAGTCCTGTGATGCTCTCTTCGTCGGCCTTCACCATGCCCTGGATGTCGTCCCAGCGGCCGCTCGTCTCCTTCTGCGAGCCCGCGGCGATGAAGATCGCCGCGCCGCCGAGCAGGAAACCTGCGAGTCCGAGGACGAGTCCCACGTCGCCGCGATTCATCGACGATCCTCCTTCAGACCGAGACCGCGCCCGCGAGCACGGCCTGGCTCACCTTGCCCGCGAGGGCGCGCGCCGTCTCGCGGAACGCCTTCGCCACGGCCGAGTCCGGGTGCGAGATGACCACCGGCGTGCCCTCGTCGCCGCCGATCCGGACGGACGGGTCGATCGGGATCTCGCCGAGGAACGGCCACCCGTGCTCCTTCGCCGCCCGGCGTCCGCCGCCGTGGGCGAAGATCTCGCTGCGTGTCTGGCAGCACGGGCAGACGAAGTAGCTCATGTTCTCGATGATGCCGAGCAGCGGCACGTTGACGCGCTCGAACATGTTCGCGCCCTTCACCACGTCGATGAGGGCGACCTCCTGCGGCGTCGTCACCATGACCGCGCCCGTCAGCGGGAAGATCTGCGACAGCGAGAGCTGCACGTCGCCCGTCCCGGGCGGCAGGTCCACGACGAGGTAGTCGATCTCGCCCCAGTCGCAGTCTTCGAAGAACTGCGTGATCGCCTTGTGCAGCATGGGCCCGCGCCACACGACGGCCTGCCCCGCCGGGACGAGGTAGCCCATCGACAGGCATTTGATGCCGTGCGCCATGACGGGCACGAGGCGGCCTTCGTCGATGTTCGGCTTCACGCCCTGCGTGCCGGTCATCAGCGGGATCGACGGGCCGTAGATGTCCACGTCCATGAGCCCGACGCGCGCGCCTTCGAGCATCAGCGCCGCCGCGAGGTTCACGGCGACCGTGGACTTCCCGACGCCGCCCTTGCCGGACGCGACCGCGATGACGTTGCGGATGCCGGGCGCCTTCGACTGGTCGGGGCCCTTGTTCGTGGCGACCTGCGCGTCCCACTCGATCTCGACCGACGTCACGCCGAGCGGACGCACGGCCTTCTCGACGTCGCCCTTGATCTGGTCCTTCAAGGGACACGCCGGCGTCGTCAGCAGGATCTTCACCCAGAGCTTGGTCCCGGTGATCTCGACACCCTTGATCATGTCGAGTTCGGCCAGCGTCTTGCCGAGCTCGGGCTCGGGCACGGTGGCGAGAGCTGTGACGACGTCTTCCTTGCGGATCTCGGGCATCGGTTCTCCAGGACGGTGATTCGGCGCCGGAGCTTAGCGGACGCCGCCGGTCGCACGGAGACAACCGGAGCCGGACCGCTCCATCGCACGGGCGACGCTTCGCGGAACGGAGCCCGACCGCCCGTCCCATTCACCTCGCGACGATGCCCGGTCAGATGGGTCCGAGGGCTATAGAACGGAAGGGGCGGGCCGCAGCGGTGCGGGCCGTACGGT
>JANNHP010000321.1:0-9881 GCA_031404455.1 Planctomycetia bacterium | reverse complement strand
TCTGGGTGCGCGAGGGGATGGCCTACGCCATGGCAATCGGCCCGGTCCCCGGCGACGCCGAGGCGCTCGCGGGCGCGATGGACGACAAGGAGTGGCGCGTCCGGCGCACGGCGTCGCGCGCGCTCGGCGAGATCGTCTCGCAGGGCGGCGTCGCCCGGCTCGTCAGGGCGATCTCCGAGGAGACGGACCTCCGCGTGCGCGTCTGGGTGCGGGCGAGCCTCCGCGGGATCGCGGGCGTCGATTTCGGCGGCGACGTGCGGCGCTGGAAGGAGTGGTGGGAGCGGCACAAGGACCGTCCCGAGTGGCACCGCCAGGGCGACGAGGTGAAGCGCGCGGAGTTCGGCGGCGTGCCGCTCGAGACCGTCACGCTCGACAGTCCGCCCGTCACCGACGACGACCGCAGGCGCCGCGCGACGCGGCCCGACCTCTTCGTCCTCGCCCCCTTCGGCTGGACGCACGACTGGTTCCGTCCGTACCTCGACGAGGCGAGCGACCTCTTGCGGATCACCTACGTCACGCTGCCGACCGTGCAGGAGGTGACGGGCTCGTCCGGGTTCGGGCCGTCGGTGCCGACGTACCCCGTGGACAAGCTCGCGACCGCCCTCGACGCGCTGCGCGAGAAGATGGGCAAGGACCGGATCATCGTCCTCGCCGACGGTCCGACCGCGTGGATCGCGGAGAAGTACGCGATCAAGTACCCGAAGCGGACCGCGGGACTCGTGCTCGTCGACGGCTGGCTCGATTCGGCCGCGTACGCGCAGGCCCTCGGTCGGCTCGCCGCGCGGGGCTCTGCCGGCGAGCGGTGGGCCGTCGCGCAACTGACGGGCGACGGCCGGCACGACCGCGAGGAGGGTCGCCTCCTCTCGCGGATCTTCCTGACGTCGGCGCTCCAGGACTCGCGCGACAGCGAGGCGTTCCGGCTCTGGCGCGACGCGTCGCGGGAGCACGGCTTCGCCACGGTCCCCGACCTCGCGTTCGACCGCCACACGCGGATCGAGGTCCCCACCTGCTTCTACTTCCCGGACCCGGACGTCCAGCCGATGTCGGGCGGGACGACCGACGACCTCGCCCGCATCCGCCAGTCGTTCCGCAAGCCGAACCCGATCACGGCCGTGATGCGCGACACGAAGGGCTTCGCGCACGTCGAGGAGCCGGCCGAGTTCCTGCGCATCCTGACGGGCTTCCTCACGACAGCGGGCATCGTCGAATAGATGAAACGAGCCCGTCCCGCGGAACGTCCAACTGGGACGATGCGTTCCGCGCCACTCCTCGCCGCACCGCTCGGTGTGCTGCTGCTCGGCCTCTGCGGGCAGGCTGCGGCCGCCCCCGCCCCCGCCCCCGCCCCCGCCCCCGCTCCCGCCCCCGCTCCCGACGGTCCCGCCCCCGCCGCGGCTCGCGTCCCAGTCGAGAAGGCGTTCAGGGGCAAGATCCAGAAGCTCGAGGGCCGCGAGATCGAGATCCTCTACGACTTCCAGGACGCCGCCCAGCTCGACGACTTCGAGCTCTCGATCCCCTTCCGCGCCATCAAGACGGTGGCCCGCGCCATCGAGAACGGCCAGGTGCGGATCACCGGCACGGGCAGCGTGCGCCACAAGGCTCTCTTCGACAAGACCGCGGGCGCCACGGCCACGCTGACGCCCGTGAAGAACAAGGACTTCGGACTCGCCGTCACCGAGGACCGCGAGAGCGAGGTCTTCACGCTCTACTGCCTCTACGACCGCTACTTCAGCGCGGGGGACAACGTCCACGTCCCGCAGAACATGATCATCAAGTTCATCCCGCGCGACCCGAAGGTGAACAAGGACGGCATCCAGGACTGGCGCTACTGCGGCTCGCGCGGACAGAAGCCCCTGATCGAGCGGGGGCGCGCCTACAAGGTCGAGGTCGAGCGCGGCGACAACCAGAGCCGGTTCGTCATCGACGACTGGGAGGCGAAGGGCAAGGAGGCGGGCCGCGACCTCACGTCGCAGGCGGTCGCGCTCTACGCCTACGACGGGGACTTCAAGGCCGACGACCTCGTCGTCCGGGGATCCCTCGACGCCGGCTGGGTCGAGCGCAACAAGATCGACCTCGCCACCTGGAAGCCGCCGGTCGATCCGAACGCGGGCGGCGCCGCGAAGGGCGCGGACGGCGGCGCCGCCCCCGAGGTCGCGGCCCGCGTGCGGGCCAAGATCAACGGCTGGCCGGCGGAGACCAAGCCCGCCGAGCTGGCGGCTCTCCTGCGCGACGCCAAGGTCCCGGAGGAACTGAGGAACGAGGCGGCGCAGAAGGCGATCGCGTCCGGACAGAAGCGGCTCGCGCCCTATCTGGTCGACGGCCTCTACGCCGACGACGAGCCCAGCCGGAGGCTCGCGAACGAGGTCTTGACCAAGCTCGCGGGGAAGTCCTTCGGCTTCCGAGCCGACGCCCCGGACGACCAGCGCAAGAAGGCAATCCAGTCCATCAACGAATACCTTAAGAAGCACGCAACCGAGTTCCAGTAGGCTGTGTTGAAAGGACGAAGGCAGAGAAGCCCGGTCCAAGGAGGCAGCACGTCATGCGCAATCCGTTCCGCTCGATCGTCAACGTGGCCGTCGCGGCGATCGCGGCGATCGTCTTGGCACCGGTCGTCTTCTCGCCGACCTCGGCCTTCGCACGCGGAGGCGGCGGAGGTGGCGGCGGCACGGGCGCCGGCGGCGGACGCGGCGGTGGAGGAGGAACCGGTGGTGGCGGAAGCCGCGGCGGCAGTCGAGGCGCCGGCGGCGGAGGCGGCGCGCCCGGGACGGGCGGCGGCGGACGCGGCGGCGGTCCGGGAACGCCCGGCGGCGGTGGCGGGGCCGGTGGTCGTGGCGCGAAGGCGACCGCTAGCGGCAAGAAGATCGTCCCCACCGAGTACCTGATCCTCATCCAGCAGGACGACGCCGACGACCACCGTGCCGACTTCCTCGTGGACGCCCTCGACCAGGCCACGATCTACCAGCGCGACAAGGACCGTGCGGCGGCGCTCGCCGCCAACCGCGAGGCCCAGTCGAAGACGCTCCGCGCCGACGACATGCCCCGTCCTTGAGAGCACCCGTCTTTGAGAGCACTCGAGAGCAACAGTCCGGCCGGACGTGCCCCTCCGTGATCCCCGCACCTCCCCGCGAGCTCCGGCAATCCACGCCGGGGCTCGCGGTGTTCCGTGGACGCACCTCTGCGTCCGGCTGCACCCATCCCGGAGTCACCCGATGACCGTGACGATGTCCCGTGGCATTCGAGGCGGCGCGCTCTGCGCGTCGCTCGCGATGGCGCTCCTCCTCGCGGCGCCGGCCGCGCCGTTGCTCGCCGCCGAGGGAGGTGCGGCACTCGTCGACGAGGCGCGCGCCCGCATCCGCAAGAAGGACGTGCGCGGCGCGCTCGGGTCGCTCGAGAAGGCGATCGCCGCGGACCCGGCCAACGCGGATGCGCACATCCTCTACCAGGACGTCGGCAAGGACGCCCTCGGCGCCGAGGCAATCCTCACGAAGTACCGCCAGTACACGACCGACAAGCCCGACGATCCCGTCTTCGCGTTCCTCTTCGCGCGCCTCCTCTCGCCGGGCGAGTCCCTCGCCGAGTTCGACAAGCAGATCAAGAAGTTCCCGGCGTCGCCGTGGCCGCACGCGGGCAAGGCTCGCTCGCTCGAGAGGCTCGAGCGGGGCGCTGAGGCGGGTGCGGAGTACGACGCGGCGATCATGGCGTCGCCCGGGGACTCCCGCTTCCGGGCCTACCAGGCCTACGGCATGGAGCGCGCGGGCAACTGGGCCGGCGCTGCCGACGCGTGGAAGCAGATCCTCGCCTCGTCGCCGAAGGACCGCGCGGCCCGGCTCGGGCTCGGCGAGGCGCTGCGCAAGACGGGCGCCCTCGACGAGGCGATCGCCGCGTTCGGCGAGGCCGTGAAGGCCGACCCCGCCGACGCCGAAGCGCACTACCGCGTGGGCGTCGCGAGGATGGACGCCGGGAGCACCGAGGAGGCGCTGAAATCGTTCGACGCGGCGCTCGCGATCGACCGCACGTTCGTCGAGGCGTACTGCTCCGCGAGCGAGGTGGCCATCTCCCACGCGTTCGCCACGGCAGAGAAGGAGAAGCGCGACATCGTCGAGAAGGACTTCGAGCGCGCGATCGGTTACGCCGGCAAGGCCGCGGCCGTCGGCTCCGACCGGTGGGACGCGCACTTCGCGCTCGGCGCCGCGCACGAGGCCGTCGGCGAGCTCGGTCCCGGGCACTACGACACGGCCGCTGTCGAGTACGACAGTGCGATCGCGCTGCTTCCGCTGCCCAGTGCCGAGAAGGTGCGCGCTCTCTGCGCGAAGGCGTTCGTGCTCCTTCGTCTCCTGAAGTTCGACCAGGCGCTCGTCGCGGCGGAGAAGGCCCTCGGCATCGACGACAAGTGCGTCGCGGCTCACGCGCACGCCGGCTACGCGCTCTGCGCGATGGCGCGGCAGGACGACGCGATCAAGGACCACTATCGTCCCGGGCTCAAGATCGCGCCGGACGACGCGCGGCTCCACCACGCCCTCGGCGTCGCCCTCTGGGAGACGGCGAAGGACATGGACGCGAAGAAGGAGCTCGAGCTCGCGGTGAAGCTCGAACCGAAGAACGTGCGCTACCGTCTCACGTACGGGGAGCTCCTCTATCACCTGAAGCTGTACAAGCCGGCCCTCGAGCAGCTCTTCGAGGTCACGGATGCGCACCCGAACGACGTGGAGGCGTGGCGCTCCTATGGCCGCGTCTGTTCCGCGCTGAAGTACTGGAAAGAGGCCGCGGAGTCGTACGAGAAGATCTGCGAGCTGATCGAGGGCGCGCCCCCCGCCGCCCCCGCGGCAGGCGGAGATCCGGGCGCGGCGCCCGCGACTCCGCCGGCCCTCTCCGCGGCGGAGACGGACCTGCTCGTCAAGGCGCACCTCTATCTCGCGATCATCTACGCCGACCACCTGAAGGACCGGACCAAGGCCAAGGAGCACGCGCGCGAGTACTCGCAGCTCGGCGGCCACGACGTGAACATCCAGTCGTTCATCGACGGCCTACTCGCGGAGAAGTGACCTCCCGATGCGACTCCCGCTCGCCGCACTCCCCGTCCTCCTCGCCCTCTTCCCTTTCGCGTCCGCGAAAGCCGGCGACCCGCCGCCGTCGCCGATCGCCGGGACGGACGCGCCTCAGCGCATCACGCTCGCGAAGGAGCTGAAGAAGACGGACGCGCTCGGCCTCGCGAAGGCGCTCTCCGCGCTCGGCGCCTCGAAGACGAAGGACCCCGACCGCGAATTCCTCCTCCTGTACGCGCTCCAGGAGAACGAACGCGGGCTGAGGTTCGTCGCGCTGGAAGCGTTGTCGCGCCTCGACAGGAAGGCGGCTGCCGAGTGGTTCAAGGCGCGCGCCGACGGCAAGGAGGAGCTCCCGACCGTGATGAGCCTCGAGGCGCTGGGCCACCTCGGCACCAAGGACGACCTCGCGCCGGTCCTCGAACTGATCAAGAGCCCGAACGAGATCATCGCCGTGGCCGCCGCGAACGTCTGCGCGCGTCTCGGCACGTCGAAGGACGTCCAGACGATCACCGAGAACGGCCTCGTCCACGCGTCCGACCACGTCACCGACCACACTGCGTGGGCGGTGCAGGACATCCTGAAGAAGCCGAAGGTCGCCGTCGGCCACTACGAGAAGTTCACGAAGAAGAGCGACCCGCGTTCGGTGCGCGCCTCCGCCACGGTCGCGATGCTCCAGGACAGTCTCGCCGCGCCGCACGACTGGGGCGACACGCTGAAGCTCGCGAAGGAGACGCTCCTCGCCGCGCCCGCCGCGATCGAGATCAAGACGGGGAGCGAGGAGTACAGGAAGAACGCCGTCGCCGCGCTCGAGTGGCTGAAGAAGGGCCTGCCCGGCGGCGAACTGCTCGTCCGCGCGGCGGCGAAGCGCATCGACATCCCGGGCAAGGTCGCCGACGGCTTCATCGACCTCGACGAAGAGGTCATCCAGGTTCCCCTGAGCTGGGCGATCCAGCCGCCGCACAAGCTCGCGTACCACATCTTCCAGATGGGCACGGTGCTCTGGCAGAAGCGCGTCGGCGAACCGTCGAAGTCGCACCGCGGCTGGGAGCCGGCGATCTTCGACGCCTACGACCTCTGCTCGATCGCACGCCTCTACGACGCGGGGCCGGGCGGGCTGTCGCGTTCGAACTTCATGAAGGACATGGTGGCGAAGCATCCGTGGGGGTCCCAATAGCAGGCTGCGCCTGCTCTTGGGACGGGCACGGTCACGGACGAAGGACGCGAGCCGGACTCGCCAGTGGCGAGTCCGGCAGTGCCCCGGGTCCGGCGACGACTTCGAGCAGGGTGCCGCGCGCCTCGCGCGGCGGGTCCCCTGCCGAAGTCGTCCGGACCGCGCCACGAACTCCAGTAGGGCCGTCGCTGCGGCGGCGTTCCGTCGCTGATGACGCGGTCCCCTGCCGCGGTCGTCCCGACCGTCGTCGCGCCGCCTGCGGCGTCTTCGGTTCCCGCCGTTCCCCGCCGCGGTCGAGTCTTGGCCCCCCGTCCCGCACCCCTCGATTACCCTCCCCCGACCATGACCGAAGCCCTCCTCCTCCACGCCGACTCCGAATCCGACGCGAACCTCCTCTACGCCACCCGCTTCGTCGTCCCCGACCCCGTCGTCTGGTTCAAGAAGGGCTCGAAGTCCTACCTCGTCGTCAACGCCCTCGAACTCGGCCGCGCCCGCGCGCAGGCGACCGTGGACCACGTCATCGATCAGGGTGCTGAGCGCGCGAAGCTGGTCCGCAAGGGCGCGAAGGCCCCGAAGCAGCTCGACATCATCGCCGCCATCCTGAAGGCGAAGGGCATCCGCCGGCTCCGCGTGCCCGCGAACCTCCCCGCCCTCACGGCCGACACGCTGCGCGGCCTCGGCTTGCGCGTGAAAGTCGAGAGCGGCCAGTTCTTCCCCGAGCGAGCCGTCAAGTCGAAGGCCGAGGTCGCCGCGATCCGCTTCGCCCAGGCGGCGACGGAGCGCGCCGTCGCGTCGGCGATCCGCGTGCTGAAGGAATCGAAGCCGCGCGGCGGCTACCTCGTCAGGAAGGGCGAGCGCATCACGTCGGAGCTCCTGAAGCAGGTCGTGGACGTGGCGCTGATGCGCGACGGCTGCGTCGCGAAGCACACGATCATCGCGTCGGGCGACCAGTGCGTCGATCCGCACGACACCGGCTCGGGGCCGATCCGGCCGAACACGTCCATCATCTTCGACGTGTTCCCGCGCCACGCGAAGACGGGCTACTTCGCCGACATGAGCCGCACCGTGGTGCGCGGCAAGGCGTCGAAGGAGCTGAAGGAGCTCTACGCGCTCGTGCTCGCCGGACAGCAGTACGCTTTCGACCGCGTGAAGGCGGGCGCGAACGGCCACGACATCCACCGCGGCATCCAGAAGCTGTTCGAGGACGCGGGGAAGAAGACCGGGCCGAAGGACGGGAAGATGCAGGGCTTCTTCCACGGCACGGGACACAGCCTCGGCCTCGACATCCACGAGCCGCCGGGCATCGGCGCGCGCGACGAGATCCTCCCCGAGGGCGCGGTCGTCACCGTGGAACCCGGCCTCTACTACAAGGGCGTCGGCGGCGTGCGCCTCGAGGACATGGTCCTCGTGAAGAAGCGCGGCTGCGAGAATCTGACGAAGTTCGAAAAGGTGCTGGAGATCTGAGGCGCGCTACGCGAGGACGTCGCCGATCCGGTCCACGAGCAGCGCGCTCCACGTCTCGAACGTCGCGCGCTCGTCGCGGCAGAGACGGACGAGCTCTTCCGTCCGCGTGAAGCCGCCGGTGAGGATCGAAGTCTCGCGGATGCGGACGTCGCCGAGGGCGCGCACCACGTGGACGAGGCCGACGTGCACGCTCCCGACGTCGGTCGAATCGTCGTTGATGAGGCCGACCGCGCGGACGGTCCACGCGCCGTCGATCGCGATCTCCTCCTCGATCTCGCGGCGGAGCGCGAGCCCGAGCACGTCCGGGCCGTCCACCGGGTTGACGTGGCCGCCGATCCCGATCGAGCGTTTCCCGAAGAGCCGCGCGTCGCCGCCCTTCGACGTACGCCTCGTGAGGAACACCTCGTCATCGCGCGCGACGACGCAGTACGGGATCACCTGCTTCAGCGTCGCGTCCTCTTCCGCGTGCCGCCGTTCGACGAAGAACCCGCGCGACCGGATGCGGCCGACGACCTCCGCCATGCCCGGCTCGTCGAGCACCTCGAGTCCGTGCGGGCACCGCAGCGGGAAGAGATCGGCGCGCCGGACGACGTAGACGAATTCCACGGCCGGAGGCTATCGCCTCCGGCATAACGTTGAGGACATTGAGAGCCCTGATCCCCCACTGCCTCCCGTACCTCGTCTACGTCGCCGTCGGCGCGATCGCCGGCGGCTCATGGCCGTGGGCCGACGCGGTCCGCATCGTCGCGGTCTGCGCGGTGCTGATCGCATTCGCGCGCGCGGGGTCGTATCCGGAACTGAGGCCGCGTCCGTCCGCTGCCCACGTGCTGCTCGGCGTCGCGGCGGGACTCGCGGCCGGCGCGGCGTGGGTGCCGCTCGCAGAGCTCGTCCCGCCGCTCACGGACGACGTCCGCACCGGTCTCGATCCCGCAGGGAACCTGCTCTTCACGTCGTTCCGGATCGCGGCGATGGTGCTCGTCGTCCCGTTCGCGGAGGAGCTGTTCGTGAGGTCCGCGCTCCCGCGGCTCGTGGACGCGGCGGGCGACGAGGACTGGCGCGGCCGCGCGGTCGGCGCGTTCACGCGGCTCTCCTTCGTCGTCTCGGTGGCCTTCTTCACGTTCACGCACCCCGCCGAGTGGCTCGCGGCGCTCGCGACCGGCGTGCTGTGGACGGCGCTCGTCGCGAAGACGCGGAACCTGCGCGTCGTGATCGTCGCGCACGCGGTGGCGAACGCCTGGGTCGCGGCGCACGTCGTCGTCACCGGCGAAACGCAGTGGTGGTAGGCTCCGCCGCGTGACGACGACCGCCGCGACGGAACCCACCCAGTCCACGAGCCCAGGGTCGATGAAAGCGCGCCTCGCGGCGCTCCTCGCGATGCCGGGAATCGTCTGGGCGCTCGCGCACTGGGACGTGCTGCCCAGGGTCTCGCTCTGCGTCTTCCAGCGCGTCACGGACCGCCCGTGCCCCGGGTGCGGCATGACCCGGTCGATGCTGCGCCTCTCGCAGGGCGACGTCGTCGAGTCGCTGCGCCTGCACCCGCTCGGCATCGTGCTCGCCGGACTCTGGTTCGCGACGCTCGCGGGCACCGCCTTCGGACTCCTGCGCGGCGGCGACCCGGTCGCGCGCTTCCTCGACCGGCGCGGCATCGGCGTCGTGATGTCGCTGATCGTGCTGTTCGTCGTGTCGTGGGTGCTGCGCGCGTTCGTGTTCCCGGCTTGGGCGCCCGACCCGGTGCGATGACGCGGACCGCTCGGTTCGTCCTCGCCGGACTGGCCGCGCTCCTCGCATCCGCCGCGGTCCGGTCCTGGCTTGTCCGTCCGGCGGCGCGGCCCGTCGCCCCGCCGCCCGGCCTCGACGGCGACGGCGATCCCCTGCCCGAGTGGGCCATCTGCCGCATCGGCACGAAACGGTTCCGCAACGCGCACGTCACGATCGCGTTCTCGTCCGACGGCAGCCGGCTCGTCTCCACGACGGCCGACGGGTTCGTGCAGACGCTCGACCGCGCGACGGGCCGCGTGCTCGCCGAGTTCCCCGCGCAGACCGGCTGGGTCGAACCGGATCCGCCGTCGAGCCTCGCCGAGAGCATCGGGCGGAAGTTCGACCTCGATGGACCCCGTCGCTACAGGGACCACCTCTGGGAGGCAGCGGTGTCGCCCGACGGGATGCGCGTCGTGACGCAGGGATCGGCGACGTCCTCGATCTTCGAT
>JANNHP010000320.1:0-2312 GCA_031404455.1 Planctomycetia bacterium | reverse complement strand
TGCGCGAGCCACCCGGCGTCGATCTCCGGACGCGCCGTTCCGACGAGCAGGATGCGGTGTCCCGGGACGGAGAGCGCGAGCGCCGCGAAGAGCGCGCGGCCCTCGTCGGGCGCGAAGTGTAGGTCGTCGATCAGGACGATCGTCGGACGCTGTGCGGCGAAGGAGCGCGTCGCGTGGACGAAGACTGTCTGGAGCGAGGCCTTCGTCAGCGGCTCGGCGCCCGTCGGCGCGACGTCGCCGCGCAAGAGCGCCGCGAACGCCGGAGTGAGCAGCGGCGTCTGCGGCAGCGCCGCGCGCACCGCGGCTTCGTCGTCGCCGAGGTGCTCTCGGTAGGCCGACGTGAACGCGCCCGACGCCGTCGCCGCGCCGCCGGGCGGGTAGCTGCCGTAGAGGAAGCTGATTTCGTGGACCTGCTGATGCAGCAGGTCCACGAAATCAGATATCAGGCGCGACTTGCCGATGCCCGCCTCCCCCTCGATCAGGACGACTTGACCGTCGCCGGCGCGCGCTCGCTCGAACACCGCGGAGAGCTTCGCGATCTCGGCGTCGCGCCCGTAGAGCGCCGTCTCGCGCGGGATGCGGATCCGCCGCAGTGGCCGGTGCGTCGTCGCGCGGATCGACTGCGACCGCTCGCGCCACCAAGCCGACTCCTCGCCATCGTCGAGAATCCGCACGACGTCCTCGGCGCTGCTTGGTCTCAGGCTTCTGTCCTTTTCGAGAAGCTGCGCCAGCAGCGCCTCGAAAAGGGGCGAGAGCTGCGGGTTGACCTCGCCCGCTGGACGCGGCACCTCGGTCATCTGCTGCCGGACGACCACGCGGAAATCGTCGCCCTCGAACGGATGCAGGCCGGTCGCGAGCTCGTAGAGCGACAGTCCGAGAGCATAGAGGTCGGCCCGGCCGTCGACCTCTGCGCCGCCCGCGTGGAATTGCTCCGGCGCGCCGTAACGCACCGACCCGACGAAGGCACCCGTCTGCGACAGACGCATCGCCTCGTCCGCGAGCCGTGCGACGCCGAGGTCCATCACCTTGACGACGTCGTCCTTCGTGATGAGCACGTTGTCGGGCTTCAGATCCCGGTGGACGGCGCCCGCCGCGTGGATCGCCGCGAGAGCCTTCGCCACCTCGCGTCCCACGTGCCGGCACAACTCCTCGGGCACGCGGCCGAGCTCAACGAGGAGCGCGCGCAGCGTCCGTCCCTCGACGTGCTCCATGACGAGGAAGTGGACGGCGCGGCCGTCGACGTCGACCGCGTCGGCGTCGAGCGTCGCGACGACGTTCTCGTGGCGGACTCGCTTGCCGATGTCCGCCTCGCGCAGGAACCGCTTGAAGAAGCCGCGCCGCGCGAGGAGGTGCGCGTGGATCACCTTGACGGCCGCCCGTGTCGCACCGTCCTGCGCGAGATAGACCGTCCCCATGCCGCCCGTGCCGAGCACGGAGACGAGACGCCACGGCCCGAGGGCGCGACCGACGAGCGGCGCCGGTGCGTCCGCCGCGGCGCGGGCGCGCCCGAACCCGCGGTCGAGCCGCGCGAGCGCGTCGAACCGCTCGCGCAGCGTCTCGGCGATCTCGGGGTGCGCGCGGACGACCGCATCGATGTCCACGTCCTCGCCCGCGTCGATGCGCTCGCGGCAGCGGCCGACGATCTCTGCGGCGAGTTCGTCGGTGCTCATGTCGACGAGTCTCCGCCGTCACGCAGCTTCCCCGCCATCGCGGCGAGCGCCCGGCCGTAGAGCTTGCGCGTCGCGTCGGCCGAGCGGCCCATGCGTGCGCCGGCGTCGACGAGCGTCAGACCGTCGATGTGGACGAGGCGCACGACCGTAGCGTAGTCGTCCGGCAGACTCGCGACCGCCGCGCGCAGGACGTCCTCTTCCTCCGCGGAGACCGCCTCCTCGCTCGGCGAGGGCTGGTCCGGCGCCGCGCCGAAGCCGTCGCCGGAGCCTGTGCGCATCCGCCGCTCGCGCCGCACGTCGCGCTTGCCCGCCGCGATGTGCCGTCCGATCTCGTGTCCGATCTTGTGCTCGAGGATGCCGCGCAGCCACTTCCCGAAGGATCCGTCGCCGCGGTCCTCGAAGCTGCCGACGTCGAGGAACGCCGCGAGCCACGCCTCCTGGATGACGTCGGACTCGGCGACCTTGCCGCGCAGAGCCGTCGGCAGCCGCGCGCGGGCCTTCGCGCGCAGCGCCGGCAGGTGACGCTCGAAGAGCAGCCGCGCCGCAGCCTCGTCGCCCGCGCGCACGCGGCCGACGAGGGATTCGTCGGACGGCTCGTCGCTCACGCGGCGTGCTTCCCCTTCTTCGGCTTGAGCGGCGCGA
>JANNHP010000319.1:0-19289 GCA_031404455.1 Planctomycetia bacterium | reverse complement strand
ACGTCCTCCGGGAAGTGCTTCAGCACACTCGTCGCCGGGTTCAGCACGACCTGGCCGAGTCCGCAGATCGACGTGAGGCGCAGGACCTCGTCGAGTTCGGGCAGCACGTCGAGCGCGCCCTTCTTCGCCTTTCCGGCGAGGACGTCGTCGAGGAGATCCACGGCCTTCTGGCTGCCGACGCGGCACGGCACGCACTTGCCGCAGGACTCGTTGCGGAAGAAGCGCACGACGTTCGCCGCGAGTTCCAGCATGTCGGTGCCCTCGGCCACGACGACGACCGCGCCGGAGCCGAGCATCGAGCCGGCCTTCGTCATCGCCTCGAAGGAGAGCGGCGTGTCGGCGGCGGACGCGGGAAGGAACGGCGCTGACGCGCCGCCCGGGCAGTACGCCTTCATCTTCCGGCCGCCCGAGACGCCGCCGCCCTGCTGCGCGACGAAGTCGGCGACGGTCGTGCCCATCGGCACGCAGTAGACGCCGGGCGTCTCGACGTGACCGCAGAGCGACAGGAACTTCCATCCCGTCGCGCCGTTGACACCGTGCGCCTTCCACGCCGCGGCGCCCTCCGCGAGGATCGCGGGCACGAAGGAATACGTCTCCACGTTGTTCATCAGCGTCGGCTTGCCGTGGAGTCCGTGCGTCACCGGGTACGGCGGCTTGTTGCGCGGTTCGCCGCGCTTGCCCTCGAGCGCTTCGAGGAGGGCCGTCTCCTCGCCGAGGATGTAGCCGCCCGGCGAGACGAACACCGACGCGTCCACGCCCATCTCGTCGAGGAGGCCGAGCCCGCGCAGACGCTCGATCTCGCGGCGGATCGCCGTCGCCTCCCGGCCGTACTCGTGGCGGATGTAGACGATCGCCGTCCTGGCGCCCGTGACGACGCAGCCGAGGAGGAGGCCCTCCATCACGAGGTGCGGAAGCTCCTCGAGGATCACCCGGTCCTTGAACGTCCCGGGCTCCGATTCGTCGGCGTTGACGATTGCGTACTTCTCATCTCCAACGGCGTCGCGGACGAGCTGCCACTTGAGACCGGCCGGGAAGCCGGCGCCGCCCATGCCCTTCAGGTTCGCGTCCTTCAGCGTCTGCGGGATGGCGGTCCTGGCGGCGGCGACGTCGAGGAGCGCCTTCTTCAGCGCCCCGTAGTGATCGTCGGTCGTCTCGTACGGATCGGTCGGCCAGCGCTTCGACGAACCGTGCGGCTCGTTCGCGGGCAGCGGCTTGGCACCCTTCGCGGCGGCGACGACCTCGGCGGCGCTCCAGCCCTCGAGCGGCACGTCGTCGACGCACGCGGCGGGCGCGCACTCGCAGCGGCCGAGGCAGCTCACCTCGTGGACCTCGACGTCCTTGGCCATCGCGAGGCCGGACTTCACGTCGGCCATGAACTTCTGCCCGCCGTTCAGATGGCACGCGTAGTCGCGGCACACGCTGACGACCGCGCGCGGCGGCGGGCTGCGTCGGTAGTGCGGATAGAACGTCGTGACCGCCTGCACCTGGTAGAGCGGCGTGCCGGTGTCCTCTGCGTACTTGCGGAGCGTCTCGTCCGAGAGCCACCCGTGGCGGTGCTGCAGTTCGATGAGTTCCTGGAGGAGATTCATCGGCGCGAGGATAGCGACGCCGCCACGGGCTGCACCGGTTGTCTCAGCTCTTGACCGGACGCGGGCGCTCCACCCAGCATCCCGGGACCCACACCTTCTCGACCGTCACCTCGCGGCGCTCGGGCCGGACGACCACTGTCTCGCAGTGCGCCTTCTCGACGACGCGCGTCTCGCGCCGCTCCGGCGCGACGATCCGGACCTCCCAGCACTCCGCGCGGACGATGCGCTCCTCCCAGCACTCGGCCCGCAGGACGCGCTCCTCGTAGCGCCCCGCGCGGACGATCCGTTCCTCGTAGTGGCCGCCGATCCAGACCCGGCAGGCGCACCCGTTCGCGTCGGTCCGCGACTCCCAGTGACCTGGGACCCAGCAGCGGTCGCGCACCTCGGGCACCCAGCAGCGCTCGGTCACGGCAGGGACCCGCACGCGCTCGATGACGGCCGGTATCCGCACGCGCTGCGTCACCGCGGGGATCACGACCACCTCGCACCGCTCCGGCACGTACACCTCGCGGGTGACGGCCGGGAGGATGCGGACGCACTCGCGCTTCTCGTAGTGCCCCGTGACCCAGACGGACCAGGTCGGCTCGCACTTCTCGGCGTCGCTGCCGTGCGCCCAAGGCGGCGGACCCTTCCCGTTGCCGTGGCCGTCGTCGCCCGCGGCGGCGACTCCGGGGATGAGGGCGGTCAGGGCGAGCGCGGCGGACGTCACCAGTCGGAACTTCATGGCTCTACCTCCATCGGGGACGACTTCAGGAGGCGATTTCGCGAAGGCCGTGCCAGTCCGGCGAGCGGCGGCGCCGGGTCCGAGTGTCCGCAGCACGGGACACCGGGTGACTGCCCAGCCTCCCGACTACATTGCCCGCGTGACGCTAGAACCGACCGTGATCGCTCTGCTCGTCGGCGCCGCGTTCGTCGCGGGGACCGTGGACGCCATCGCGGGCGGCGGCGGGATCATCACGGTCCCGGCGCTCCTCTGGGCCGGACTCCCGCCCGAACTCGCGCTCGGGACGAACAAGGGCCAGTCGGTTTTCGGCTCCTTCGCGGCGATGGCGCGCTTCGGCCGCGCCGGTCTCCTCGACCGGGCCCGGGCGCGGCGGACTTTCCCCGCGGCCCTCGTCGCCTCGGCGGCGGGAGCACTCCTCGTGTTCGAGGTCCCGCGCGACGCGCTGAAGCCGGTGGTCCTCGCGATGCTCGTCGCCGTCGCGGTGTTCCTCCTCGTGCGACCGGCGGCGCTCGTGCCGACGGGCGAGGTACCGCGACATCCGCACCTCGTCGCGATCGCGATCGCCGCGGTCGTCGGCGCCTACGACGGCTTCTTCGGCCCGGGCACGGGCACGCTGCTGATCCTCGCGTTCGTGCTCTTCCTGAAGGACGCGGCGGCGCAGGCGTCGGCCGACGCGAAGGTCGTCAACTTCGCGTCGAACCTCGCGTCGGTCGTGGTGTTCGCGTACTGCGGGTGGATCCGCTGGGAGATCTCGCTGCCGATGGCGGTGGCGCAGTTCGCAGGCGGGATCTTCGGCGCACAGCTCACCGTCCGCGGCGGCGACGCGCTCGTCCGTCGCGTCACGCCGATCGTGCTGGCCGCAGTCGCCGCGAAACTCGCGTGGGATCTCGTCGTCCCGTGAATCGACGAGGCCCGCGCGGCTCGACGCCGCACGGGCCCGTTCGCGCGCCCCGAACTAGCGGGTTCGGTGCTTCGAGCCGTTCCCGAAGAAGTCCGAGTAGTCGTTCTCGTCCGACGACTCGTGCTCGCCGCCGCCGAAGAGACGGTCGAGGAGCGCCTCGAGATCGAACGAGCCGTCGAGCGGCACGATGATGATCCCGATGAAGATGCCGCCGAAGTCGCCGTCGCCCGGCAGCGTCCACGGGCAGTCGACCGGCTGGTCGTAGAGGATCTGCTCGAGCACGCCCGCGTCCGCGAAGTCGCCGTTCTCGTCCTCGATGCGGAGCGTGTAGCCCTCGATCGGGTCCTCGGTCTCCGGGATGTCCCGGACGCCGCCCTGACGCGCCTTCTTCATGCGTCCGTGGCGCACGGTGTTCTCAGAGTCGTCCGCCGACGGATCGGTCCAGTCGCCGGACCCGTCGTGTCCGCCGGACCAGTCGTATCCGCCGGACCAGTCGAACTCGCCGTTCCAGTCGAAGTCTCCGTCCCAGTCGAACTCGCCGGGCCACTCGCCCTCGACCGGATCGTCGATCGTGATGCACTCCTCCTCCTCGAGGTCGGGCAGCACGTCGTCGAGGAGCACCGTGCCGTCGGGCGCGACGATCTGGAACCCGCGGCCCGCGAGCTCGATCACGCTGTCCACGCCGAGCGGCAGCGTGTCGCCGAGGAGCGTGTCGCGGTGGAAGTCGAAGTACGCCGCGGCGAACGACTCCTGGATCGGGAAGAACGTCAGCGAGAACGACTCCGAGTCAAAGCCCGGCGCCGACTCCATGAAGATGCTGGCCGAGTCGCCAGCGTCGTTGCGGTAGTCGGCCCAGCCGAACTGCAGGCCCTCGCACGGATCGGCGACGACGCCGCCCTCGAGGACGCACTCGCCGGTCTCGGGATCGACGATCTCGACGTCCTCGACGCCGTCCTCACCGAAGCCCTCGGCCGCGGCGCGCTTCGCGAGCCGCTTCGTCAGGTTGAAGTTCGCGCGCCCGCGGCGGTTCGTCTTCACCTCGCCGAGCGTCTCGCCGGTCGCGGCGTCGCGCACCTCGTAGACGGTGCGCGGGTCGAGGCGCGAGAGCTGGAGCACCGTCTGCTCCCCCTTCCTGCCGCGCTCGACGCGCACCTTGCCCTCCGCGTCGGCGTCGGTCCCGTCGGACGGACGCGAGAGCGCGATCGTCGTCGTGTCCTTGTTCCCGCCCCTGTCGCCGGCGATCGCCGCGTGCGGGACGAGGAGCGACGCGCCGAGGGCCGCCGCACAGGCTGCAATGCGTGGGTTCATGCTGGTCTCCTGAACTCCGGTCCGGGCGGTCCGTACGGACCGCGTACGCCGGATCAGTTCCGCGCCGGCCGCGGATGATACCTGCCCGCGCGGCGAAACGGCCCCGATGGCGGGAGCACATCGGACCGGACGAGGCTGCGCTCGGAGTCAGCCAAACTGCGTGGGCGACGCTCGTTGACCGAGAGTGACCGTCGTGAACGGCCCCGCGGGATACAGACGGGATACGGTTCCGGCCCAGGAAAACGGCCTCGCTGCGGCGGGCGAGCGACTTGGCCGCCCGGCTCGATCGATGCCGCCCGCGTCGTTCCCCTCGTCGCAACGCAGCGTTCGAAGTGGGTCGCTCTCGTCGGGTGATTCGGAGCTCGGACGGAGCCAGCGCTGCGAGCTCTAGCTGTGCGAGAGCACGTCGCGCAGCAACGTCTCGACCGACTCGCCGTGCCAGAAGTTGCTGTGCGTCTTCTGCACCGTCTCGAGCGAGTCCGCGGCGACCAGAACCACCTGAACGTTGTCGTCCGCCGAGTACTCCTTCTCGGAGGCTTGGTAGGCCGCGACAGCGAGATCCGCGCGTGAGAAGGCACGCTGCGATCGCAGGCGCCCTTCGGCACCGTCGTAGATCAGGAGGAAGTGCTGAAGCCGCCGGGACATGCTCATATCGTACTACCCCTCATCGAGCGCGCTCAACCAGTGCTTGAGCCGTTCGAGGAGTTCCGGCGGCGCAGGCTCACCTTGATCACGAAGTGCGAAGACGAGGCCGAGGTCCCGGAAGGCGTCCGTGAGGGCATGACCCGCCGCGGAGTCTCGTAGCCATCCGCTCCCGCGCTGTTCGACGTACTCCACGGATGCGGCCCACCGATGCTGTCGCCGGGTCCGAAGCTGGATCTCGACGAGGTGCTCGTCGCGCTTCACGACAATGTGCGCCGCGCGGTACCCGGACTTTCGCGGCCTCGCGATGTAGTCGTCCTCGTCGTCGATCGACTTCGCCCACTCTTGCCGAATGCGACCTCTCAACGCCTGCAACTCGGAGAGCGTCGGAACGACGACCCGGCACCCGCCGATGTCCTGCATCTGCGCGAGGTTCATGTGCGGGAACCGCTCGAGCTTGTCGATGATGCGCTCCGCGCGCTTCAGGCGCTGGGAGACCTGCGCGGATCCGCCCGTCGCGGTCGTGGCCATCGACCGAAGGCCCATGCCGACCTTCGTCAGCGGATGCGGCGCCCGCGACCATTGACTGCGGAAGGCGTAGACGACCCGATGAGCCTCAACCAGCTTGCTGAGCTCGACTCCCTGTTTCCCGGCTTTCAGTTCGCGGAGGAAGTCGCCCGCGCGGTTGATCGCACGGTTCGAGAGGGGCTCCGCCTTCGCCATGTCGCGGGATGTTAGCTGCCGAGTCCCCCGTGCACGCTCTTGGGCGCCGGCCCTCGATGGCCGAGGGCGCCCGTCGTCGACCGCGGAGAACTCGCCAGGACCTGCCCCGATCGCCAGACGCCCGGGACTGCGCGGAGTTGTCCGCAGCGCGGCGCCGCGCGGGCGGCGCGTACCCCGCCGCCCGCGGTGCGGTGCGATGGAAGGTGAGACTCGTCGTCGCCTCTCGTCGGCCCGGCCTCTCGACACGGGATCGGACGACCCCGGGCACTCGTCCGGGTCAGCGACGCGCACGGAATGCGCCCGCGATCCTCCCCGCCTGCGCGATCTGCTCGGCCGACATCTGCCGCTCCACTTCCTCGATCATCCCTTGTTCATCGCGACGTCCGGCCGACATGGCGATACGGAGCCACGCAAGGGCCGCCACGTTGTCCCGCGCCACGCCCTTCCCCAGCGCGTACATGCATCCGAGGTTCCACTGCGCCCAAGAATCGCCCAGCTCTGCCGCGCGTCGGTACCATCTCACGCCCGCGACCGCGTCCTGACGCACGCCCTCTCCTTTCATGTACATCTCCGCGAGCGCGAACGACGCTTCCGCGTGGTCCTGCTCGGCGGCGCGCCGGTACCACTTCGCGGCTTCCGCGGCGTCCTTGGGCACTCCGTCGCCGCGATCGTAGCGGTGGCCGACGTAGTACTGCGCCGCGACGTTGCCCTGCTCGGCAGCCTTCCGCAACCAACTCACGCTCTTCGCCGCGTCCTTGGCCACGCCCTCTCCGCGTCCGCACATCACGCCGAGGTTCAACTGCGCTCCCGCGACACCCTGCTCGGCGCTCAGCCGGTACATGCGCGCGGCCTCTGCCAGGTCCTTCGGGACGCCGTCGCCCGCGGTGAGCAGCAAGCCGAGGTTGAACTGCGCCATTGCGTCGCCCTGGTCCGCGGCCTTGCGCAGCCAATGCGCGGCCTTCCGGGTGTCCTTGCGCGTTCCCGTGCCGAAGAGGTGGCAGTTCCCGAGCGACGATTGAGCGTCGGCGAGGCCCTGCTCCGCGCTCAGCCGATACCACTTCACCGCGGCGGCGTGGTCCTGCGGGACGCCCCGCCCGAACTCGCAGCAGCACCCGAACTGGTACTGCGCACGCGCGTCGCCGTTCTCGGCGGCGCGGAGCCACCAAGCCGCGGCCTCGACCGGGTCCCTGGGGACGTCGCGGGCTTCGGCCTTCGGCGCGGCGGCGGACGCCCCGACATCGCCCGACTCTGACGCGTCGTCGCGACGTAGCTTGAAGATCAACACCCCCGCTACGATCGAGACCACGACGAGGACTGCCACGACGTCGGTGACGACACGCCCGCCCGAGCCGCTGGTCCGCCTTCGCATCGCGCCCTCCGCCTGTCGACGAGGAGTGTACGCAACCGGCCACACTTGGCGGGAGCACATCGGAATCGAACCGACCTACCGGGGTTCGCCCGGCACACCGGTTTTGAAGACCGGGGGGGCCACCAGGACCCCGTCTGCTCCCGCGGGTGCGAAGACGGGCGGAGTCTCGCCTCGAACTCCGCACAGTTCCAGCGTTTCACGCCCGCGCTCGAACATCGCCGCGCCGCGCGCCGACCGTCTCACCGAGTCGCACGGAATCGCATCGTTTCCGGCGCGCTCCTGCCAACTGGCCTGCCAGACATTCGGGCTCGTCGCGCGCCCCTGCGGTCCAGTCGCGCTCTCGCCCTTCGGAGTCGCCGCGCCGGGCAACTTGGCGACCGCCGCCCGCTCGTCGTCGCGGCCAAGAACGGTGTAGACGTTCGCGGTCAGCGTCGGCGTGCAGTGCCGCATGAGACGTTGCGCCACCTGGAGCGAAGCGCCGCTTCGCGCGAGCGACGTTGCGAAGGTCGTTCGCAGCGCGTGGAAGTCCACGATGAGGCCCGCGGCATCGGTCGCTTCGATCTCCGCCGCCGCGAGGTCCGCGCTCATGCACTCCGCGGCTCGCCAACTCTTCGGCGTCGCGAACACCGGGCAGTGCGGCTGCCGATTCGCGACGAACGCGGCGAGAGCCGGAACCGACTCGGCCCGCAGTGGCAGCCGCGCCTCCCGCCCGTTCTTCGCCGTCGCGGCCCGCACTCGCACCGTCGGCTCGTTCGGCGTCTCGAGATCGAGGTCCGCCACCACGAGCGCAACCAACTCTCCGCGCCGCAGGCCCGTCTCGACTGCGAGCCGGTACAGCAGCGCCCGTTCCGGACCGGACATCCCGTCGCGATCCGCGCCCCGCGCGGTCACGTCGAGAAGGTGCTGCAACTCGTCCGCCGTCAACGCCCTGCGCTTGCGGCGTCGGTCGCGCTCGGCGTTCATCGGCTCAAGGACTCGCAGCGGGTCCTCGACCGCAAGTCCGGTGCGGATCGCCCAACGGATGAACTGCCGCGCGGCCTGGAGGTGGAAGTTGCTCGTCCTCGCACTGATCCGTTTCCCGCTCTCGCGAGCCGTCCGCAGGTAGTTCTCCACGTCCGTCGGGCTGAGATCCGTCCAGAACTTCGCGCCCGCGCCGTTGATGACGCGAAGCGCGCGTGCCTTGACGAGCCGGACGTGCTCCTCCCCCGTCCCCTTCGCGCCTAAGTGTTCCGCCCACGCATCGACGAGCGTTGACAACGACCGCAGCGCGGCCACCTGTTGCGCCGTGATGAGACCAACGGCCGCGAGTCGGTCCCGCAGCGCGGCCGGGAGGTTCTCCGTCCACCGCCGCATCGTCTCATCCGGCGGCGACCCGGAGGCCCGCAGCGCCGAGAGAGTCCGCAGCTTGCGTTCCAGTTCCTGCGTTGCCGCGCGGTCGCGATAGCCGGGCACACGCTGAACGCGGTCCATGTGGTCGCGGAACTCGACGTAGAAGACTCCGGTCTTCTCGCGCTTGCCGTCGCGGCCCGTGTACGTCCTTCGGAAGACGCTCATCCGTTCATCTCCTCCCACCGCTCGCGCGACGGGCAACGCTTGTCAAGCCAACGTCTCAGTTCATCGGTCCGCCATCGGCGGCTGTTGCCGATACGGACGGCGCGCGGGATCTCCCCCTTCGCGTCCAGGCGATAGAAGGTCGCGCGAGACACACCCAGGAACTCCGCCGCCTCGGAAGCCCGGAAGACGCCGCGGACGCCTGTCAGCGGTTCGCCGTGCTCGTCGCGGGGAAAGTCCACCATGACCCGTCTACCGCTTGTCTGCGTCCGGGAGCGACGCGAACTCCGGTGCCTGCATCAAGCCTCCGGCGTTCGGAGCCTTCGCGCGCACGGCCTCGGCCATCTTCGACTTCTCGTCCTCGGGCAGCGCCTGGAACGCCTCCGCCAGACCGCCGCGGATCAGTTCCAACAGGACGCCCGACCGCGACGTCTTGAAGCGCGCGGCGAACGCATCAAGGAGCGCGAGCGTCCCTGTAGAAGTTCCCCAGATCCCACGTCGTCCTCCCGAGCGCCATCGCAGTGCTCGACGCGTTCGGCGTCGCCCCGCATACTGATCTCCTCGTGCGCCGGTCCGCCCGGCGCTCCACGAAGCCGATAGGAGACGCATGGCGCAAGCGCGCACCTTCAAGAGCCGCCTGGACCGCGTAGACCGCAAGGTCGATCGCGAGCCGTGGCACGACGACCACGCCAAGGCGATGGCGTGCCGCGACCTCGAGGACGCACTCCGCGCGGAACTCGCGCTCTACCGCGAGATCGAGGACCTCGACGCTGAACTGCGCCTCTCGTGGGCCAAGGGCGCGGCCTACAGCGCGGCGACCGAACGGCGGATCGAAGGCGTCCACCATCGTTGGGTGAAGCGCAACGCGCCGCTCCTGGCCGTGATCCGCCGCTATCGGCGCGAGTTCGGCGAGGTCGAGGGCGCGGACGAGTTCCTCCGCGTCCACCGTGAAGCGAAGTCCGTCAGCGACGAGCTCTCGGAAGACGCGGCGCGCAAGGGCGCGTAGACCATCGCGAGCGTCGAGCCCCGCTTCGACGATTTGCTCGCGGACCTGCCGGTCCGTGTCCAGGAGATGGCGCGGTTCGCTATCGAGGACCCGCGGCACCCGTCCCGCCACCTGAAGCCGCTCGGCCAGGGACGGCGCGTGCGCTTCCGCCGGAACAGTTGGTCGATCCGCCTCACGTTGAGCTACCGCGCCGTCGCCGAGAAGCTCCCGGACGGCACGTACTCTTGGTACTGGTGCGGCTCGCACGCGGAGTACGACCGCATGCTCGGCAAGTAGCTCGTCCGATCGCGACTCCCCCGTCGCCGGATCGTCCGGCCGCCTGCGGGCCGACCCCACCGGGATGCGCCGATGCGTCGCACCGCGCGACCGTCGGGGAGCGGTCACGCTTCCCGGCGGGTCCCCCGGTCCTCGACGGCCTTGCTCCCATCGAGAGCTACCATTCCCGCATGAACGGGAATCGCAGATCTGCGGGCGGCTCCATGGCGACCGCCACGTGGGTGATCCTGCTGGCCTCGGGATGTTCGCCGTCCGCACCGCTTCAGAACAGTCCGGGTCCAATTCCTGCCGTGTCGAGGGAGATCCTCGTCGAGTTGAACAAGTGGGACGCCGCGACGACATCAGCCCGACGCGCCGCCGCCGAGGACGTTTCGCGTCGCCTTCCCGATTTCGCGCTGCTGCGCTCGGAGACGTTCTCCTGCGGCGGGCAGACGCACGAGGTGGCGATCTACTCGCACGCGAAGACCGGGCTGGAGTTCGTGCTGGTCCCGGGTGGCATCTTCGCGATGGGATCACCCGAGAGCGAGACTGACCGTTCGCCGGGCGAGACGCTGCATCGGGTCTGGCTCACGCAGCCGTTCCTGATCGCGCGGACGCACTGCACGCAGGCGGCCTACGCGAAGGTGGTCGGGTCGAACCCGTCCAACTTCAAGGGTCCGACACTGCCAGTCGAGCAAGTGTCGTGGGACGACGCGACGTCGTTCTGCGGCAAGGCTGGACTGGAACTCCCGACCGAGGCGCAATGGGAGTACGCATGTCGGGCGGGTACGACGACCGCCTTCGGGTTCGGCGATGATGCGCGATCGCTCGGCTTCTACGCTTGGCACCCCGAGAACTCGGACCGCACGACGCACCCGGTCGGCGAGAAGAAACCGAACGCGTTCGGTCTCTACGACATGCACGGCAACGTGTTTCAGTGGTGCCAGGACTGGTGCGGCGACTACCCGACCGGACCGGTGACCGATCCGATCGGCGCAACGAACGCCGAGATGCGCGTGCTTCGCGGCGGGAGCTATTCCCACCCCGCCCGGGACGCGCGTTGCGCGTACCACGGCCGCAACGATCCGGACTCTCGGACCGCCGTCTTCGGCTTCCGCCCGGCGAAGACCGTCCCGATTGACTGACCACTCCCGCTAGTCCGCGTCGTTCAGAGTCCCAACACGCCCCGCACCACGGCCCGCGTCTCCGCCGCCCGCTCGACGAACATGCGGTGCTTCGCCGACCGTCGCAGCGCGCCGAGCCGTAGGAACTCCGTAACCCCGTCCGGTCCCGCGAGCTCCACGAACGTCGAGAGACTTCCCGCGCACCCCTTGACGAACGACCGCGCGAACTCCTCCGCCTGCTGCGCCGGCGTCCGCGTGTCCTCCCCGCGCAGTAGCTCCGAGCCGTTCGACGCGGCGAGGAACTCGGTCCAGGCCCGGTCGGTCTCCGCCCGTGACTGCTCCTTGGTCTTGCGGCGCACCGCCGCTGTCGTCAGGCGAAGACGCTGCCCGAGCCAACTCGCGTGGAACCGCTGGACGGGCCACTCCTCGCCGCCCGTCGCTTCGCCGGTGTCCGCGTTGATGACAATGGGAGTCATCCAGAGTTGCACGAACGCCGCAGCCGCCAGCTCGTCCTTGATCTCCTCTTCCCAGCGCGAGAGCCGCTCGTGCGGACTCACCGACGCGCGGAGCGGCGTCAAGCACGGCCGCCGAGGGACGCCCGACGAGAAGGCCCGGTTGACCGGCGCGGGCCGCGTCCCTACCCTTCGGCCGCATGACGAAGACCGCGCTGCTCCCCGACGAGTACTGGAACCCGAAGAACGAGACGATGCCGCGCGAGCGCCTCTCCGCGCTCCAGTTCGGCAAACTGCGCGATCTCTGCGCGTGGGCCGAGGCGAAGAGCCCGTTCCACCGGGAGCGGTTCGCCGCGGCGGGGTTCCGTAGCGAGCAATTGAAGTCGCTCGACGACCTGCGCCGCATCCCGATGATGACGCGCGAGGAGTGGATGGCGTCGCAGGCCGCGGCGCCGCCGTACGGGACGCTGCCCGCGTGCGACCCGTCGGTCGCGATCCGCTACCACACGACGTCGGGAACGACCGGGAAGATGCCGCTCCGCGCGCTCGACGGCATGCGCGACTGGGAGTGGATCGCGGACATGTGGTGCTACGGCTTCCACGGCTTCGGCGTGCGCCCGAGCGACACCGTGTTCATCGCCTTCAGCTACGCGCAGTTCATCGGCTTCTGGGGCGCGCACTACGCTAACGAGAAGCTCGGCGCCACGGTCATCCCCTCCGGCTCGCTCCCGACCGAGACGCGCGTGAAGCTCATCGTGGACACCGGCGCGACGGTGCTCTGCGCCACGCCGACGTACGTGCTGCGCCTCGCGCAGGTCGCGCGCGAGCTCAACATCGATCTCGCCACGCAGTCGAAGGTGAAGCGGATCATCCTCTCGGGCGAGCCGTCGGGGTCCGTGCCCGCGGTGCGGCGGCAGATCGACGAAGCGTGGAACGCGGTCTGCGGCGACTCGGCGGGCATGACGGAGATCGGCACCATCTTCATGTTCGAGTGCCGGTACCGTCCCGGCGGTACGCACGTGATCGAGGATCACTTCATCGAGGAGGTGATCGACCCCGCGACCGGCGAGCCCGTGCCCTACGGGGCGAAGGGCGAGCGCGTCTGCACGAGCTTCGGCCGCGGCATCCTGCCGGTGATCCGCTACCGCACCTGCGACATCGTGGAGAAGCGCCCCGCGGCCGAGTGCTCTTGCGGACGGACGTTCGACATCTACCACGGCGGCATCCAGACGCGCGTCGACGACATGCACAAGATCCGCGGCACGAACGTGTACCCGCGCGCGATCGAGGCGATCGTCCGCGAGCACCCCGAGATCGACGAGTTCCAGCTCGTGCTCTGGACGAGCGCCGACAGCGGGCGCGAGGAAGTCACCGTGCGCATCGAGCTGAAGCCCGGGTTCGACGTGGAGTGGGCCGCGATGCAGACGCACCTCGCGAAGGAGTTGGCCGAGGCGCACGAGAACCTGCGCATCCACGTGGAGCGCGCGGGCCAGGGCGAACTGCCGCGGTTCGAGCTGAAGGCGAAACGTCTCGTGGACCAGAGGAAGAAGTCATGAAGACCGACCGTCTCGGGACCGCCCTCACCGCCGACGAGGCCGAGCTCCTCGCGATCTACGAGCGCCTGAAGTCGTTCGTCGCGCGACCGGGCCTCGCGCCGACGACGTCGCGCAACTCGAAGAAGGCGCTCGCTGCGGTCCACGTCGCCGCGAACGACCTCGACCTCGTCTACGAGCACCTCTACGACCTGGGAGTGTGACGATGACCTCGGGAGGTTTCACCGTACAGGAGTGGGACGCGGCGCGCCCATGGGACGTCTACCTCTCCTCGGTCGAGGAGAGACGCGACCTCTGGGAATCGAACTGGCTCGGCGCGACGCTGGACGACGAATCCGCCGCGCGTCTCGCGGCACTCCCGGAGAAACGACGCGTACTCGTATTGACCGAGGACTGGTGCGGCGACGCGGCGCACTCCGTGCCTCTGCTCGCGAAGGCGTTCGCAGCGACACCGCTCATCGACGCGCGGTATCTCCTCGCGGACGACCACCCCGCGGCGCTGTCGCGCTACCTGACGCACGGAGGGCGCGCCATCCCGATCGCGATCGTCGAGGACGACCGCGGCGGCGCGCTCGGCGCGTGGGGTCCTCGTCCCGCACCTTTGCAGGCGATGTTCCGGGCGCGGCGCCGCGAGCTCGGCGTGCCGACGGAGTCGCAGAGGACCGAGTTCTACGCGCCGATCCTGCGCTGGTACGCCGACGACGGCGGGCGCACGATCCTCGCCGAGATCCTCATGCTCCTCGAGCGCGGCGGCGCGCCGCGGTAGTCGTCAACGCCTCAACGCCCACACGAGCATTCGCTCGCGGAGCGTCGCGTCGCTGAGCGGCGGCTCGGCGGCGAGTCGTCCGGCGGACGAGATCCGGACGCCGGTAGCGGTCTTCTCGTAGACGAACGGCGCGTCGGTGAACGGGTCGAGCGGGACGCCATTCGGGAACGCGCCCGCGAGGTCGTCGAGCGACGCGGGAAAGTCGCCGTGCTTCGCGCGGTGCTCCGCCGCGGCGAGGGCGATGCGCGCGAGGCGCGTCGCCGCGTCGGTCCGCGCGAGGCGTTCGGCGCACTGCACGATCGGGCGGATGACGCTGATGTGGCCGTAGGACTGCGACGCGCCCGCGCCGAGACGGGCGAACTCCGCCGCCATGCGCGGATACGAGTCCGTCGGCGTCGACTCCAGCGTCTCGCTCGCCGCGAGCGCCTGGGCGAGATCCGCCGGACTTCCCCGCGGGGCGGCGTCGCCCTTCACCACCGAGTCGAGGCGCGAGGCGATGCGATCGAGGAGGACCTTCGTCCACCGCTTCGTCGTGATCGTGTCCGTCTGCGCGATCTGGTCGAAGTCGGCGGTCCGCAGGAAGTCGAGGATGTACGCGCGCTCCAGGCGGACGGCGTCGCGGAACCGCGGCAGCCACGGCCGCGCGAAGTCGGCGTCGAGTCGCGCGCGCCAAGCCGCCGCGTCGATCCCTCCGCGCTCCAGCGAGTGAAGCGTGGCCTGCGCCGCTCGGTCCATCGCCCACGCGGAGAGGAACTCGTCGAACAGCGCGCGGCTCTCCAGTCGGACGCCGAGCGCCGCGAGGAGCGCCGTCGCGTCGAGACGATCTTCGGGACGCGACGCGGCGAGCGCCTTGGCCGAGAGCAGGCGGATCACGGACGCGCGCGACTCGATGTCCGTCAACTGGATCGCCGCGTCGCCGGGAGGCGTCGGCGTTCGCACGCGCGGCTTCGCGAGTCCGGCGGCGAGTCCGTCGAAGAGCGGCTTCGCGCCGGCGAAGAAGGCGTCGAGGTCGCGGCGCTCGTCGTCCGTGAGTTCCTCGAACCAGCGCGGCCTCGCTTCATCTCGATACATCCCGGCGACCTTCCACGCGTCCTCGGCGCCGAGGTGCTCGCCCATCCACCTCGACGCCGCCTCGATCTCGACCGCGCCGTTCACCTGCGCCGGCGGATCGGGGCCGAGCGCCGCGCGCAGCGTGACCGGCTTCCCCGCCGCCTTCACCTTGGCGACGTAGTCGTCCACCGGCTTGCGCGAGTAGGGCTGCGCGAGGAGGAACGTGAGTCCGATGAGCACGGCGAGGCCGACGACGAGGACCGTCAGCCAGGTTCGGGCGGAACGACGGTCGCCGGTCACCGCTTCAGCTCCCAGACGAGGCATCGCTCGCGGAGTGTCGGCTCGTCGAGCGCCGCTTCGTCCGCGAGTCTGCCGACGGACGCGATCCGCACGCCGGTCGGCGTCGTCTCGTAGACGAACGGCGCGTCGGTGTACGGGTCGAGCGGGATGCCGTCGGGGAACATCGACTTCAACTCGTCGAGCGTCGCGGGGAAGTCGCCGTGCGTGACGCGGTGCTCGGCGGCGGCGAGGGCGATGCGGGCGAGGCGGGTCGCGGCGTCGGCTCGCGCCATGTGGACGGCTACGCGAGAGGGCATGATCGAGGCCCAGTTCGACACCGAGTACTTACCCATCGTCGCGACGCGACGGTCGAACTCCTGCTTCCAGCGCACGAACGTCGTGATGTCGATCGACGAGATCTCGGACAGGAACTCGAGGGCGCGCACACAGTCTTCGGGCGAGCCAACGGGTGTCCCCCCGTTGTGGATCAGTCCGAGGAGGCGGCGCCCCCTCCAGTCATCCGTCACAGGCGCAATCCCATCGAAGAGCTCGTCCGGCACCATTCGACCTTCGAGCAACTGGGTGAAGGTGTCCATGAGCTCGATGCGCTCGGCACGCACGAACTCCGAAAGTGAGTCGAGTCGCTCGCTCGACAGCAACGGTTCCAGCCGTGCCCGCGTCACCGTGGGGTCAGGGAGCCCTGGCTCCGTCTCGTGACGAATCGAAGTGACTGCGAACGTCATCATCGCGACTCCGACCATGCGGCGCGTCGTCGTGCCGCGTGCCAGGCGGGACAGGCGCGTCATGGTCTCGATCGATCCCATTCGCCCGTCCAGGGTTGGGTCGGCGACGACGGACACCGACAACAGCCGGAGCGCCGACTGGAGCGCGGGCACGAGGGGGTCGTCGCCGTTCGTCCACGAGAAGGCGCAGCAAAGTCGCGCACCCCGTGATGCCGATTCGAGCCGGTCGAAGAACGGGGCGAGTTCCTGAAGTTGCGCCCGCATCGCGTCGAGTTCGTGGGGTCGTGCTGATTTCAGCCACGCGTGGTTCGCCCCCGCCTCCCAGGGCCATGGCGCTCCCTCGCGGCGCACGCGGGCCTCCGTCGCCGGCGCGGCGATCACGGCGGCGGCGTGGCCGAGGGCGTCCGAATCCAGTTCGAGGTACTCGGCGACGCTCGTCGGTTCGCCCCGCGCGCGGCACTCGGCGACGTAGTCGAGGAACGGTTGCTGCGAAGGCGGGATCACGTCGAGAAGCACGTTTGCGATCCCGAGCAGCGCGAGGACGATCAGCATCGCCTTGACCCACCGAGGCAACTTCGCGCGCCGCCGCCACCATGGAACCGCGGCGACCGCCATCTACATCAGCGTCCGCAGCACCGCCCGCACCGGGCTCGCGTCCGCGCCCGCGATCCGCAGCGGGAACGCCATCAGCTCGTACGGGCCGGGCGGGGCGGCGGTGAGGTCGAGGTTCTCGAGAATGGCGACGCCGCCCGCGAGGAGCGCCTTGTGCGCGTCGAGCGTCTTGCTGTCGCGGTGATCGACGGAGGACGTGTCGATGCCGAAGAGTTCGGCGCCCGCGGAGGCGAGGAGGCGCGCGGCGTCGGGCGTCAGGTGCGCGAACTCGTCGGGGAAGACATCGGGGTCGATCGCGCGCTGCGTCTTCGCGAGGTAGCGCATGCCGCGTTGGACGTTCCAGCGGGTGACTTCCTCCGCCGTGATCGGGCCGTTGCCGATGCGCTCGACCACGCGGCACGGGCCGAAGTACTTGTCGAGCGCGACCTCGCCGATGCCAGCCGCGCCGCGGACGAAGTGGTTCGGCGCGTCGGCGTGCGTGCCGATGTGGAGCGTCGTCGTGATCCGCCCGACGACGCACGAGCCGATGTCCGTCTGCACGATCTCGAACGGGATGTCGCCCGGGAAGACGGCGGACTTCGGCGAGACGCGGCGGGAGATGTCGATCAGGGGCATGTCACGCACCTCTGTGCGTCGAGTCGACGAGGTCGCGGCATCGCGTCAACGGTGCGGCGGGTTCGGTGTTCGGGCTTCAGCCGGGACAGGCAGGCCACGCCGTTGTAGGGGCGAGGCATGCCTCGCCCGCCGTCCGAACGCCCGGCAGCGATCGTTCCCGGCCGCGCCACCGCGGGCGACGCATGCGTCGCCCCTACGAAGACACGACCACCCGTCACGTCACCGTCCGTTTGACGGACTCGTGCTTCTTCCACGCCTTCGTCGTGACGATCTTCCGCACCTCGGCGATCGCCCGGTCGAGTTCGTCTTCCCGCGTGTAGAAGTGCGGCGAGAAGCGGACGCCGGCGCCGGGGCGGAAGTCGCAGCACACGTCGCGGGCGTTCAGTTCCGCGGCGATCTCGGCACCGTGCTGGAGGTCGAGCGCCACCGTACCGCCGCGCTGCTTCGGCTCGCGCGGCGCGTTGACCTTGTATCCCTCGGCCTCGGCGAGGCGGACGAGGCGCTCGGTCTGACGCACGGACTTCTCGCGGATCTCCTTCAGGCCGGCGGCGGCGATCATCTCGAGGCCCGTCGCCGCCGCGTGGAGCGCCGCGACGTTCGGCGTGCCGGTGAGGAAGCGCCAGGCGTCCTCGCGCGAGTCGATCGGCCCCGGCTCGAACGCGAACGGCCGCTTGTGCGCCTGCCATCCGGTGACCCGAGGATGGAGCTTCTTCGCGACGGCGGGATCGACCCAGAGGAAGCAGTTGCCCGGACCGCCGCAGAGCCACTTGAGGCACCCGCCGACCGCGGCGTCGATCCCCCACTTCGGCAGGTCGATCGGCATCGTCCCCGCGGACTGGAAGACGTCGAGCAGCGTCGTCGCACCGAACTTTCGCGCGCGCTTCGCGATGCGCTGGGCGTCCATGAGGAAGCTGGAGCGGAAGAGCACATGGGAGAACGCGACCAGCCTCGTCCGCTCGTCGATCGCCTTGCAGACCTCTGCGGCGTCGATGCCCATGCCGTCCTTCGACTTGATGGTGACGATCTCGGCGTCGGGATGGAGGTGGTAGAGGTACTGCAGCGACGGGAACTCGAGGTCGACCATCACGAGCTTCTTCCGCTCGCCGCGGAAGTCGAGCGACGAGAGGAAGATCGCCGTCGCGATGGTGACGTTCTGGTGCATCGTCACCTGGCCGGGCTTGACGCCGAGGAGCGGCGCGACGAGGTCGCCCGTCTTCACGGCCATCTCCCACCAGCCCTCGCCCCAGGCCCGCACGCCCCGGGTCGCCCACGACTCCGCGTACCGCGAGAGCCCCTCGGCCGCGCCGCGCGGCATGGCGCCGAGCGAGTTGGAGATGAGGTAGTTCGACTTCGCGAGGATCGGGAACTCCTCACGAAACCGCAGCAGGGGGTCGTTCATGGCCGGGAGAGTATGCCGCGCGTCCGGGGAAATCGACGTGGCCCATCTTTCGAGCGTCCATCGGGCTCGACATCGAGGCCCGGTCGAGCCTGGACAGGCTCGAAGGGCGTCCGGGCACGGGGTTGGCGATACGCAGAGCGTCGCAAGGTCCTGGAGCCCCGGATGCGCCTCGTCCCCATCCTCTGCCTCGTGATCGGCGGCGTGACCCTCCTCGCCGGAGGCGGCGCCGCGGCCGCCGCGCGCCACGAGCAGGCGCACCTCGATCTCGCCTCCCCGACTCCCGCCGAGCCTGCGGCCGCCGTGTCGGAGACTCCGGCGCCCGCACCGAAGGCGCCCCGGTCGATCACGTCGCCGTCCCCGTTCGCGATGGGCGTGCTGACGCTCCTCGCCGTCGCCGAGATGTACCGTCGGCGGCGGAAGTTCGTCGTCGACCACGCAGCGCTCTAGACGGCGACGCGGGCCAGTCAGCCGCAGGCGGCGTCAGCTCTCGGAAGGGGCGGGACCCCCTGTGCCCCCGGGGCCAGCCGGGGACGGGGTCCGCGGCGCATGCACCGTGGGCGGGCACGGGGTTGGCGATACGCAGAGCGTCGCAAGGTCCTGGAGCCCCGGATGCGCCTCGTCCCCATCC